>SFHH01000093.1 GCA_004555735.1 Acidaminococcus fermentans
AGTCCCAAAAATCGGGCGGCAATTTTGCAATTCGGCGGTAGGTTTCCATTTTTTCTTATCCGGCCTTAAAAGTCGTTTGAAAAAGTGGAATTTATAAAAGGAGCTAAAAAGATGGATGATATTGAAATGGAAAACGGCGATTATATCGATTATGACGATTTTTGCGACAATGCGCGGGAAGAAGCCCTGGAAGATTCGTTGGTAGAAATGCCTAGCGACTCCACCCCGCAGGAAATCTATGATGATTATGAGGAAAGAACGGACGGCGAGTATGCCGAACGGGAAGCGTTTGACTGGTAACACGTATTTAAGCCCCTTTAAAAAGTACAGAATTGAAAACAGGTATAAGTATATAGGGCGGGCGGGTTTCACCCCAAACACCCCTATTAAACCCGATTCAATTCAGTACGCGGGGCGGTTGCAATGGAATTAAAAACCATGTAAAATATAGAGCATGAGGGCAAGGGGTGTGACCATTGTAACCTACTGGTGGTTGACAACATGGGCGCCCCTTGTCTTTTTCTTTGCAAGGATCTGTCCGGATCCCTTGCCACCTGCACATAAAAAAAATAGACCTGGTAAAAATCCAGGCCTATTGCAGGGGCACAATGAAATTTTATGTTGGTTGCCAACTTTTTGCCAACTTTTCTATATAAAGGAGCGCGGAACAAGGAAATATGCGCCCTTCCCCCTATGCTCCACCAATTTAAAAGCAAGCATCTATGCGGGTTTTGACCGTGTGGGTGCTTTTTTATATGCAGGAAATCCTGGGAGGACCATCGAAAAATCAATCTATTAGAAGATACATTATATACGGAATATACGGAGAAAAATAAGCAGAAGTGCTATAATATTCTGTATAAATAGTATATTGCCGCAGCATCCTGCAGCGTTGATCAAAAAGGGAGGAAGATATCGTGGGACTCAGGAAATTCAGCTTTAATTTTGGCAGGACGACCCAGGAAGTGGACCTGCCGGAGGAACGGATCAGCAGTATCATCGAAGGACGTCCGGTACCGGCGGTGGATGTGGAACAGGCGGCTTTGGAAGCCATGCGCCATCCCATCGGCTGCCAGCCGCTGCAGGACATGTTCCAGAAGGGAGATAAAGTCTGTCTGGTCATCGCCGATGTGACCCGTTCCTGGAACCGGTCTTCGGAATATGTGATCCATGTAGTCAATGAACTGAACCGGGCCGGCGTACCGGATGAGGATATGTGCATCCTCTTTGCCCAGGGGACCCATCGGGAACAGACCCCAGAAGAAAACGTACGTGTGGTAGGAGAAGAAGTGGCCCGTCGCATCCGGATGTTCCAGCACCACTGCCGGAACGAGGAGGAACTGACTTGTGTAGGGACCACACGGTTCGGGACCAAGGTCATGCTGAATAAGCGGGCGGTGGAAGCAGATAAGATCGTAATCATCGATGGCATCACGGCCCATCTCTTTGCTGGTTATGGGGGCGGACGGAAACTGCTCCTGCCCGGAGTGGCTGGCTGGGACACCATCCAGGAGAACCATTGCCACGCTCTGGCGGACCATTTCGGAGATGGCATCAATCCCAAGACCCGGAACGGGGTGCTCCAGGACAATCCGGTGAACTACGATATGCTGGAAGCCATGGATATGGTGAAACCCACTTTCCTGGTCCATTCCATCATCAATAATGAAGGGAAGATCTGCAGCATCGTGGCCGGCGATCCTTACCAGGCTTGGCTGGAAGGGACCCGGATCTGCCATGACAACCAGGCGGTTCCTTTCAAGGAACGAGCGGATGTGACCTTTGCCTGTGCCGGAGGCTATCCCAAGGATGTATCCCTGTATCAGGGCTGCAAATGCTACGATCCGGCGGATGTGACCACCAAACCTGGAGGCATCATCATTGCCATCATGGAGGCCAGCGACCTGTATGAACCGCCGGAATACCTGGGCAGCTTCAAGTATGCCAGCGAGAAGGACATGGAAAAGGCCTTGCGGGAGAATTTCAGCATTCCCTTCTTCGTGGCTTTCAATCTGTTCTGCATGACACACCGATATACCATCTATCTGGTGACGAAAAAAGAGAACTTCGAGGCCATCCGGAAGACCAATCAGATCCCCTGCGCCACCGTGGCCGAGGCCTGGGAAAAGGCCCAGGAACAGCTGGCCAAGGAAGGGAAACAGGATTATACCCTGAATATCATCCCCCACTGCGGAGGCGTCATTGCAGAAGAGCCGGGGAAGTGAAAAGAAGAGGCTGTTGCATGAGCAACAGCCTGTCACTGGTCACTAGTCACTGGACGAAGGAAGGCAGCCGGGCTGCGGCTGCCTTTTATTGTATGATACTGGCGCGGACGTGCCTTTGGCTTGTCCTTGCCTCTCCAGAAGAACTCTGGACAAGCAACGGATTAAAAGAAAAGCACAGTCCTGTTTCTTATTCGAAAGAACCCGTCAGCCATGGGTTCTCTCCATCAGCCAGTGACCAGTGACATGAGACCAGTGACCGGGGGTGTGAATTTTTTCACACCCCCTTTCTTTACAGCTCATAGGTCACTCCCACTAAGGCTGTGCGGCCGTAGGCGGGGCAGTCTCCCAAGGTCCGGGAGCCCACGTCTTCATAACTTTCGTCCAGCAGGTTCCGGAGCTTCAGCCAGGCGCTCCAGCGGCTGTTGAACCGGTAGTTGAAATTGGCGTCCAGGGTATAGGCATTGCCGGTGTACCATCCCTTGTCCCGGCCCCAGGCAGCCTGGAACAGCAGACTGTTGGTCCAGCGGCTGTCTTTGTAGGTCAGGGCCGTCTTGAAAGCATGGGGAGCTACTTCATCGGTGTATTGGGAATCGATGCCACTGCCGTAGGTGGTATCCGTCCGGGTCCAGGCATAGGAAGCAGTGAGCCCGTACCGGGTACTGAACCGGTCCTCCCAGGTGAACTGGATCCCCGATTTGTTCTGGCTTTCCAGATTCTTCGGGGTCCAGGTTCCAGCTTCCTTGTACCAGACAATGGGATTGTTGATGTGGGATACAAAGGCATTGGCGTCCAGGGTGCTGTGATCATTGAGCCGGTATCGGATGCCTCCGTTCCACTTGAGGCCGGTTTCCGGCTGGAGATGCTCATTGCCCCGGATCTTCCAAGTTCCATCGGAATCCCGGTTGGCATTGTTGTAATAAAGCTCATCCAGGGTAGGGACGGAATAGATCCGCTGGAGGGCCCCGTAAAGGGTCAGACGGTCATCGGGACGGTATTCCAGGGAGTTCCCGTACACATACTCATTGTCGAACCGGGTGTTGTGGTTGAACAGGGAGGTGCTCTGGAGGGACAGCTTGCCGTACCGGGTCTTGGTGGTCACAAAGGCGGACAGATTGCTGATGCCCTTGTTGTAATTCTTGGCGAAGTTGTGTGCATCCAGCCGGTTCTGTTCTGTGTCCAGGGAGGTGTGCTGCCAGGAGGCACCGGCGGAAACCGTCAGATTTTGGCCCATCTTCCAGCCGTCCCTCCAGTCCAGGCTGTTGGTCCGGGTTTTCCACCGGCTGTAGCTGGGAAGCTCATCTTGTTCTTCCGTTCCGGCGGGATAGTAGGAATCCGCCTGGTTGTAGTTGTGGGAGAAGGAAATCCAGGCCGGCACCGGGGCGTCCTCTTTGTAGTTGTAGGTCAGGTTCACGTTGTTGGCCAGCTTTTCCGCCTCATAGTCTTCCCGGTGGCTGTCCCAGTAGGAACGGCTCAGCCAGAGTCCTTGGCTGTTGCTGAAATGAGCGTAGGACAGGGTCAGGGAGGTGGAATCGGTGAACTGCCGGTCGAACCGGTAGAACATCTCCCGGCGGTTCCGGGCGGAATCGGGCATGGTGTGCCGGCTGCCGGAGGCGTCCCGGTAGTGGAGGGCATCCAAGTTGGAACGGCCTCCGGTGCCCAGCCAGCTCCAGCCTTCGGCACTGCCTTCCAGGTGGACGTTCCAGTGCCAGCCGTCATAGGGCCCCCGGGCTCCTTCCAGCTGGACCTGATGGTCCCGGCCCTTCCGGGTGACGATGTTGATGGCACCGCCGGGGGTATCATAGTTCAGATAACCGCCGTCCGCCATCCCGTGGATCACTTCGATCCGTTCGATGGCAGAGGGTGGCACGGCCATGTCCAGGTCGTAGGTGCTGCGGCCGTTGGTGAGGCCGCTTTCTAGGTTCATCCGATGGCCGTCGATGAATACCGCCACCCGTTCGTCCCCGTCGATCCGGAGGATCCGCTGGGAAGTGTTCACTACCCCGCCGGTGACGGTGACCCCCGGGGCATAGGTCAGGGCTTCGGCCACGCTGTCATAGTGGTTGGCGGCGATTTCCTGCCGGGTGATCACCGTGACTCCGGCCGCCACCGGCATCAGGTCCGTATTGGATACGGCGCTGTGGGCGTCGATGACCGGGGATGCTTTGCCGGGGGTGCGGCCCAGGAGCGCCGGGGCCTTTTGGGGATGGGGGGCGGCCTTTTGGGCGTGGGAAGGAACGGTCTCCGCCGCCAGGGCAGGAAGGGGACGGAACCCCAGGGGAGCCATGGCCAGTACGGCCAGGAAAAGGGAAAGAGAAAGTTTCATGGAAAGAATCATGATGGGGTTCCTCCTATTCCAGTGCTTTCCAGAGGGGCCGGTCCTCGTCCAGCACCATATAACTGTGGACACTGCCGGCTTTGGGCAGGGACACGGAGCCTGGGTTCCAGTACCGGTTGTCCCGGCCCCAGGGTTCGTCGGCAGGGATGTGAGTGTGGCCGTGGAGCAGGATGTCTCCGGGCTGGAGGGGCGGCGGGGCCTGGAGGTTGTACCGGTGGCCGTGAGTGACGAAGACCAGGTGATGGTTCCATTCCAGCAAGGCGTAGTCCGCCAGCACCGGGAACTGGAGAACCATCTGGTCCACCTCTGCCTCACAGTTCCCCCGGACGCAGAAAATCCGGTCCTTCAGATCATTCAGGAGGGAAATCACCTCTTTGGGGGCATAGTCCCGGGGCAGGTCGTTCCGGGGACCATGGTACAGCAGATCTCCCAGGAGAATCAGCCGGTCCGCCTGTTCCTGCCGGAAAGCCTGGACCATTTTCCGGGCATAGAAGGTAGAACCATGGATATCCGAAGCAATCATGTATTTCATGGGCATCATCCTTTCGTATGGATGTATTATAGCATGGAAAAGGGGGTGTGAAAAAATTCACACCCCCGGTCGCGGGCCTGGACGTTCAAACCGTCTGTTCCTTTTCTATATAGAGTTAAGATTGAATCGGACTGGAATCTGTAAAACCGGATCGTTGATTTGCACCAACAAGCTTGCGACTCACGACTTGTGACCCGTGACTCTGCCTATTTCAATCCCCAATACCGGATCCCGTTCCAGTAGAGAGGTTTGTACACTTCCGCCTTTTCCGGCAGTTGTACGTCCCGGAGGATGTACCGGAGGAATTCTTCCGGACCGGTCCGGTCCACCATATACCCGATGTGTTCCTTGCCGCCCGGGGCTTCCGGGTCGATGTACTTCCGGGCGTAGTCATACACGTTGCTGACAATCTTTACTACGCTGTCCGCGTCCGCCCATTTGATGAAATCCACACCCATCCGGGGATTCTTCTTGCCGCTGCGGCCCAGGAGGGTGATCCGGAAATACTGGGTCTTGCTCCGGGTCCAGGCCCGGTTGGGGCAGGCATGGGCGCAGACTCCGCAACCGATGCATTTTTCCACGTTCCGCACCGGCCGGAATTTGTCCATATGCAGAGCTTCCACGGAAAGCTGTTTGCATTTCTTCACGCAGGCCCCGCAGCTGATGCATCGGGAAGGGTCGAACTGGGGCTCGGTCATGCCGATGATCCCGAAATCGTGCATCCGCACCTTGCAGCAGTCGTTGGGACAGCCGGTGAGGGCCACTTTCACATGGAGGTCGTTGGGGAAGATGGCCTTTTCGATCCGTTTGGCCAGGGCGGTGGTGTCATAGTTCCCGAAGGGACACACCCGGTTCCCCACGCAGGCCATGATGTTCCGGGTCCCGGAAGCCGGGTAGCCGGTGCCGGGAGCTTCCTGGTTGATGTCCAGTTCCTCGATGATGGGCTGGAGGGCCTTGTTCACTTCTGGAACTTTTTCAAAGGGGATGCCCAGGATCTCGAAGCCCTGACGGATGGTCAGATGGACCTGGCCGTTGCCGTAGGTTTCGGCGATTTTCTGGATCTTCCCCAGCACATCGGCGGTGAGATGCCCCCCGGGCACCCGTACCCGGGAAGACGTGATGCCCCGGTGCTTGGTGACCCGGTAGGCGTTCTTTTTCAGTTTTCCACAATCCATATCCAGCATGGCACGCCTCCTAGTCAATGAAGGACCGGACCTGGGTATATTTGAACACCGGTCCATCCTGGCACACGTAGATTTCCCCAATCCGGCAGTGGCCGCATTTGCCTACGCCGCAGCACATCTTCCGGGATTCGGAGACCCAGACTTTTTCTTCGTCGAAGCCCAGGCCCAGCAGGGTCTTGATAGAGAATTTGATCATCATGGGCGGCCCCACCACCACGGCGATGGCGTTGTCCGGATCCTGGAGGTTCATTTCCGGGATGTACTGGGTCACCAGGCCCACATGGCCGTCATAGTCCGGGTCGTCATCAGCCTTATCCACGGTGTAGATCAGGTTCATGCCGCTTTCTTTCCACCGTTTCAGGTCGTCCCGGAACAGGATGTCATGGGGGGATTTGAAGCCCACGATTACCGTCAGCCGTTCACATTCATCCATATGGTCCGCAAAGTAGTCGATGACCCCGTGGATGGGGGACAGGCCGGAGCCCCCGGCCACCAGGATGATTTCCTTCCCTTTGAACATGTCCACATCGAACCCGTTGCCGTAGGGTCCCCGGAGGAAGAAATGGCCGCCCACGTAATTTTCAAAGATTTCGTTGGTCAGGCTGCCCACTTTCCGGATGGTGAAATCCAGGGAATGGTCGGTGATGCCGCTGACGGAAATGGGTGCCTCCCCGTATTTGGGGATGGAGATCTCGAAGAACTGGCCTGGTTTCACCGGATGTTCCGCACCCCGGTCATAGGCCATCCGGAAGGTGTATTCCAGGTCCGCATGTTTGATCACTTCCAGGATCTCGGACCGGAAAGGCAGGTAGGTGTTATTTTTCATCTTTCGTAACCTCCGTCATGCCGTCCGCCAGTTTTTCGATGCAGCGGACAAAGGAAATGTATTCCGGGCAGATGGCGTCACAGCGGCCGCAGCCCACGCACATCTGGTAGCCGGCCCGTTTCTTGAAGTCCAGGACTTTGTGGAGCACCTTGAAGCGCATCCGTTCCCCGCCCTTCTGGCGGAACTTCAGGCCCCCGGCCACGTCGGTGTAGCCGTCGATCATGCAGGAAGCCTGGACCCGACGCCGTTCCCCGGCCTGACCGTTTTCCGTGTAGTAGAGATCCTGCATGGACCAGCAGGTGCAGGTGGGGCACACCAGGGTGCACCGGCCGCATTTGATGCATCGTTTGTCGTATTCATCCCAGATGGTGCTTTTGGCCACCGCTTCCGTCAGGTTGTCCGGCACGGTGACGGTGAAATCGTTGGCTTCCACCGCATCCGGGGCCACCTCCCCACAGGGGGTGCCGGCTTTTGCCAGGGCGTCCGCCAGGAAGCCGTCCCGGGCTTCTGCCAGGTATCCTTCAGGGCGCCGGTTCAGGGCCCCGTCCCAGCCCTCGGCATGGTTGGTGCCCATGGAGCAGCAGAAACAGCCCTCAAAGGACTCCGCACAGCCCATGAGGACGAATTTGATCTTGTCCCGGCGGGATTTATAATAGGAATCCTCCGGTCCGTTCTGGAGGAAGATGTAGTCGAACCGTTCCACTGCTGCCAGGTCGCAGCTCCGGAGCAGGACGATCTTGCCCCGGTCCGGGTCCTGGGCTTCGGTGACCGTGTCTTCCGTAAAGTACAGCAGGGTCTGGCACACTGGCAGCAGCGCTTCCTTCCAGGAATAGTCGGACCGCTGGTCCCAGATCACTTCTTCCGGATCGGAAACCGTGCCATAGCGGATCACGTCAGTTTCCGAGAACCGGCCGGTGCCTTCGAACCGTTTGGGAGCGTAGATGTCATACTCCCGGCTCCAGGCGGCAAAGACCTGCCGGAGCCCTTCCTTTGTCAGTTGATAACCCATGTTTTTCTCCCCTTGTCTTCCATGAATCCTGTGTTGGGTCATAGGCCCGCCGCCCATGCGGCAGACCCCTATCAGGGATAGTATAGCATACGGTACAGGCAGATGTAAGTTGTTCCGGCAACGGATGGGAGGATTGGAACCGGCAGGGGTTTTATGGTATACTTAATCGATTATAAAAGGATTGCCGAGAGCAATCCGGTCTCGGGTCTCGTGACCCGAGACTCGAGACTTCATTAAAAGGAGTTCCTGCATGAGCGTTTTGGATGTTGCCCATCTGTC
>SFHH01000094.1 GCA_004555735.1 Acidaminococcus fermentans
CCGTTCGTTCAGATACCGTTCCTCCACATAGGTGTGGACTGGTTCCAGGATATAATTGTTGAACTGCCCTACTTCCACTTTCCGGATGACCCGGCAGGTCATCACCAGTGGGGCATTATCCGGAATGGGTGCCCCTTCCACCTCATCGAAATGATGGAGAAACACCTGGGACTTGTCTTCCTGAGCACCTTTGTGCAGGCCGCAGTAATCGGCCGCTGCCAGGATGTCCCGGTTCACCAGGCTGACGGATACCGTCCCGTTGGTTTCGATTCCCCGGACGGAAAATTCGTGGGCCTTATCCACACTGATCAGGAACCGGGTATGCTCCACTACGCCCACATGGGCCACCGGTAGCCAGTTTACCCGTCCTTCCGCCACAGTTCCCACGATGGTTACCGGGGTGGGATACAGCCCCATCACCGCACCGATATCTTTTTGCATATGAAATTCCTCCTGTTTTCTTGTAATTTGAGATTGACTGTGCTAATATTATCCCCAATCTTTCCAGACCACAAGAATGCACTTTTTGGTATGATACTATCTTTTTAGAAACCATAAGGAGGCTCCATGCCCATGAACGAAAAGAAATACAACTGTCCGGTAGAAGCGGCCCTGAGTCAGCTTGGGGGAAAATACAAAGCCATCATCCTGTACTACCTGATGACAGAACCCGTGCTCCGTTTCAGCCAAATCCAGCGCCACATCCCCCGGGCCACCGCCAAGATGCTCACCCAGCAGCTGCGGGAACTGGAAGGGGATGGACTGATCCACCGCACGGTCTATCCGGTAGTCCCGCCCAAAACCGAATATACCCTCACAGATCGGGGAGAATCCCTCCGTCCCATCATCATGGCCATCTGCAGCTGGGGCCGGGAATACATGGCCGGCACTTTTTAACAGACAGTTTCTTTTAAGGTACTAAAGAACCAAAAAGTGCGTACTTCCCAAATGAGCCCCTATTTCCTAAAATATAGAAAACATGAAAAACAGGAGCTGATACCATGAAGCGTTTTTTCAAAATGATACTGACTGCCATGCTGGCTCTGCCCTTGGGTGCACTGTCTGCCCAGGCAGCCCCGGTCAAAGGCCGGATCCTGGTGATTGCCTCCAGTGAGGGAACCCTGGAGCTGGCCGACCACACCCGGATGCCCACCGGGTTCTTCCTGAACGAACTGGCCGTTCCCACAGGATATCTGGCCCAAAAAGGCTGGGAAATCGTCCTGGCCACCCCGGAAGGGAAGGATCCCATCATGGACCAGGGATCCAATGACAAAAAATTCTTCCAGGGCAAAGAAACGGAACGGGCCCGGGCGGAAGCCTTCGTCAACGGCCTGAAGCCCATTTCCTTCCAGCAGGCCATCCAGGGCGGATTGGACCGGTATGATGCCCTGTTCATTCCCGGTGGTCATGCCCCTATGGGCAGCTTGATGGAAAATCAGGAGCTGGGGACCATCCTGAAGGATTTCCACGCCAAAGAGAAGCCCACCGCCATGATCTGCCACGGGCCGGCAGCCGCTCTGGCAGCCTTACCGGATCCCGCCGGCTACCGGAAAGCCCTGGTAGACCGGGACGTAAAAAGTGTCCTTGCCCTGGGCAAGGGATGGATTTACGAAGGCTATGCCATGACCGCCCTTTCTGATGCGGAAGAATGGCCCGGCGAAGTGGCCAAAGGGACGGAAATGCCCTTCCATCTAGAACAGGCTCTCCAGCTGGCTGGAGGAAAGATCCAGGTCCAGGGCATGAACCAGAGCCATGTGGTCAAAGACCGGGAACTGATCACCGGACAGAATCCAGCTTCCGATCTGGAACTGGCCAAAGCACTAGAAAAAGCGTTGAAGAAATGAAAAATGGGGGTGCTGCACGTCCTGTGCGGCACCCCCTCTTTTCTTACATATGTCCCATATGATTCATCTGGTGCATCTGCGCCGGCATGGGCTGCCAGCCGGTGATGGTGGGATCTACCATGCCGAAAACCATAGCCACGTGGCTGACCACCAGGAACCCGATCAAAAGGCCGAAATGCCGCAGGGTCCGCTGCGATTCCGTCAGGTGCTTCCCAGTGACCCCCAGTTCCATCAGGGCAATGGCTCCCAAGGGAACGATTCCCAGCAGATAGGCCACGATGGCCAGCTGGTCCGCCCAGCCCTTCCAGTGGATCCCGGGCACCACGTTCACCAGGAGATACAGCACTACCAGGGCGAAATACACCCCGGCGGCAATCCCCAGCCGGTGGTTCCAGGCCTTCCAGCCAGTCGCTTTGCCGTTGTAATAAGTGGTATAAAATTCTGTAGCCACCAGGGATTCCGCCAGCACCACCGGGATCACCATAAAGAGGATCAGGTTCCAGGGCTGGTTGGCCGCCAAAAGATCCATATAATTCGTCATAACCATTGCACATCGCTCCTTCGTTGGGTTTGTTTTATTTCATAGCATTATTATAGGGATCCAATATGCAGAGGGTGGGAAGGAAATGTGAAGAAAATATGAAGGGGCGGCTGCATGCGCAGCAGCCCCTTTTAGAGGTCTCGAGTCTCGAGTCGTGAGTCTCGGGCCGTTGGAAAGAACCTGTCCTGCGGCCAGGTTCTAATGAAATTGCAGAACCAGGACCGTAGTGACTGGAGAAACGATTACCGTACCGTTATTGATCCTGGTTTCATACATTTTAAAAATTTGCCTGCAAATTTCTCATTCGGCTCGAGACCCGAGACTCGAGACTCGAGACCGGGGTGGTGCACAGAACGTGCACCACCCCTTACACTTCCACCACAAACTCTGCTCCGCCCTGGGGCCGGTTCCTGGCTTCGATCCGACCTCCCTGGGCTTCCACGAAGCTTTTGGCCAGGGAAAGCCCGATGCCGCTGCCTCCGGAAGCCCGGTTCCGGGATTTCTCCCCCCGGTAGAACTGTTCGAACACATGGGGCAAATCTTCCGGCGGGATCCCCGGCCCTTCATCGGCAATGGTCAGCCGCACTTTCTCTCCTGTCCCTTCCGTTTTCAGCAGGATGGCCGTCCCCGGAGTGGTGTACCGGATGGCATTGGTAATCAGGTTATACAGGACCTGGTTCATCCGGTCCGGATCCAGCTGCCGTACCGGCAGATCCGGAGCCAGTTTCTTCACAAAATGGAGTTTTTTCTCCTCCAGCAGGGGTTCCAGCAGTTCTGCTGCCCGTTCCGTCTTTTCCCCCAGATCCACCGGCTGGAGATGGAGTTCCAGCTGATGGACCTGGGCCAGGGACAGATCCCGCAGGTCCCCCACCAGCCGGGTCAGCCGCATCACTTCTTCCTGCATGGAAAACAGTTTGTCCGGCTCCGGTTGCTCCACTCCGTCCAGCATACTTTCCAGATGACCCTGGAGCACCGCCAAGGGGGTCTTCAGCTCGTGAGCGATATTGGCCAGCAGTTCCTGCCGGTTGCTTTCGTTGGTGGCCAGTTCCGCAGACATTTGGTTAAAAACGGAAGCCAGCTGTCCCACTTCATCCCGGGTTGCCACCGGTACTTCCTGCTTCAGTTCCCCCTGACGGATCTTTTCCGCCGCCTGGGACAGCTGCCGCAGGGGCCGGGTGATGTTCCCGGACAGGAAGTAACTCACCACCAGCCCGATCCCAGCGAACAGAAATCCGATCCACCACAAGGATTTATGGTAGGATTCCACAAAAGTCCTCTCTGCCGCCCCCAGCATCATCTGATGGTGCATACCGCCCATACCTATGCCGCCGCCCATCATGCCCCGGTGCATCCCCCGTCCGTAGCCCCCGGCAGCCGGCCCGTTCTGTCCGGCCATGGCGGAAGGATCCTGGAGATACTGGAAAAAGTGGGTTTCCATCTGCTGGTTGCAGATATAAATCACCACCAGAGCACAGACCAGGATCAGCAGAAAAGTACTGAGCATCATCTTGTTCCGCACGCTGTGAAAACGCATGATTTATCCTCCGAATTTGTAGCCGATGCCGTACACCGTCAGGATGTACTGGGGATTTTTCGTATCCGGCTCGATTTTCCGCCGCAGATTCCGGATATGGGCATCAATGGTCCGTTCATACCCGTCAAAAGCAAACCCGTGGCTATTTTCCATTAATTGAAGCCGGTTATATACATGACCAGGGCTTTTCATAAGGACTTCCAGCAGACTGAATTCAATAGGAGTTAATTCGATGGGCTTCCAGCTGCCCCCTTCTTCCTGCCGACGGAGGATATGCCGGTCTAGATCCAGTTCCAGGGTCCCGGCCCGGATCACCGTTTCCGGGGCTACTTCCTTCTGCTGTCCGTAGGCTCCGTAGGTCCGCCGGAGCAGGGCCCGGACCCGTGCCACCAGTTCCCGCATGCTGAACGGCTTGGTCACATAGTCATCCGCCCCCAATTCCAGCCCCATGAGCCGGTCGAATTCCGCGTCCCGGGCAGTGAGCATGATAATGGGGACGGTGCTGTCCTGCCGGATGGTCCGGCACACGTCCCGGCCGTCGATCTTGGGCAGCATCAGATCCAGAACCAGCAGCTGGGGCTGCTCCTTCCGGAAGACCCGCAGGGCTTCTTCCCCGTCCCGGGCTGTAAGGACCGTAAATTGTTCTTTGTTGAAGTAGTTGGCCAAAAGATACAGCAGCTTGGGATCATCGTCCACCAGCAATACAGAGTAGTTGTCCATAAGCGCCTCCTTGCTGGGAACATTATATAAAAAGGGGGTGTTGCTGTGCAACACCCCCTTCTTAAGTCACGGGTCGCGAGCCGTGAGTCGCGGCCCGCGACCGGGGATGTGAATTCTTTCACACCCCATTTTTTCAGCTCTGCTGACCCTGTCCCTGGCCGTCGTCGCCCCAGCAAGGGGGCTGCTGATCCTGGTTCCAGCAGCCGCCCCGACGTCCACCTCTCCAGTGCCGTCCGTTCTGGTTGTAATAAGGACATCCAACCTGGTTGTCCAACGCTTGTACAACCGGCTGATTTCCGCCTGCTGCTTCCGCCGCATGAGCCGGCGTCACAGAAAACAGCCGAGGTCCCGCCACGCTGCCTGCTGCAAAGAAGGCTGCTGCCACTGCCAAAGTCTTGAATTTTGCTGTCATGATGGATCATCCTTTCTTCCTTGTCCAGAGGGTTTTGTTTCTTCTTTGTCTTTATTATACCGGTTCCTCATGCACAAGTTGTTGGGAAAATATGAAGAAAATGTGAAGGGTGTGTTGCATGTTATGTGCAACACACCGGTCTCGAGACCCGAGACCCCCTACTTCAAACTTTCATAAATCCGCACCAGATTCTCTTCCATCTGCTGCAGATAGTCCCCTTCTCCTTCTCCCCCTTCCAGGGTGTGGATGGGCACCACTTTCGCCCCCACTTCCCGGGCCAGTGCCTGGCTGGTCTTGGGGCTGACCGCTGCTTCCGTGAAGATGGTGTTCACTTGGTGTTCCCGGCAGTATTCCACCAGTTTCGCCAGCTGCCGGGCATTGGGTTCCCCGGAAGCAAAGACTCCCTCTACGCTGTTCTGTTCCAGACCGAAATCTCGGCACAAATAAGCAAAAGCTGCATGGCCGGTGACAAAATCTTTCCGGGGGACGGATTGGAATTTCCCTTTGTAGGTTTCCTCCAGCTGCCGCAGCCGTCCGATGAATTTCTCCCCATTGGCCTGGTAATAGGCCGCATTGTCCGGATCCGCCTGGGAGAGCCCCCGGACAATGGCCGCTGCTTCCACCTGGGCGCAGACCGGGCTCAGCCAGGCATGGGGATCGTACTGGCCATGCTCCCGGATCTCTTCCTTGTCTTCATTAGCAATGGGAATCACTTTCTGGGCAGCCGTGATCCGGACCATATTTCTGTTTTCCGCCGCCCGTACCATGTCATCGGCCCAGGGTTCCATGCCCAAGCCCTGCTGGACGAACACCCGGGCCCGGCTCAGGTCCTTCATGCTCCGAGTGGTGGGCTGGAATTCATGAGGTTCTGTCCCTTCCGGGATCAGGGTGGTCACCGAAACTTTATCCCCTCCGATGGCTTCAGTCATTTCCTTCATAGCATAAAAACTGGCTACCACGGGCAGCTTGCCCTCCGCATTCTTGGCTGGTGCCGGCTTTCCGCTGCAGCCCGGCAAGAGGGCCAAGAGCCCTGCCAGCAGCAAAAATAAAATCCGTTTCATTGATTGTTCCTTTCGTTGAAATATTCCCAAGTTCATAAAATTTGCCTGTAAATTTTACCTTCGGCCCGAGGTGCGAGACCTGGGACCCCGGGCTGCACAGCAGCCCGAAATTGCAAACCATTTGCATTTTTGCGTGAGATATCATATCATATAGAATATGTTTCGTCAATAAACGCAAACTATTTGCATTTGCATCATTTATACAGAAAGAGGTCATACCATGCTTCAGATTTCTCATCTGTCCTTTGCCTACGAGCAGGGGCCCTACCTTCTCCATGACTTGTCCATGGATATCCAGGACGGAGACTATGTGGCCATCGTGGGTGAAAACGGCAGCGGCAAAAGCACCCTGGTGAAGCTGATCCTGGGGCTCCTTTCCCCCAGCAGTGGCACCATCCGCAGCACCTTCCGCCGGCCGGCCTACGTGCCCCAGCCCACGGATATGGTCAACAAACAATTCCCCATCACCGTCCGGGAAGTCCTGGATTATACTCGGCAGGTCCTGGGGATCAAAGACCGGAACGCAGTGGACCGGGCCCTGGACCGGATGCACATCACATCCCTCCAAGACCATCTGATCGGAGCCCTTTCCGGAGGCCAGTACCAAAAAGTGATGATTGCCAAAGCCCTCCTGGGAAAACCGGACCTGATGATCTTCGATGAACCTTCCACTGGTATGGACCTGAAAAGCCAGGACGACCTGTATCCGCTGATCCACCATCTCAATGAAGAACGAGGGATCACCGTCATCACCGTAGAGCACAACCTACGGTATGCGGCCCACAACGCGTCCAGTTTCTTCCATGTGGTCCGGGGCCAGGGCCATTTCTGCACCCCCCACGAATACATCCAGGAATACTTGGCGGAAAACGGAGGTGACTGCAGCCATGTTTGATTATGCCTTCATGCGGAATGCCTTCCTGATTTCTCTGTTGATTTCCTTGATCTGCCCCCTGATCGGCACCTTCCTGGTACTCCGCCGTTATTCCATGATCGGGGATGCCCTGAGCCACGCTTCCTTGGCTGGGGTAGCTACTGGTCTCCTGTTCCACGCCAATCCCATCATCAGTGCCTTCTGCCTGACTTCCTTTTTCGGCCTGCTGATCGAAGTGCTCCGGGAAAGATTCCGCCGGTATGCCGAACTGACCCTGGTCATCGTCCTTTCCCTATCCGTGGGGATCGCCATCACCATCATCAGCTCTGGTTTGGTCCATGCCAATGTGGACTCCTTCTTGTTCGGCAGCATCCTGACGGTCAGTCAAGGTGAAGTGACCACCGTGGCCATCCTGACAGTGGTTTCCCTGCTGACCATTTTCGGTCTTTTCCCTCAACTGGTCCTGCTGTCCTTCGATGAAGACGGAGCCCGGATCCTGGGGGTGAAAGCCCGGGCCATCAATTACATCTTTTCCATCCTGGTGGCTGCCACCATCTCCGTTTCCCTCCGGATCGTGGGCATCTTGGTGATCAGTTCCCTGATTGCTTTACCGGTGGCCACAGCTCTCCAGCTCCGACAGGGGTTCAAGAAGACCATGGCTTTGGCCGTCATCTTCAGTTTCCTCGACGTCATGGCCGGGCTCTTCGCTTCTTATTATGTCGGCGCCGCTCCAGGAGGGATCACGGCCATTGTCTCGGTCCTGCTGCTCCTCCTGGTGATCTTCTTCCAATCCTGCTGCCAGAAACGGGAGGCCCACCATGCCCAAAACTGAAACGCCCCTGGATGCAGAACATCTTATCCGGCAAAGCGGCCTGAAATGCACCCGTTCCCGTCTCCAGGTCTTGGACATGCTCCTGTGCCAGCGGGAAGTGCTCAGTGCCGATGAAATCTATGAAAAATTGCTCCAGACCGGGGCTCGCCTGAATTTCTCCACAGTGTACCGGATCCTTGAAACTTTCACAGAAAAGAAACTCACAGAAAAAGTCCTGCTGCCCCAGAGCCGGAAATATGGCTTCCTGCTGTACACCCTCAGCCATACCCATCACCTGATCTGCCTGGGCTGCCACAAAGTAGTGAACATCGACGGCTGCCCCCTCCACGGTTTCGAAGAAGACCTGGCCCAAAAGACCCATTTCGAGATTGTGGGCCATTATCTAGAACTGTACGGATATTGTGAAGAGTGCAAGAAAAAGGAGCTGTGAAGAAATGAGGATTCATTTCTTCACAGCTCCTTTTTTGTTGTCTCTTTTTACTCCTGGCAGTAAAAGGCAAGAGAAAAAGGGTAT
>SFHH01000095.1 GCA_004555735.1 Acidaminococcus fermentans
ATAATAATAAAATAATCTTGAAACAAAAGAAAAAAATAAATAAACGAGAAAAGCGTTGACAAATTTCTGATAAAAAGGTATTATAAACATGCAATCAGGAACTAAATAAGAAAATAAACTTAAAATGCAATAATTTATCCTCACTCCTGATTGTGCCAAACAGATACTGACCGCTCATCGTTATTTGATGCTCTGTGGAGAAGCTGCGATAACCGGGGTGTCTCGTATAATTTATCGGGTGGCCACACCCAATTATAGGAGGTAAATTTTATGAAAACGTATCCACTGAACGTCCCTGCTCCTCATCATTACACCTTCGCTGTCCGTGATATCCCTGATGTCACTGTAGAACAGCGGGAACGGGCCCTGAAAGCTACCCACTACAATGAATTCGCTTTCCCTGCCGGCATGTTGACCGTTGATATGCTCTCCGACTCCGGCACCACCGCAATGACCAACCAACAGTGGGCCAGCCTGTTCCTGGGCGATGAAGCCTATGGACGGAACACCGGTTACTATGTACTGCTGGATACGTTCCGGGACATCTTCGAACGGGGCGGCGAAAAGAACTGGAAGAAGATCATCGACCTGGTCCGCACCGACTGCCGGGACGTGGAAAAAATGATGGACGAAGTCTATCTGTGCGAATATGAAGGCGGCCTGTTCAACGGCGGCGCTGCCCAGATGGAACGGCCCAACAGCTTCATCATCCAACAGGGCCGTGCTGCGGAATCTGTCCTGATGGAAATCGTCCGGAAGATCCTGGCCCAACGCCATCCGGGCAAAGTGTTCACCATTCCTTCCAACGGCCACTTCGATACCACCGAAGGGAACATCAAACAAATGGGCTCCATCCCCCGGAACCTGTATCATAAGGAAATCCTGTACGAAGTCCCCGAAGGCGGTAAATACGCAAAGAACCCGTTCAAAGGGAACATGGACATCGAGAAACTGGAACAGCTGATCCAGGGCGTAGGTCCGGAAAATATTCCCCTGATCTTCACCTGCATCACCAACAACCCCATCTGCGGGCAGCCTGTTTCCATGGGCAACATCAAAGAAATCAACCGGGTCGCTCATAAATACAACATCCCGCTGGTATTCGACGTGGCAAGATGGGCAGAAAACTGCTACTTCATCAAGATGAACGAAGAAGGCTACCAAGATAAATCCATTGCAGAAATCGCTTCCGAAATGTTCTCCTACTGCGATGCCTTCACCATGTCTGCCAAGAAAGACGGCCATGCCAATATGGGCGGCATGCTGGCCTTCCGCGACAGAGGCCTGTTCTGGAAGAATTTCTCCGACTTCAACGAAGACGGCTCCATCAAGACCGACGTGGGCGTTCTGCTAAAAGTGAAACAGATCTCCTGCTACGGGAACGATTCCTACGGCGGCATGAGCGGCCGGGATATCATGGCTCTGGCCGTAGGCCTGTATGAATCTTGTGACTTCAACTACATGCACGAACGGGTACAGCAGTGCGAATACCTGGCCCAGGGCTTCTACAAAGCCGGTGTCAAAGGGGTTGTGCTGCCGGCTGGCGGCCACGCTGTGTACATCAATATGGATGAATTCTTCGACGGAAAACGGGATCATACCACCTTCGCCGGGGAAGGCTTCTCCCTGGAATTGATCCGCCGCTACGGCATCCGGGTTTCCGAACTGGGCGACTATTCCATGGAATACGACCTGAAGACCCCGGAACAGCAGGCAGAACTGGCCAACGTGGTACGGTTCGCCATCGACCGCAGCCGTCTGACCCAGGAACACCTGGACTATGTGATCGCTGCTGTGAAGGCACTGTACGAAGACCGGGCCAGCATCCCCAACATGCGCATCGTCTGGGGCCACAAACTGCCCATGCGTCACTTCCATGCCTTCCTGGAACCCTATGCTCCTTCTGAAGACCAAAAATAAGAAATAGGCAACTCCAAAGAGAAGGAACGCCTACACGCTTCTTTATCCACTGGCTCAGGAGCGATTCCTTACCCCTTAAGGAATCGCTCCTTTCTTATTTGCTTTCATTTTCTATCATTTCAAATTATTTCACCAAATGCTATAATGTTTTTACTGTATCCCAGGAGAAGAAAACTATGGATGAACAAACTGCAATCAATGAACAGCTCTATAGAGTGAACGATTTACAGCAAGAAGGAAAAGCAGCCTCTGACATAGCAGAAGGACAGCGGGACGGATTCCAGTCCAAGTGGGGATTTATCTTAGCCTGCATCGGATCTGCCGTCGGCATGGGGAATATCTGGCGCTTTCCCGTCATGGTATCGAAATACGGCGGGATGACTTTCCTGATCCCCTTTTTCTTCTTTGTCATCCTGATCGCCGCTACCGGCGTCATCGAAGAAATGTCTTTTGGACGGATCGCCAAAGCCGGCCCCATCGGCGCCTTTGGTACGGCCACGGAACTGCGCTGGCATGACCGGAAGAAGGGGGAATGGATCGGCATGATCCCTGTGCTGGGCTCCCTGGCCCTGGCCATCGGCTATACCTGTGTGGTGGGCTGGGTGGTGAAATACACCTATCTGGCTTTTACCGGAAGCCTGTCGGCCATGGGGCAGGACCTGCCTCAGATCGCCAGCTTGTTTGAAACCACAGCCACTACTTTCGGCAACAACTTCTGGCTGATCGTGGCCTGCCTGGGCTCCTTCCTGATCATGGGGATGGGGGTTGCCAGCGGCATCGAAAAAGCCAACAAGATCATGATGCCGGCCCTCTTCACCATGTTCCTGTTCCTGCTCTGCTATGTGTTCATCTTGGATAAATCGGAAGCCGGCTACCAATATATCTTCACGTTCAATCCGGAGGGGCTGAAGAATCCGTTTGTCTGGGTCTATGCCTTCGGCCAGGCTTTCTTCACCCTGTCCATCGCCGGCAGCGGTACGGTCATCTACGGATCCTACCTCAGCGATAAGGAAGACGTGGTGGGGGCTGCCAAATATGTAGCATTCTTCAACTTGCTTTCCGCCATGCTGGCCGCCTGCGTGATCATCCCGGCCATGGCCATCACCGGTGAAAAGCTCT
Source organism: Acidaminococcus fermentans (assembly GCA_004555735.1). GTDB lineage: Bacteria > Bacillota > Negativicutes > Acidaminococcales > Acidaminococcaceae > Acidaminococcus > Acidaminococcus fermentans_A. Next base: position 3,040 of record SFHH01000095.1, read on the forward strand.
CTTCCGGCGGACCCGGCCTGATGTTCATCCATCTGATCCCGGTGTTCAACGGCATGCCCGCAGGCCGTCTGGTGGTCATCATCTTCTTCATCTGTGTGCTGTTCGCCGGGGTCAGCTCCCTGGTGAACCTGTATGAAGCTCCGGTCGCTACCCTCCAGGAACAGTTCGGCTTTAAACGGATGCCGGCTGTAGCCACCATCGGGGTGCTGGGCTGTGTATCGGCCCTCCTCATCCAGGGCATCGTGTCTGAATGGATGGACGTGGTCTCCATCTACATCTGCCCCTTGGGTGCTGTCCTGGCTGGCCTGATGTTCTACTGGGTGGGCGGAAAAGAATTCGTCCTCAAGGCTGTCAATACCGGACGGGAAACGTCCATCGGCGCTTGGTTCTATCCCTTAGGGAAATACGTGTTCTGTGTCATTGCCATTGCTGCCCTGGTCATCGGGGCCGCCCTGGGCGGTATCGGCTGACCATTGACGGCGGCTGCTGGTCGGGGGTGTGAAAAAATCCACACCCCCGGTCTCATAAGCCGCATAGCGGCTCGGTCTCGGGTCTCGAGACTCACGACTCGAGACCCGAGACCTCAAAAAGGGGCTGTTGCGCATGCAACAGCCCCCCTCTCTATTCCCCTGTATTATCAGAATATTACCTGTTTTACATTGGGAAAAGTTCTGATTTGGCATTGGTGTAAAAAGTGATATAATATAGACTGTGAAAAGGGGCGCTTGGCGCCAGCCTTTTAATATTTGGGTAGGAGTGATTTGGAATGGCATTTATGGACGAACTGAAGGCTCGTGTTAAACCTGCACAAAAGGTGATTGTGCTGCCGGAAAACGACAGTGACAGAGCTCTGAAGGCTGCTGCTATCGTTGCGAAGGAAGGTTTTGCTAAAATCGTGCTGGTAGGGGATCCTGCAAAGCTGCAGAAAGATGCAGAACGTCTGGGCATCAGCTTTGACGGCGTGAAGATCGTCAACCCTGCAACCTATGAAAAGATGGACGAACTGTGTGCTTATTTCGCAGAACGGAGAAAGAAAAAGGGCATGACCGTGGAAAAAGCACGGGAAATCATGCTGAATGATACCACCTTCTTTGGGGCTGGCCTGTTGGCCATGGGCGATGCTGACGGCGTCGTTTCCGGTTCTACCCGGACTTCTGCTGATACCATCAAAGCCGGTCTGCAGGTTGTAGGGGTGAAACCCGGCAACAAGACCGTATGCAGCGGTTTCATCGTGCTGAGCGACAAAGAAAACCTGGGCGACCATGGCAAGCTGGTCTTCGGCGACTGCGGCGTCATCATCGAACCGACCGCTGAACAGCTGGCCGATATCGCTGTCAGCTGCGCTGAACGGGCTAAGACCACCCTGGAAATCGCAGAACCGAAAGTGGCTCTGCTGTGCTACTCCACCAAAGGTTCCGGCTCCGGTGAAGAAGTGGACAAAGTCAAAGAAGCCGTTGAAATCCTGAAATCCCGGAACGTAGACTTCGCTTTCGATGGCGAACTGCAGGCTGATGCTGCCCTGGTTCCCGAAGTGGGCGAACGGAAGGCTCCTGGCTCCAAAGTGGCCGGTCATGCTAACGTGCTGATTTTCCCGAACCTGTGTGCTGCCAACATCGGCTACAAACTGGTTGAACGGTTCAGCGGTGCTACCTGCCTGGGGCCTCTGGTACAGGGCCTGGCAAAACCTGTCCTGGATCTGAGCCGCGGCTGCTCCACCCAGGACGTAGTGGATGTAGTGGCTGTCTGCGCCAGCGACGCCATTGCAGCAGAAGGCAAGTGATTTGTGTAAAAAAGGGGGCTGTTGCGCGTGTGTAGTTTTCACACGTGCAACAGCCCCCTTTTTTTTTATTCCAGCGATTCAAAATAGGAGAAACGCCAGCCTTTCAGGGTCTTCACATAAGGGAAGATGGTCTTTTTGGTTTCCACCACATTGGTCTTCCCATGGACCGGATCTTCCATGATGGGAGTGGAAATCTCCAGGTTGATGCGGGTGGGGGATTCCCGGACGATGTTGATGGTGGAAGTCCCTTTCCGGGGATCCTGGGCCTTGGCGCTGGGGGCCACATACAGCTTCCCATCAAATTCCCGGTACATCCGGCTGTCGCTGATGATGAAACTGGACAGGGCTTCGGTGAAACATTCATTGACCCGGGTCTTCAGGGCCAGCATAGTGGCTTGCCGTCTGTTTTTAGCGGATGGTGTTCGAACCATTCGAAAACAGTGTTGGCTTCTTGGAAAGCCTGGGCTACTTCCTGATCGGTGGGAGCTTCCGGGGAAGCAAAGACTGTCAGGGCTGCTGACAGTACCAGGATGGCGGATAAGAATAAAGAACGTACGATTTTCATGGACGCACTCTCCTTCAGTTTGATTCTTTTATTGTATCATAATTTGGCAGGATGTGGTATCATCTTCCCTGTAGGTCCATGGAAGACAGATTCTTCCATGGACAATCATCCATGAAAGAGGAGGGGATATCCATGAAATATCAAGGAGTGATCTTTGATCTGGATGGGACTTTGCTGGATACCTTGACGGATCTGTGGAAGGCCGTAGATGCAGCCTGCCGGAAATACGGCTATGCCCCCCGGACCCGGCTGCAGGTGCGGCGGGCCCTGGGCAATGGGCTGGAAAGGCTGCTGCGGCTTTCGCTGCCTGAAGATATCGGAGAGGAGCCGTTCCAGGCGGTTTTCCAGTTTTTCCGGGGATATTATTTGGAACACTGCCATGAAGAGACCCGCCCCTATGAGGGAATCCCTAAACTGCTCTGCCAGCTGCAGCAGAAGGGCATCCGGATGGCCATCGTCTCCAACAAAGCACACCCGGCAGTCTTGGAACTCCGGGACCGGTATTTCCCGGAAACCCTGCAGGTGGCCATCGGGGAAAGTAGGGAGATCCGTCGGAAACCGGCACCGGATACGGTGTTTAAGGCCTTGGAGGAACTGGGGATCTCTCGAGAACAGGCCGTATATGTGGGCGATTCCGAAGTGGACAAAAAGACAGCGGACAACGCTGGCATGGACTGTTTCCTGGTCACTTGGGGCTTCCGGGACCGGGATGAATTGGCGGCCCTGGAACCCACCGCCCTCATCGACCGGCCGGAACAGATCTTGGAGAGGGTAATGTGAACAAAGGGGTTGTTGCGCGTGTGTGGTCTTCACACGTGCAACAACCCCTTCTTTCTATTTCCTGTATGCCATTTCCAGTTCCGTACTGGTGAATTGGGTCCCTTCCAGGTTGGCGTGGCTCAGGTCGGCATCATCCAGATTGGCATTGGTGAGCACGGCCTTGCTCAGATTGCTCTCTTCCAGGGAGGCACTCATGAGATTGGCGTTCTTGAAATTGGCTTCCGGCAGGCTGGCTCGGCGGAGGCGGGCATTGTACAGATTGGCAGAGGTAAAGTTGGCCCCCCGCAGCTGAGTGCCGAAGAACCAGCTCCGGGCCAGGTTGGCAGAAAAGAAATTCGCCATGGCTCCATTGGCATAGTCGAAATTGCTTTCCCGCAGATCCGCCGTATACAGATTGGCGAAAGTCAGGAGTGCATGGGAGAAACTGGTCCGGTACGCAGTGACCCCTACCAGGGAGCTGCGGTTCAGGACAGTATGGGAAAAATTGGCGTTGGATAGGTCCGCTCCTTCCAGATCGGAACCGGCCATATAGGCGTTGCGGAGGCTGGCTTTCTGGAGGTTGGCTTCTTTCAGATCGGCATCTTCCAGGATGGCATTGGTCAGATTGGCATAGCTCAGATCTGCCCCCTGGAGGTTGGCACCGGTTAGGTCCGCATCCCGCAGATAGGCTCCCCGCAGATCTCCCCCTGGGCAGGAACGGGTGGCCTGCAACTGGTCCACATCGCTTTGCCGGTAGGCCAGGGCGGGTACAGCCATAGCAAAAACCAGTAGGAGCGTGAGAAATGATTTCTTTCCAAACATGGTTCAGGCCTCCTCCAGGATGGCAGAAAAGTCACGGGGATCTTCCGGCAGTTCCGGTATGATTTTCCAGGGATGATAGACTTCCAGACGGTCCTTTGGATAAGAAGAACCCTTCAGGACGATCAGGCTCCGGACACCGATGGCTTGGGCACAGGTGATGTCATGGGGCGTATCTCCTACAACGATGAGCTGATCGGGAGTCACGGCAGGATCTGCCTCCTGGACTTTTTCCCATAATGCCTTGGACAGATCGTCCCGGAGCTCACTGATTTCCCCGAAGGCACTGCGGCCATAGTCGAATTCCTTTTCGATGCCGAAATACTGGAGCTTGGCATGGGCCGCGGCTTCACAGTTCCCGGTGAGCAGCAGGGAAGTGGTCCCGGGATCCTGCCGGATCCATTCCAGGGTCTCTTTGACATGGGGGAGCAGGTGCCCGTTTTTTTCCACCAAAGACGCAGGCAGCTTGTGGCCGTAGGCAGTGAGCATATGGGCTATTTCTTCCGGGCTGCAGCAGCCTTGGATGCCTTCGATGGCTTTGCGGGCGATATAGGTGTCCGTCCGGCCGGCCATGCCGTAGGTGAATTCAAATTGATCCAGGCCGTACAATTCCTTGATGGTATCTTTCATGGCGGCGACTCCCGCATAATTGGTCAGGAGCAGGGTCCCGTCGATATCCCAACAGATGTATTTCATGATGCGTTCTTCCTTTGTCTGCAAAAGAAGCTGTGAAACAGGGACCGGCATTTCTGGCCGGGCAGGTTCCACAGCTTAGTTTTTTAGCAGAGCCAGCTGTGCTGGTCTCTTGCGGCCCTTGGCCGCCTTCTTCATTCTTTGTTCTTTTTCCAGGTCATAAATTTCTTCAGTTTGGCGCCAGCGTTCTTGGCCCGGCGGATGGGTTTGACCATCTTTTTCCGCTGGGGCTTCATGTCTTTGATCGAGCCATAGTCTCCCCGCTTCAGGGTGGTGAGTTTGGTCTGGTCAGGTCCGAACTCCTGGCGCAGGAACACCGCTACCTGTTCCGGGCTGGCAGCGCTTTCCAGCGTAAAGACATCGGCTTCCACATAGCCGTAACTGGGGAATACATGGAGGAAAATATGGCCATTGGTACACAGCATGACGAAGCAAAAATCGTCCCCTTCATCATTCTCCGTAGCATATAGGGCCAGTTCCTTCAGACTGAAGCGTTCAGCTGCTTCTTCTAATATATCTCTGATCTTTTCTTTATCGAATACGACTTCTTCCATACAACGGTACATGTCCAATGCAGCTTGGGTACCTTTTCCAATCACGTGGCGTTCACTTCCTTTGGGATGCTTCAAATTTTGTCCTGATTTCAGCTTCCTCATTATACCGTAATTCAATAGGCACTGTCAAAAAAAACGGAAAACTGTGCTATAATAAGTAAAACATATGTTCAGGAGGAACCATGGGGCATGTCCGGACCAGTATCTATTGAACTCACCATAAAGAATATCGTATTTCAGGCTGCAGAAGGGACCTTCTGTGTGTTCCGGGGAGAAAATCCGGAAGTGGGGACGATTTCCGTTGTCTATAAGGGGCGGGCTCCTTTTGCCGGAGAACAGGTGCGCCTTGTGGGAGAGTGGGGGGACCATCCCCGGTTCGGGAGGCAGTTCCAAGCCCAGAGCTGGGAAGCTGTCCAGCCTAAGGGAGCAGAAGGCCTGGTGAAGATGCTGGGCAGCGGCGTCTTGAAGGGCGTGGGTCCGGCCATGGCCCAGCGGATCGTGGACAAGTTCGGGGAAGAGACCCTGAAGATCCTGGAGCAATCTCCGGAACGGCTGCGGGAAGTCAACGGCATCGGGAAGAAAAAGGCAGAAGCCATCGTGGCTTCTTATGGAGAGCTGAAAGACAATCGGGAACTGATCTTTTTCCTGGAGAGCCACGGCATCAGCGGGAATTATGCCCCCCGGATCCAGGCTCTCTACGGCAATACGGCGGTGACCCGGATCAGCAACAACCCCTATTGCCTGGCAGAAGAAGTGGACGGCATCGGTTTCCGTACTGCAGATGCCCTGGCCAGGAATCTGGGAGTGGATGAGCATGATGAAGACCGGATCCGGGCAGGAATCCACTATACCCTGCTCCAAGGCGCCAGCCAGGGTCATACCTGTGTACCGGACCGGTGGCTGGTGGATATGGCGGCCAAAGTCCTCCAGTTGGATCCCCTGGAAGTGGAGCAGGTGTTCCAGCAGCTCTTGAGGGACAATCTTCTCCGGACGGAAGACAGGGGAGACCATGTGTGCGTATACCCAGAATACCTGTACTGGGCAGAAGAGGGGGTCGCCCATCGGCTGCTGGCTCTCCGGGATAATGTGAATGCCCTGTGGAAGGTGGATTACCAAAAGATCATCCGGGAATGGGAACAGGACGAACGGATCCATCTGGCGCCAGAACAGGCAGAAGCCGTGAAAGCTTCCGTGGATCACGGGGTCTTTGTGCTCACCGGCGGTCCCGGCACCGGGAAGACCACGGTCATCAAGGGGATCCTTTCGGTGATGGAACAGGCGGGATGCAAGATCCTCCTGGCAGCGCCTACAGGACGGGCTGCCAAACGCTTGGCAGAAAGTGCTGGGAAGCCAGCCCAGACCGTCCATCGGCTGCTGGAATATACCCCTAACGGAGAAGGCGATTCCTTCTGGGGCCGGGATGAAAGCAATCCCCTGGAGGCGGATGCCGTGATCGTGGATGAAGCTTCCATGATGGACATCGTGCTCATGTACAACCTGCTGAAAGCCCTGCCTCTGGGCTGCCGGCTGATCTTAGTTGGGGATGTGGACCAGCTGCCCAGCGTAGGACCCGGCTCCGTGCTCCAGGATATCATCCGCAGCGGGACCATGCCCATCGTCCGCCTGGAGAATGTGTTCCGGCAGGCGGAACTGAGCCCCATCGTCCGGAATGCCCACCGGATCAACCAGGGAGCGATGCCCCAGTGGGAGGGAGAGAAGGATTTCAGTTTCCAGGAATTCGCTACGGAAGAAGAGACCATGTATTATGTGGTGGATCTGTACGCCAGATTGGCAGGGCAGGACCCTCTGGAAAATGTCCAGGTGCTGACCCCCATGCACAAGAACCTGTGCGGGGTGGAGAACCTGAATACTTTGATCCAGGCCCGGGTGAACCCGCCGGATCCAGAAAAGAGGGAATACCATACCAGTTTCCTGGCCCTCCGGGAAGGTGACAAGGTGATGCAGATCCGGAACAATTATGATAAGAACGTGTTCAATGGAGATATCGGGCGGGTTCGCAGCATCCAGGGGGCTTATGTGACAGTGGATTTCCCGGATCGGGCAGAGGGGGAAGCCGTGACCTATGAAGGCGCAGAGATCTCAGACCTGCGCCTGGCTTATGCCATGAGTGTCCATAAATCCCAGGGCAGCGAATATGGCGCCGTCATCATGCCATTGGTGATGAGCCACTATCTCCTGCTCCAGCGGAATCTGTTCTACACGGCCATCACCCGGGCCAAGAAACAGGTGTATCTGGCTGGCAGCCAGCGGGCCCTGCGCCTGGCGGTGGAAAACGATAAGACCCGGAAGCGGTACAGCCTGCTGGCAGAGCGGCTGAAGAGGTATGGTGAATGAAGAAGTCAGACTCCACCACCATTGCGCAAGCGCAACGGTCCCCCGCCCCTTTCAGGGGACGGACAGAAATGGACGCAAGGGGGGTGGGCTCCGTGCCTGCACGGGTAGGGGGTCCAACGATGAACCACAAACGATGAACGATTCCCGGAGGTGTCCCATGTTATCATCCATCCTGTCCCTGCTCCAATCTCTTTTCTACCCTCATCACTGTCCAGGCTGTGGGGAGGAAGTCCGGGGAAGAGGAGCTCTTTGCGATCCCTGCCGGAGGGGGATCTGGCATCCCCGTGCTTTTCAGCCTCGCAGTCTGGACTGTCCCCATCTGGATGGTTTGTTCTTCCTGTTGGATTATGCCGGCGGCATCCAAAAAGCCCTGCAGATGGCCAAGTTCCGAGAAAGAGAAGACCTGCTGCCCCGGTTGGCGGAAGAGTGGAGCCAGGGGGTCCGACGAGAAAAGAAATTCTCCTGGCAGCTGCCTCCTTCCGTAAAACTGGCTGTTACGGGTATCCCCACGGACCCGGAACGGAGGAAGCAGCGGGGATACGACCTGCCGGAAGAGATCTTCCGGCCCTGGTGCCGTGAAGCCGGGTACCGTTGGGAGACCCTGCTGGTCCGGAACCGGGCTACCCGGCCCCAGTACGGGCTCACTTCGGAAGAACGGAAAAAGAACATCCAAGGCTGCTTTACCTTGGGCCGGCAGGAAGACCTGCCGGATATCGTGCTGCTCTGTGACGATATCTGTACCACCGGAAGTACCCTGGAAGAGGCGGCCAAAACCCTGAAGCGGGGCGGCGTGGCCCATGTATACGGCCTGGCCCTGGCCAGCGGGAACTGAGCGGCAGTTGGAAAACGAAATAGGTGATCGCTATGGAAAAAATGCGGAACGGTGCTGGAACAGCAGGCGGGGGGACTCGGCGGGAATCCTGGAGCCTGCTGTTCCGCTCCCTCCGGGAATTCAAAAAAGATGCCCTCCTGACCCCCATCACGGTGATGGGGGAAGTGGTGTTCGAGGCTCTGATCCCCTATGAGATCGCCCTGCTGATCAACGAGGTCAAGGCAGGCTGCGGCCTGGACCGGATCCTCCACTTCAGCGGGATCCTGTTCCTGATGGCCCTCTGCGCCCTTTTCTGCGGCTACTGGGCAGGCATCACCTGTGCCCGGGCGTCCTGCGGCTTTGCCCGGAACCTGCGACAGGATGTGTTCAGCCAGATCCAGCAGTTTTCCTTTGGCAACATCGACCGGTTCTCTTCCGCTTCCCTGGTGACCCGGCTCACCACGGATATCCAGAATATCCAGATGGCCTTCATGATGCTGGTGCGCACCGCCTTCCGGGCGCCTTTCAACCTGCTGGCCTCCTTTTTCATGGCCTGGTACATGGGAGGACGGATGGCCCTGTGCTTTTTGGTGGTGATCCCCGTGCTGGGCTGGGGCCTGTATAAAATCGCTGTGCTGTCCGTGGCCCAGTTCCGGAAGGGCTTCCCCCAGTACGATGCCCTGAATGACAAGGTGGAAGAAAACATCAAGGGAATCCGGGTGGTGAAATCCTTCGTCCGGGAAGAAACGGAAAAGGAAAAATTCAACGCCACGGCCCGGAAGGTCCAGGCCCTCTTCACCAAAGGGGAGCGGTATGTGGCCCTGAACAACCCTCTGATGCAGATCTGCATCTACGGGGTCATGATCTTCCTTTTGACCCAGGGCTCTCGGCTCATCGTCACCAGTCGGGGGCAGCTGCTGGATATCGGGCAGTTTTCCACCCTGCTCACCTACAGCTTCCAGATCCTGGGGTCCCTGATGATGGTATCCATGATCCTGGTGATGCTCACCTTTACGGAAGAATCGGTCCAGCGGGTCCGGGAAGTGCTGGAGGAACAGAGCACCCTCACCTCCCCGGAGCAGCCGGTGGAAACCGTCCGGGACGGGTCCGTGGCGTTCGACGGCGTCTCTTTCCAATATGAAGGGAGTACCGGGGAACCGGTGCTCCAGGACATCACCCTCTCCATCCGGAGCGGGGAGACCCTGGGCATCGTGGGGGGCACCGGCAGCGGCAAATCCTCCCTGGTCCAGCTGATCCCCCGGCTCTACGATGTGACTGCAGGATCTGTCCGGGTGGGGGGCGTGGATGTGCGCCGGTACGGGCTGGAAGTCCTCCGGGACAGCGTGGCCATGGTGCTCCAGAAGAATCTGCTGTTTTCCGGTACTGTGGCGGACAATCTCCGGTGGGGGGATCCCCGGGCCGGGCAGGAAGAGCTGGAAGAAGCCTGTCGCTGGGCCTGTGCGGACGGCTTCATCCGCCGGCTGCCCAAAGGGTATGACACCTGGATCCAGCAGGGGGGCACCAATCTGTCCGGGGGGCAGAAGCAGCGGCTGTGCCTGGCCCGGGCCCTCTTGAAACGGCCCAAGATCCTGATCCTGGACGACAGCACCTCCGCCGTGGATACCCGGACGGACCGGGCCATCTGGGAGGCCCTGGCCACTGCCCTTCCCGGCACCACCACTTTCATCATCGCCCAGCGGATTTCCTCGGTGGAACGGGCGGACCGGATCCTGGTGCTGGACAAAGGGCGGATCCACGGGATCGGCACCCATCAGGAGCTGCTCCGGACCGATGCCATCTACCAGGAAATGGCCCGGTCCCAGAACCTGACTGGAGAGGAGGGGAGCTGCCATGGGGCATAAGAAAAAGATCCTCAGCCGGAAAATGGCCTGGCGGTCCTTCAAGGCCCTGTGGGGGTTCTATCCCCGACTGCTGCCGGCCATCCTGGGGCTGATCTTCCTCAATGCAGGGATCCTGGCCCTGCCGGCGGTATTCATGCAGAAGGTGGTAGCGGTGCTGGAAGACGCCTGGACCCGGAACCTGTCCTGGCCCGCGGTCCGGCCGCGCAGGTAGGCGGCGTCGGCGGCGTCGGC
>SFHH01000096.1 GCA_004555735.1 Acidaminococcus fermentans
CTACAGGTATCCGCCTGGCGAGTTACGGCAACAGCACCGGCAAACCAACCATTTGTCAGTTACCCTGCCGAAAAACAACAGTTCGAATTTACGAATTGAACGTTTAAAAACGTGATATTTTCCTATATATACGTCTTTTTACCCGAAACATATCGTTCAAAGTTTCATACCGTTTCATTTTCCTATGATTTTGAATAATATTCGGAAATTCATCGGACATTAAAAAGACCAAAAATGAGCATAATGCTCATTTTTGGTCTTTTTAAATGCCCATTTTTGGTCATATCAATAGGTATGACGGTAAAATGAAGAGGTCCTGGCATGTGTATGATTTTCACACATGCTGCAGCTCTTTGTTATTCTCCCTTGATGGTCTTGATGATCAGCTTGTTCACCATGCCCGGATTGGCTTTGCCCCGGGATTTCTTCATGATCTGACCCACCAGGAAGCCGATGGCTTTATCCTTGCCGGCCTTGTAGTCGGCTACGGATTGGGGATTGGCGGCGATGACTTCGTCCACCATGGCCTGGATGGCCCCTTCGTCGCTGACCTGTTCCAGTCCCAGCTTCTTCACCAGGTCTGCCGGTGCTTCGTCCTTCTTCAGCATTTCTGCAAAGACTTTCTTGGCCAGTTTGCTGGACAGCACGCCCTTTTTGATCAGAGCCACCATCTGTCCCAAGTGAGCCGGAGATACGGGGAAATCCCCGATGCCGCAGTTGTTGCTGTTCAGGTAAGCGGACACATCTCCCAGGATCCAGTTGGCCACCCCTTTGGCATCTTCCGTTTCCGCAGCAGCTGCATCGAAGTACTCAGCCATCTTCTTGTCGGCCACGATCAGTTCAGCGGAGTAGTCGTCCAGGCCCTTTTCGTCCATGAGACGGGCCTTCCGGGCATCCGGCAGTTCCGGCAGTTCGCTCTTGGCCTTTTCCACCCATTCTTTTTCGATGATGATGGGCGCCAGGTCCGGTTCCGGGAAATACCGGTAATCGTGGGCTTCTTCCTTGGACCGCATGGAGAAGGTCATGCCCTGGGCATCATCCCAGGTACGGGTTTCCTGGACCACATGGCCCCCGTCTTCCAGGATTTCCTTCTGCCGTTCCACTTCGTATTCAATGGCTCTTTCCAGGGCCTTGAAGGAGTTCAGGTTCTTGATTTCTGCACGGGTGCCGAATTCCTTGGCCCCTACGGGCATAATGGAAATGTTGGCATCGCAGCGCATGGAACCTTCCTGCATCTTGCCGTCGCAGACTCCGGTATACTGGAGGTAAGCCCGGAGTTTTTCCATATAGGCACGGGCTTCTGCCGCAGACCGCATATCCGGTTCGGATACGATTTCAATCAGAGGCACCCCGGCCCGGTTGTAGTCAACGGCGGAGAAATCAGAGGTGCTGATGGAGGCGCCGGAATGGACCAGCTTCCCAGCATCTTCTTCCATATGGATCCGGGTGATGCCGATCCGTTTGGTTTCCCCGTCCACATTCACGTCCAGGTGCCCATTCAGGGCGATAGGCTGATAGAACTGGGAAATCTGATAGGCTTTGGCCAGATCCGGATAGTAGTAGTTCTTCCGGTCGAATTTGCTGTAGCGCTGGATCTCGCAGTTGACAGCCAGAGCAAAGCGCAGGGCAAATTCCACCATCTGTTTGTTGATCACAGGCAGAGCCCCGGGCATGCCCAGGCAGACCGGGCAGACATGGGTATTGGGGGCGCCGCCGAATTCCGTGGAGCAGGAGCAGAAAGCCTTGGTCTTGGTTTTCAGTTCCGCATGGACTTCCAGACCGATTACGGTAGTATATTCTGTCATTATTTCAAACCTCCCAGAGGTGCCACGGCTTTATGGAAATCCGTAGCCTGTTCAAAGGTATACGCTGCCCGCAGCAGGGTCTCTTCGCCCAGGGCCTTGCCGATGAGCTGGGCTCCAACCGGCATGTTGTCTACGAAGCCGCAGGGGATGGAGATACCCGGCAGCCCGGCCATGTTCACGGGGATGGTGGTCACGTCCAGCATATAGACAGTCAGAGGATCCATCTTAGCATCTAGAGGATAAGCCACCACCGGGGAGGTGGGAGTCAGCAGAAGGTCACATTTTTCAAAGGCATTGGCGAAGTCCTGACGGATCAGGGTCCGGACCTGCATGGCCTTGTTATAGTAGGCATCGTAGTACCCGGAACTGAGTACGTAGGTTCCCAGCATGATCCGGCGGCGGACTTCCTTGCCGAATCCTTCCGTACGGGTCTTGCGCATCATTTTCGGAGCGCTTTCTGCAGCCATTTCCCGGAAACCATACCGGACACCGTCAAAACGACCCAGGTTGGCAGAAGCTTCTGCCGGAGCGATGATGTAATAGGTGATCACGGCGTATTCCGTATGGGGCAGGGAAACTTCGATTACATGGGCTCCCAGTTCTTCGAATTTCTTAGCAGCCAGTTTGATCTGGGCGGCCACTTTGGGATCCGTACCTTCTCCGAAGTATTCCTTAGGCAGACCGATGGTCAGGTCTTTCACATCCTGGTGCAGGGCTTTGGTGTAATCCGGCACCGGAGCGTCGTAGGAGGTGGAATCATGGGCGTCCAGGCCGCTGATGGTATTCAGCACCAGGGCGGCGTCGGTCACGTCACGGGCAATGGGCCCGATCTGATCCAGGGAGGAAGCAAAGGCCACACAGCCATACCGGGAAACCCGGCCGTAGGTGGGTTTCAGCCCTACACAGCCGTTGAAGAAAGCCGGCTGCCGGATGGAACCGCCGGTATCAGAGCCCAGGGACCAGATGGCTTCCCCGGCTGCAATGCTGGCTGCGCTGCCGCCGGAAGAACCGCCCGGTACACGGGACAGATCCCAGGGGTTATGGGTGATCTGGAAATGAGAGGTTTCTGTGGTGGACCCCATGGCGAATTCATCCATGTTGGTCTTGCCCAGGAAAACGGTCTCGTCTTTCCGCAGGTTTTCGATGACATAGGCATCGTACACCGGCACGAAGTTTTCCAGGATCTTGGAGGCGCAGGTCATCCGTACACCCTTCACGCTGATGTTATCTTTGATGGCGCCGGGAATCCCGGCCAGGGGTTTGATGGATTCGCCGTCGGCGATCATCTTATCCACTTTAGCGGCCTGGGCCAGGGCATTTTCCTTGTCCAGGGTAATATAGGCCTTGACCTGGTCTTCCACTTCGTCGATCCGGTCATAGACCGCTTTCGTCAGTTCCACGGAGCTGATTTCTTTTTTCACCAGCTTGTCATGGAGCTCGTGTGCAGTTTCTCTGTATAAAGCCACTGTTTTGCCTCCTCTTATTCGATCACCCGGGGAACTTTGAAGCCGCCTTCATATTCCTCCGGAGCATTCTTCATGGCGTCCTCATGGGACAGGCTCACAACAGGAACATCTTCCCGCAGCACATTGCTGATGGGAAGCACATAGGGAGAAGGTTCGATTCCCTGGGTATCCACTTTCTTTAAGATTTCAGCATAATTCAAAATCTGGTTGAACTGCTCAACGAACTTGTCCATTTCATCGTCCGGAACATTTAACCGGCACAGATTTGCGATATGCTTTACATCATTGACTGTAACGCTCATTTTTTCACCGCCTATCGAAAATCTATTCCTGGCAGGGTGTCAGAGCCTGCCGGAACCAGTTTTACCAAATGATTATATCACAGGTCCTGCATTTAGAAAACCATTTTACCCCGCTTTCCCTGTCTGGATGCCGTTTTCAGGCACTTGACAAATTCCCCTGGAACAAGTAATGTATTCCTATAAAAATACTATGTGTTCATGGCATGATCGTGCCTGCAAGGAGGAAAAAATCATGAAATTCACTACGGCCTGTATCCACGGAGGCGGCCCCAACGATGCCACGGGGGCTGTTTCTCCGGCTCTGTATCTCACGTCCACTTTTGCCCATCCCGGCTTGGGACAGTCCACCGGCTGGGCCTATACCCGGGAATCCAACCCCACCCATGCCAGGCTGGAAAAAGTCCTGTCCACCCTGGAAGGGGGCACCGATGCCCTGTGCTTTTCCTCCGGCATGGCAGCCATCGATGCGGTGATGCGGCTTTTTGCCCCTGGGGATCACATCATCACTGGTTTCGACCTGTATGGCGGATCCTTCCGGCTGTTCCAGACCACCTATGAACCTCTGGGTCTGTCTTTTACCGCCGTCCACACCAGCGATCTGAAAGCAGTGGAAGCAGCCATCAGCCCGGCCACCCGGGCCATCTACCTGGAAAGCCCCACCAATCCTACCATGGAGATCACCGACCTGGAGGCCCTCAGTGAGCTGGCCCATCAGCATCATCTGCTGGTGATCGTGGACAACACCTTCCTGTCCCCCTATTTCCAGCAGCCCCTGACCCTGGGAGCGGATATCGTACTCCACAGCGGCACCAAGTATCTGGCTGGTCACAACGACCTGTTGGCCGGCTTCGTGATCAGCCGAGAATCAGACGTGGCCGCCCGCCTGCGTACCATCTACAAGACCACCGGGGCCCTGCTCAGCGTCTTCGATGCCTGGCTCATGCTCCGGAGCCTGAAGACCCTGCCAGTGCGGATGAAACAGCATCAGGAAAATGCCCTGTACCTGGCCCAGTGGCTGGAACAGCAGCCTCTGGTGGAAAAGGTGCTGTACCCCGGCCTGCCGGACCATCCAGGCTATGCCATCCAGAAGAAACAGGCAAAGGGCTTCGGAGGGATGATTTCCTTCTATGTAAAATCTCCGGAAGCCGCCAAGACCATCCTGGAAAAGATCCAGCTGATCCAGTTCGCCGAAAGCTTGGGGGGCACCGAAAGCCTGCTCACCTATCCCATCACCCAGACCCATGCGGACCTGGCCCCGGAAGAGGCGGAAACCAAGGGCATCACCCACACCCTGCTCCGGTTCTCCGTAGGCCTGGAAGACAAAGAAGATCTGCGGGACGACCTGGCCCAGGCCTTTGCACAGTGTGAATGAAAATTAAGGGGGTGTTGCACGTTCGATGCAACACCCCCTCATTTTTTATTTCCCCAACAGCCGTACAGCTTCATCCCCTACTTCTTTCGTGGTGGCGGTGCCGCCCATATCCGGGGTCAGGACTTTCTTTTCCACCATCATGGTCTCGATGATGTCGATGAGCTTCTTGCCCCAGTCTTTATGCCCGAAGAAGTCCAGCATCTGGCTGGCGGACCAGATGGATGCCAGAGGATTGGCCTTGCCTTGGCCGGCGATATCCGGTGCGCTGCCATGGATCGGTTCGAACATGGAAGGATACTTCCGTTCCGGGTTCAGGTTGGCCCCGGCCGCCAGGCCCATACCGCCGGAAATGGCCGCCCCCAGGTCCGTCAAGATATCCCCGAACAGATTGGAGCAGACGATGATCCCGTACCGTTTGGGATCCTTCACCATGAACATGCTGGCCGCATCTACCAGGTAGGAATGGGTTTCCACATCGGGATATTCCTTCCCCACTTCTTTGAAGATCTCATCCCAGAATACCATAGAATAATTCAGGGCATTCCCTTTGGAGATGCTGGTAAGGGATTTATGTTCCTTCTGGGCCAGGTCGTAGGCATACCGGATGATCCGTTCCGTACCGAACCGAGAGAATACGCTATCCTGGATCACCACTTCCCGAGGGGTATCCTTATACAGCCAGGCACCGGCACCGGCATATTCCCCCTCGCTGTTTTCCCGGACGAACACCATATCGATATCTTCCCGTTTCACTCCGGCCAGGGGGCAGGGAGCCCCTTTCAGCAGCTTCACCGGCCGCAGGTTCACATACTGGTCGAAGCTCTTACGGATCTTGATCAAGAGTCCCCGGAGAGAGATGTGGTCAGGAACACCAGGATAGCCTACGGCCCCCAAGTAAATGGCATCGAAATGGGACAATTGTTCGATACCGTCTTCCGGCATCATTTCCCCGTTCTTCAGATAATATTCACAGCCCCAGGGGAAATAGGTGAAATCAAAGGCAAAAGATCCATCCAGTTCCGCTGTCCGGTTCAGCACTTTAATGCCTTCCGCCAGCACTTCCGGCCCGATTCCATCCCCAGCGATCACCGCAATCTTATAGATTTTCTTTTCCATATCCTGCCCCTTCTTTCCAAAGACTTTCAAAATAAACATGGACGTGATTTCTCTTTCATGCTATTACTATAATACAGAAATGCTTTTTTGTGAACGTTCTGTCTTTTAGTTAGGCAAACTTAAAGTTAGGCAAATGCCAAAGGATAAGGAGGTTATCCATGGCTATCACTCCGGAACAGATCCGGTATTTCATCACCGCCTGCCGGTACCAGAATTTCACCAAAGCCGCTGAAGAACTGCATCTCACCCAACCCGGCCTCAGCAAGGCCATTCGGGAACTGGAAGCACAATGCGGCGCTCCCCTCTGGGAACGGAGGCACAATGCTCTGACACTTACGGCTGCAGGAAAGGTTTTCTTAGAACAGGCCCAAAAATTCCAGGAACAGTACGAACAACTGGAATACACCGCCCGTTCCCTGGGCTCCGGAGAAGCCCTGCTGCGGATCGGTCTGGTCCCCATGTGCGGAAACACGATTTTCCCCGCTCTCCACCGTGCTCTCCAGGAAGCCTGGCCCCATCTGCGCATCATGACCACGGAAGCCACCGGTCCCATCCTCTATTCCCTCCTGGACCAGAAAGAGATCGACTTGGCTCTGTGCGTCACCAATCATCTGCCGGGGAATCCCTACTCCTGCTACGTGCTGAAAGACAGCCGGCTCATGCTTTTTGTCCACAAAAGCCATCCTCTGGCCCGCCGTTCTGAAGTGGACCTGAAGGACCTGGACGATGAGCCTCTGGTGCTGTTCACCGATCAGTTCGGCCAGACCCAGTACCTGCGCCGTCTCTTTGCGGCCTGCCAAATCCATCCCCGCATCCTCCACCAGACCACCCAGGTATTCACCATCCTGGAATACATCCGGCACCAGGCAGCAGTGGGCTTCCTGTCTGAAGAATTTGCCCAGGACGAAAAGAACCTGGTAGCCATTCCCGTAAAACAGATTGCCACCGGTCACGTGAATTTTGTCTGGAACCGGGATCCGGAGCAGTTCCCGGCGCTGAAGCAGTTTTTGGCATTTGTGAAAAAGAGATGGCCCCGGCAGGGGCAGCAGGACCGATCACGGCTCTCCAGTCGTGAGGCTTTATAGCTAAAAGAGGGGATGTTGCACGTGTGTGGTTTTTACACGTGCAACATCCCCTCTCTCTTTCGTCCTATATTCTCTTATTTCGCCATCAGCTGTGCCACCAGCTGTTCCAGCTTGGCGATCCGCTGGTTCTGTGCTTCCAGTTCCCGGTCCTGGCTGGCCAGACGATGGATCATGGCCTGCCGGTCCATACCCGCATAGGGACTGGATTTCCCCAATTTGAAGCTCAGTCCGGCATTGATCATATTTTCCCCATTGCCGAAATTCCCGGCCACACTGAACATGGTCCGATCATCCGGGCGATAGAAAGCCCCCAGAGCCATGGCACTGGCATCCCGATAGTTGCCGAAGCCTACGGCGAAATCCCATTTGTCATCGGGATTGAAATCCTGGGGATGGAGTGCCGCCAAAGCTGCCGCCCCGGCCCCCACTTTGTTCAGACGGCTGTCCAGCTTGGAAATCCGGCCATTTGCCTTGTTGATGTTCTGGGTATTTTCTTCCACCCGGTTTGCCACGCTCTTCAGCTGTCCATAGTTCACTCCGTCCGTATCTTCCGTCCCAGCTGCCACGTTGGTGATCTTTTTACTGCCGGCATCCACCCCATCTTTTGTCATAGAAGGACCGCCGGCAATGGTCACCCCATCCGTGGAAAGTTTCGTGCTCCCAGCGGTTACGCTGTCTACGGCAAGATTCTTTTCCAGATTCACAGAAAGGGTATTCCCTTCCACTTTGGTTGACAGGTTTTTCCCATCTCCAATGATATTCAGGGTTTCCGAAGGCTTGACTGCCGCGCTCCCCTCATCAGCAGCAAAGTTGGTGGCTTTGGTCTCCGCCAAAATTTCCAAAGGTTTCCCAGGATCTGTCTCAGACGGCGTTCCCTGGGAATCGCCTGACCCGGAACCAGCACCGTCCGCTTTCGGTTTGACTTCCGTGCTGTCGGTTGCCGTTTCTCCTCCGGTCAGATTG
>SFHH01000097.1 GCA_004555735.1 Acidaminococcus fermentans
GTTTAGCTATGATGAAGAAAAAATTACTCACCCTTTCCCTGGGACTGCTGCTGTGTGGGATACTGCCGGGCGTTGCTGGCGCGGCTCCCCATTTCAAGAACAACAAAGAACTGGCTGCCTATTTCTGGAACCAGATCTTCAATGAACACCATCCAGAAGTCATTGACCAACTGACGGGCGATCACTATATTCAGCACAACCCTGGCTTTAAAGACGGGAAAGAGGCTTTTAAGGAAGGCGTTACCGGATTCCTGAAGAAATTCCCGGAAAGCACCGCAGAAATCAAGCACATGGGGGCAGATGGGGACCTGGTATTCATCCATAACCACATCAAACTGAACGCCCAGGACCGTGGCCAGGCGGCCGTGGATATTTTCCGGGTCAAAAAGGGCAAAGTCGTGGAACACTGGGATGTGATCCAGGATATCCCGGAAAAAGCAGAAAACAACAATACCATGTTTTAAAAAGAGGGGATGTTGCTCATGCAACAGCCCCTCTTTTCATCCCAAACAGCGGTCCACCCACTGATTGATCTGTTCCATGACCTGGACAAGCTGTTCTCCTTCTGGAGAAAGACGGTATTCCACCATTCCGGAAGGATCATCCTCCTCCCGCCGTTCCACCAGATGATTCCGTTCCAAGATCCGCAGATTCTCCGTCAGGACCTTAGCGCTGATGCCCGCCAAGGTCCGCTGGAGTTCCCGGAAATGGCAAGGATGGGTGGCCAGGGCCAGCAGCAGGTCCGTCCGCCACTTCCCCTTCAGGACCGCCATGAAACAATCAAAGGGACAGTCATAGGCTTTTCCATCAAAATGCACCATCCGCACTTTCCCTCCTTTCCCAGACACTCTTCCCTTATCCCTCTGCACTCGTCACTCTTCACTTTTCCCCACCGTCACTGTATCCACTAGTGTCCCGTCCGGCAGGAAGCACTGGATTTCCAGGGAATCTTCCTTCTTTTCCAGTACCAGATAATTGTCCGTTTCCGGCTGGGGTGCCACGGTCAGATCCAGGGGATGACGCTTCCAGAGGCCGGGGTACCGGACATCCCCGGCCACCCCGGTGATCACATAGGCAGGGCCCCGGTCCGCCCGCTGGAAGTCATAGATCCTTCCCCGGTTCCGGTAGGTGTGGAGATGGGCGCTGAGCACCAGATCCACCCCATACTGGTCGAAGAGGGGCATCCATTCCCGTCCTTCTTCTGAAAAACCTTCTGCCCGCTCCCGTCCCGGCCGGGTTTCCGGATTGAACCCATACTGGAGGGGATCCTTGTGCATCAGAACAATGTTCCAGTTTTTCCGGTTCCGAGCCATGTCTTCCTGGAACCATTCCTGCTGGTCTCGTGTCAGATCAGGTTCCCACTCTTTCAGCTCCGTGTTTTGGGTGTTGAGCACCACGAAATGCACATCCCCTACGGTAAAGGAATAGAACTGATTCCTATATTTTTCCCGGCCATTGTCCGGCAGGGAGAACCGGTGGAGATACCCTTCCGGCATCCGCACCTTCCAATTGAGGTCATAGGTCTCATGGTTCCCCATGATAGGAGCCACAGGGATTTTCTCCGCCATAGGTTCCACCACCCCGAACCAGGCGTTCCACTGGCTGCTGTCTTCTCCGTTGTCCACCAGGTCCCCCATGTTCACAAAGAAACTGGCATCCGGGTTCCGCTGCCAAGCAGGCTGGGCGGTAGTCTTCCACACGCTGTAATCCGCTGACTGGGAATCTGGGAAAATCAGTGCCTTGAACGTATGGCCAGCAAAAGCTTTCAGAGCCATCCATTCCGTAGCCTTTTTCCCCACCCGGATCCGGTACTCATAGCTCTGCCTCGGTTCCAGCTTATCCAGACGGGCAGTATAGACCCATGTGGTCTTCCCTCCGTCCGTAAACTTTTCTTTCTCCACGGGAACAGTCTCCATGCCATCCTTTCCTGTTTGCCGATATTCCAGTACCGGCTCTTTTACCTCATAATCCGACTGCCACTGGATCACCCGGCTCCGGGAAGGATCCGCCGTCATCACCTGCCGGATATCCCGAGCCTCCACCTGGTCCAACAGGTCATAATGGATAGCTGCTCCTCGGGCCTGGTCCAGCTTCCCCAGGGCCCAGGTCCGGAACCAAGGCGAAAGATGCCAGCTCCCGGCCAGCAGGGCTCCCAGCAGTACCAAGATCCCCATCAGGATCTGTCCTTTTTTTATGGAAACGTTCTTTTCCACCGTACTTTTCACTCCTTTTGTTGCACTACTTGTCTCTATATAGCATAAAAGATTGGCTGCCGCAATACAAATACTTTATGGTCATGGGATTTTATACGGAAACAGTATACTGGCCAAAAGAGTGAAAAGCAACTGAGAAAATTCAGGCTTTCCAAATATACGCCCATGGGGTATAATGTCCTTATATGAATTCTTAGTATCTCAGGAGGATTTTCATGAAGAACCTGCAAAAACAGCTCCGGGCCGCCATTGTCCAGGCTGCCCCCATTCTCTTCAATAAAAAAGCCACCCTGGAGAAGGTGGTCCGGCAGATCCAAGAAGCCTCCGCCTATGGAGCGGAGCTCATTGTATTCCCGGAATCTCTGGTACCCTGCTATCCCTACGGGCTGACTTTCGGCTTTACTGTAGGCAGCCGGAAGGAGGAAGGCCGGAAGGATTGGAAAGTGTATTACGACAATGCGGTCCTGATACCGGATGACACGGTGTCTCTGGCAGCTGCCGCCAAAAAGGCCCGGGCCTGGGTCAGCATCGGCGTCACCGAACGGGATCCGGTGAACTGCTCCCTGTACTGCACCAATCTGGTCTTCTCTCCGGAAGGGAAACTGGCTTCCGTCCACCGGAAGATCAAACCCACCGGTTCCGAACGATACATCTGGGCGGATTCCCACGTGCCGGAAACCTACTTCCCGGTGGTGGATACCCCCTGGGGTAGGATGGGCAGCCTGATCTGCTGGGAAAACTACATGCCCCTGGCCCGAGTGGCCCTGTACCAGAAAGGGATTTCCCTGTACCTGGCACCCAACACCAACGACAATCCGGAATGGCAGGACACCATCCGGCATATTGCCATTGAAGGCCACTGCTATGTATTCAATGTGGACCAATACTTCACCCGGGACATGTATCCGGCTGATTTGCTCGAACAGGACGAAATCGGCCGGTTGGATGACATTGTGTGCCGGGGCGGCAGCTGCATCATCGACCCCTACGGCCACTGTGTGACGGAACCGGTCTGGGACAGGGAAGCCATTGTGTATGCGGATCTGGACATGGACAAAGTCCCCATGAGCCGAATGGAATTCGATGCCACCGGCCACTACACCCGGCCGGATATCCTGGAACTGAAAGTCCATGACGGGAAAGACCGTTGACAAAACCGGGAAAACATCCTATACTGCAGCTAACAAATTTAAATTTATCAATATGAAAGGAGGCTGGGTTATGGAAAATCTAGGGGGAACGGCCCGCCTGTTCAAGGCTTTGGCCGATGAAAACCGGCTCCACATCCTGGAACTGCTCCAGCGGGGTGAACGGTGCGCCTGTGTGCTGCTGGAAAACCTCCATCTGTCCCAGCCCACCCTTTCCCATCATATGAAGATCCTGTGCGACGCAGGCTTTGTCACTGGCCGGAAAGAAGGCAAATGGGTCTACTATACCCTGAACCACCAGGCTGCCGGAGAACTGGAGGCCCTGCTCCAGGAGCTGTTCCAGGAAAGGACCGCCGCAGAGCCTGATGACTGCCAGTGCTCCCGCTGCCGGTGATTATTTTTACCTTAACATATTGATGAATTTAAATCTGTAAATTTAGTAAGGAGTGATTTGTGATGGAAAGAAAAACCGTACAGATATTTGAACAGGCCATGTGCTGCCCCACTGGACTTTGCGGCCCCTCCATCGATCCGGAGCTGCTGCGGATTTCTGCAGTCCTGGATACACTGAAAAAACAGGGGATTTCTGTGGAACGGTACAATCTCACCAGTGCGCCTCTGAAATTCATCCAGACAAAAACAGCAGCGGAATTTCTCCAAACCCATGGACCGGAAGAACTGCCCCTGATCCTGGCGGACGGGAAAATCTGGATGAACGGCCGCTATCCCACCAATGAGGAATTCGCCCGGATGCTGGATTTCGATCTGGCCCTGCTGGACGAAACCTCCGCCCCACAGGACAGTGGGAATGAAGAAACCAGCTGTTGCGGTGGCGGAGAAGAGCCGGCTGCCGGATCCAGTTGCTGCTGCGGCTCCGGCTCTTCCAGCTGCTGTCAGTGAAAAAAGGAGACCATGATGGAACTGTATGATCCTTTTGCCGCCATCCGCACCAAGTATGTGTTTTTTACCGGCAAAGGAGGGGTGGGAAAGACTTCCACCGCCTGTGCCACCGCCGTGGCCCTGGCTGATGCCGGCCAAAAGGTCCTGCTGATCAGCACGGACCCGGCGTCCAATCTCCAGGACATTTTTTCAGTGAAACAGGATGAAACCCCATCCCCCATTCCCGGCGCTCCCGGACTGTGGGCCGTAAACCTGGATCCCGTAAAAGCCGCAGCCCAGTACCGGGAACGTGTGGTGGCCCCCTATCGGGGCCTTCTTCCCCAGGTGGCCCTGCGGAACATGGAAGAGCAGCTGTCCGGATCCTGTACCATAGAAATCGCCGCTTTCAATGCCTTCACCGATTTCCTTACAGATCCGGAAACGGCATCCGTCTATGACCGGATCCTGTTCGATACGGCTCCTACCGGCCATACGCTGCGGATGCTCCAACTGCCTTCTGCCTGGAGCCAGTTCATCAGCACCAGTACCCACGGGGCCTCCTGTCTGGGACAGCTGTCCGGTCTGGAAGGCCGGAAGGCCCTGTACCGTAAGGCCGTGGAAAACCTGGCAGATCCTGACCGGACCACCCTTCTCCTGGTGACCCGTCCTGACCATTCTCCCATCCAGGAAGCAGCCCGTGCCTCTCGGGAACTGGCCAAACTGGGCATTGGTCACCAGCAGCTGATTGTCAACGGCCTGTTGGAAAAGACCGATGACCCCGTTGCCCGGGAACTTTTCACCAAGCAGCAGGCTGCTCTGGCCTCCCTGCCCAGCGAGCTGCAGGCTCTGCCTTCCTGGCAGATTCCTTTCCGGAGCTACAATGTAACCGGGCTGGACCATATCCGGGCGCTCCTGAAGGGGGAAATGGCCCCTGCTGCTGTGAAAGGAAAAGGATCCCCGACTCCCGTCCACACCCTCCAGGATGTGGCGGAAGATCTGGAGCAAAACCACCGGAAGGTCATCTTCACCATGGGCAAAGGCGGTGTAGGAAAGACCACGGTAGCTGCCTCTCTGGCCCTCCGCCTGGCCCGCATAGGGCATCAGGTGCTGCTGACCACCACGGATCCGGCCGGTCATCTCCAGGAAGTCCTGACTCAGACAGACCAGATCCAGTTGTGCCAGATCGACGAGCAGGCTGAACTCCGCCGCTACCAGCAGGAAGTCCTGGATCAGGCCCGGAAAAACGGGCTGAAAGAAGGAGATCTGGCCTACATCGAAGAAGACCTCCGGTCCCCCTGCACCCAGGAAATCGCCGTATTCCGGGCCTTTGCGGAAATCGTGGCCCGGGCCGGGAACCGGATCGTCATCATCGACACCGCCCCTACCGGCCATACCCTGCTGCTCCTGGAATCCACGGAAAATTACGACCAGGAAATCCGCCGGACCCGGGGCACCGTTCCTCCAGCCGTCCATCAGTTGCTTCCCCGGCTGAAAGGACCGGAAACTGAAGTGGTGATCGTAACCCTGCCAGAAGCCACTCCTGTCTATGAAGCCCTGCGTCTGGAGGCCGATTTGAAGCGGACCTGTCTGTGCAGCCGTTGGTGGGTCATCAACCGGTGCTTTAGCCGGACTCCTGCCCAAAGCCCTCTGCTGAAGGCCAAAGCGGCTCAGGAGATTCCCTGGATCAACCAGGTGGCCGCCCATACCAGTGGCCATGCAGCTTTGATTCCCTGGAAGCCCGAGGAAATCAAAGGAAAGGTATTGGAATCCCTATGAAGAAGAAACCCATTGTCGCATTTCTCTGTATCCAGAATTCCTGCCGAAGTCAGCTGGCCGAAGCTTTTGGACGCCATTTGGCAAACGAGACCTTCACCAGTTGTTCCGCCGGGACCCAGCCTGCAGCACAAATCAATCCTGCCGCTCAACGGCTGCTGAAAGAGTACTACCAGATTGATATGGAGGGAGAAGGGCAGTATTCCAAGGGACTGGACAGTCTGTCTTCTGTGGATGTAGCTGTGACCATGGGCTGTGGGGTACAATGCCCCATGCTGCCCGGAGTCAGGATCATCAGTTGGGAGATTCCCGACCCTGCCGGTAACTCTGACAAGACCTTCCTCGCTGTCATGGAACTCATCCGAAAAAAAATCCTGGAACTTCAGGACCAGCTGAAAGGAGTCTATATGCAATGACTGAAGAAAAACAAGTGGGCATCAGCCCGTTCCAGAGATATCTTTCTCTTTGGGTATTCCTCTGCATGGTGGCTGGTGTACTGGTGGGCCATTTCCTGCCGGCTGTTCCCCGAGTCCTTGACCATTTACAGATTGACGGGATTTCCATACCCATTGCCATCCTGATCTGGATCATGATCTATCCCATGATGATGAAGGTGGATTTCCAGAGCATCCGTGAGGTAGGGCGCCATCCCAAAGGACTGTTTGTCACCTGGATCACCAACTGGCTGATCAAGCCCTTTACCATGTATGGTCTGGCTGCCTTCTTCTTTTATCATGGATTCCACGGATTCATTCCAGAGGAACTGGCCACCCAATATTTAGCCGGGGCCGTTCTCCTGGGTGCAGCTCCCTGTACGGCCATGGTATTTGTATGGAGTACCCTGACCAAGGGAGATCCCGCTTATACGGTTGTCCAGGTAGCCACCAATGATCTGATCATCCTGGTGGCATTTGTACCTATTGTCAAATACCTGCTGGGTGTATCCCATGTAACTGT
Organism: Acidaminococcus fermentans; assembly: GCA_004555735.1. Classification (GTDB taxonomy): domain Bacteria; phylum Bacillota; class Negativicutes; order Acidaminococcales; family Acidaminococcaceae; genus Acidaminococcus; species Acidaminococcus fermentans_A. Next base: position 6,971 of record SFHH01000097.1, read on the forward strand.
TCCCTACAGCGTGCTGTTCCTGAGCATCTTCCTGTTCGTAGTGATTCCCCTGGCCGGAGGGATCCTGACCCGGATCAGCGTCATTCAACGGAAAGGTGCTGCTTATTTCAACCAGATCTTTGTCCATAAATTCGATCAGGCAACCACCTGGGGACTACTGCTGACCCTGGTGATCATTTTCAGTTCCCAGGCCCAGGTAATCCTGTCCACTCCCTTCCACATCCTGCTGATTGCCATTCCCCTGGTGCTCCAGACCTATCTGATTTTTGCCATTGCCTATGGAGTCAGCAATCTGCTCCACCTGCCCCACAGCATTGCGACCCCAGCCGGCATGATCGGTGCCTCCAACTTTTTTGAACTAGCCGTAGCCGTGGCCATTGCCCTGTTCGGAGTCACCAGCCCCGCCGCCCTGGCCACTACAGTAGGTGTGCTGACAGAGGTGCCGGTGATGCTGAGTTTGGTGAAAATAGCCAACAAATAAAGAACGAGGGTGTTGCACCGACGGTGCAACACCCTCGTTCGGTCAGCGGTCAGTCGTCAGCTGTCAACAGCCGATGGAAATCAATTTTTGCAAATTGATTTTGAAACAGCATAAACCGTAGGGGGCGCAGGCCCGGCGCCCCGCCCAACGCACAAATAATCAGCATCCAAACGGGCTACCCGGCGTGCAGCCCCTACGGTTCCGAGTGACCGTTGACCATTGACATACACAAAAACGCCTGCATCTTTCGATGCAGGCGTTCTCTCTTAACCGGCAGCTCCCTATCCTCCCGGACCGTTTCCAGTCGAGTACTTTCGGCGTATAAGGGCTTAACTGCTGTGTTCGGCATGGGAACAGGTGGAT
>SFHH01000098.1 GCA_004555735.1 Acidaminococcus fermentans
TGGACGATGACCCCTTCCGGTTTTTCCCGGTCGATCACGTTCAGCACATCTTCCAGGGTCAGAGGTTCGAAATACAGCCGGTCAGCCGTATCGAAGTCGGTGGATACGGTTTCCGGGTTGTTGTTCACGATGATGGTTTCGTAGCCCAGGTCCTTCAGGGCCCAGACAGAGTGGACGGAGCAGTAGTCGAATTCCACCCCCTGGCCGATCCGGATGGGGCCGGAGCCCAGCACCAGCACCTTTTTGTTGGGGGTATCTTCCACTTCGTCTTCCACCCCATAAGTGGAGTAGTAGTACGGAGTTTCCGCATCGAATTCCGCCGCGCAGGTATCCACCATCTTGTACACCGGGGTGATCCCCCATTCTTTCCGGATGGCCCGGATCTCCAGCCCGGTCTTCCCCACCAGTTTCCCGATGGTCACATCCGCAAAGCCCCGTTCCTTCACTTCCCGGAGGAGTTCCGGTGTCAGTTCTTCGCTCTTCAGGCGGACTTCCAGTTCCACGATGTGGCGGATCTTCCGCAGGAAGAATTCGTCGATCTTGGTGATGGCGTGGGCTTGGTCCACGGTCATCCCTCTCCGGAAGGCTTCTGCGATGGTGAAGAGCCGTTCGTCATCCACTTTCCGGACCTTTTCAAAGACTTCCTGGTCCGTCAGCTTGTGGAGTTCCGGCATATCCATGTGGGTCAGGCCGATTTCCAGGCAGCGGACAGCTTTCAGCAGGCCGGCTTCGATGTTCCGTTCGATGGCCATCACTTCCCCGGTGGCCTTCATCTGGGTCCCCAGGGTGTGGTCGGCGTTGACGAACTTGTCAAAGGGCCAGCGGGGGATCTTGATGACGCAGTAGTCCAGGGTGGGTTCGAAGCAGGCGGAAGTCTTCTTGGTCACTGCGTTTTCGATTTCGTCCAGGGTGTACCCGGCAGCGATCTTGGCGGCCACTTTGGCGATGGGATAGCCCGTCGCCTTGGAAGCCAGGGCGGAAGACCGGCTGACACGGGGGTTCACTTCGATGACGATGTATTCTTCGCTGTCCGGGTTCAGGGCGTACTGCACGTTGCAGGCCCCTTCCACCCCCAGCTCCCGGACGATGTCGATGGCGGCGGTCCGGAGCATCTGGACTTCCCGGTCCGTCAAGGTCTGGCAGGGCGCCACTACGATGGAGTCCCCGGTATGGACCCCCACCGGGTCGATGTTTTCCATGTTGCAGACAGTGATGCAGTTGTCTTCATGGTCCCGGACCACTTCGTATTCGATTTCCTTCCAGCCGGCCACGGACCGTTCGATCAGGGCCTGGCCGATCAGGGAGTACATGAGCCCTTTGGTGGTGATGTCATCCAGTTGGTCCATGTTATGGGCGATGCCGCCCCCGGTGCCTCCCAGGGTGTAGGCCGGCCGCACGATCAGGGGGAAGCCCACCTTTTGGGCGAATTCCTTGGCCGCATCCACGCTTTCCACGATGGTGCTCTGGGGAATGGGCTGGTGGAGTTTTTCCATGGTTTCCTTGAACAGTTCCCGGTCTTCCGCCTTCATGATGCTGGGGATCTGGGTGCCCAAAAGCTGCACATTGTATTTCTTCAGGATGCCCTTCTTATCCAGTTCGATGGCCAGGTTCAGGCCGATCTGCCCGCCCAGAGTGGCCAAGAGGGAATCCGGCCGTTCCTTGGCGATAATGGCTTCCAGGAATTCCACATCCAGGGGTTCCACATAGACCCGGTCGGCGATGTGCACATCGGTCATGATGGTAGCCGGGTTGGAGTTCACCAGGACCACTTCCAGCCCTTCTTCCTTCAGGGCCCGGCAGGCCTGGGTGCCGGAATAGTCGAATTCAGCTGCCTGCCCGATGATGATCGGGCCGGAACCGATGACCATGACTTTTTTCACATTCTCTTTTTTTGGCATATCAGTGCCCTCCCATCATTTTGATAAACCGGTCGAACAGATAAGCGTTGCCGCTGGGACCGGGGGAAGCTTCTGGATGGTACTGCACTGTGAAAGTAGGATGGTCCAGATAGCGCAGGCCTTCGATGGTATTGTCGTTCAGGGAACGGTTGATCACTTCGATGGGCAGCCCCTTCAGGGAATCTTCGTCCACCATGAACCCGTGGTTCTGGGAGGTAATGCAGATTTTGTGGTCCACCAGATCCCGGACCGGCTGGTTGATGCCCCGGTGGCCGAAGAGCATCTTCTTGGTCTTGGCGCCGTTAGCCAGGGCCATCACCTGATGCCCCATGCAGATGCCGAAGATGGGTTTCTTGCCGATCATCTTCTTGATGTTCTCGATTTCCGGCTTCAGGTCCGCCGGGTCCCCCGGGCCGTTGCTCAGGAAGATCCCGTCCGGATCGATGGCCAGCACCTCTTCCGCCGGAGTTTCCGCCGGGAACACCGTCAGACGGCAGCCTTTTTCCACCAGGCATTCCAGGATGTGCCGCTTCACCCCGTAGTCCATGACGGCTACCGAATATTTGGCGTCTTCCGGTCCCATAGTGTAGACCTTTTGGGTGGTCACCTGGGCCACCTGATCATGTTCTTCCGGGGTAGCCAAAAGGGCCTGGATCTCCTCTTCCGGAGTATCCGCCGGCACCAGCACCCCCTGGAGGGTCCCGTAGGACCGGATCCGCCGGGTGATGGCCCGGGTATCCACACCCGTGAGCACCGGGATATCGTTCTTTTCCAGGAATTCCAGCACCGTGCCTTCATCCCGCCAGCTGGAAGGTTCGTCGCACAGTTCGCTGACGATCAACCCCTTGTAGCAGCATCTGTCACTCTGGCAGAACAGATCGTTGCAGCCGTAGTTCCCGATCAGGGGATAGGTGAAGATGACGATCTGCCCGCAGAAGGAGGGGTCTGTCAACGTTTCCTGGTAGCCGGACATGCCGGTGGTGAACACCACTTCCCCTACGGCTTTATGGGTGCTGTAGAGCATCCCTTCATAGACGCTGCCGTCTTTCAATACCAATTTGCCTTTTACTTTTTGCATACTACACCGTCTTTCATCACAAACCGGCCATCGACCATGGTCGCCACTGCCATGCCTTTGCAGTGCTTTCCGTTAAAGGGAGTCACCTTGCCCCGGGTATAGAACTGCTCGCTGTCCACCGTCCATTCCCGGTCCAGATCCAAGATAGTGATGTCCGCGTTCTTCCCTACTGCCAGGCTGCCGGCATCCAAATTCATGATCCGGGCCGGACTGGTGCTCATCTTATCCACGATTTCATTGATGGAGAATTCTCCCGTATGGTACAGCTCCGTCAGGACCACCCCCACAGAAGTCTCCAGGCCGCAGAACCCGTTGGGGGCATACCGGAATTCCACATCCTTTTCTTCCGGCGCATGAGGGGCGTGGTCCGTGACGATGGCATCGATGGTGCCGTCCTTCAGGCCCTTCCGCAGGGCTTCCACATGGTCCCAGCTCCGCAGGGGCGGGGAAACCCGGGTGGCCGTGCTGTAGCCCATGCAGGCTTCATCCGTCAAGGTCAGGTGGTGGACTGTGGCTTCGCAGGTGATGTTCACCCCTCGGGTCTTAGCCTGCCGGACAATGTCCACAGCCCCTTTGCTGGCGATATGGGCAATGTGGATGTGGGCCCCGGTGTATTCCGCAATGGCCGCATCCCGGGCCACACAGATGTCTTCTGCGATGGAAGGGATGCCGGGCACCCCCAGCCGGGCGGAGACGGCCCCCTCGTGCATGTACCCTTCATGGTTCATCTCTTCATCGATATCGTGGCAGATGAGAGGCTTGTCGAAAGCGCTCACATACTGGGCCGCCAGATTCATGATGTAGGCGCTGGATACATAGTGGCCGTCGTCGGAAAAGCCCATGGCGCCCCGCTGGGCCATGTCGCCCATTTCTGACAGTTCCTTGCCCTTTTCTCCTTTGGTGATGGCCCCGATCACTTCCACGTGGACGTACCCTTCATTTTTCGCCCGTTCCTGGATGCCGCTCACCACGATGGAGGTATCGATGATGGGTTTGGTGTTGGGCATGCAGGCCACCCGGGTGATGCCCCCGTGGGCTGCCGCCATGGTGCCGGTGACCAAGTCTTCCTTGGCTTCCAGCCCCGGTTCCCGGAGATGGGTATGGAGGTCGATGAAGCCAGGTGCCACCACAAGGCCCGTAGCGTCGAATACCTCATCGGCTGCTGCATCGATATGAGGCGCCGCCTGGGCGATTTTCCCGTCTTCCACCAGGAGGTCCATCACCTGGTCCAGCTGCTGGCTGGGATCTACGATCCGTCCGTTCTTAATTAGCGTTTTCAACTGGCTTTCCTCCCATAATCGTCAAGAATAACAAGGCCATCCGCACGGCGACCCCGTTGGTCACCTGTTCCCGGATCACCGCCTGGTCGCTGTAGCCCGTATCCCAGGAAATTTCCAGACCCCGGTTCATGGGGCCCGGATGCATCACCAGACAGTCCGGTTTGGCCAGTTTCATCCGTTCTTCATTGACCCCGAAGATCCGGGCGTATTCCCGGGGAGAGGGGAACATCCCCTTGTCCTGCCGCTCCAGCTGAATCCGCAGCACATCCACCACGTCCGCTCCTTCGATGGCATCTTCCACCCGCTTGTGTACTTTTACCCCCAGGGCTTCGATGTCGTGGGGGATCAGAGTCATGGGGCCGGCCACGTGGACATCCGCCCCCAGTTTGGTCCAGGCGGCGATGTTGCTCCGGGCCACCCGGCTGTAGAGGATATCCCCGATGATGGCCATTTTCAGGCCCTTGAACTGTTTCCCGTGTTCCAGGATGGTGAACATATCCAGGAGGCCCTGGGTGGGATGGGCATGGGCCCCGTCCCCGGCGTTGATCACCACGGGTGCAGCGATGTCTGCCGCGTATTTGGCCGCCCCTTCCACCGGGTGCCGCATGACGATGGCATCACAGGCCATGGACTGCATGGTCAGGATGGTGTCCTTCAGGCATTCCCCCTTCTTCACACTGGAAGTCCCGGTGCTCAGGTTGATCACGTCGGCGCCCAGGTACTTCCCGGCCAGTTCGAAGGAACTCCGGGTTCGGGTGCTGTTTTCATAGAACAGGTTCACAATGGATTTGCCCCGCAGAGACGGGAGCTTCTTGATGTCCCGTTTCATGACCTTTTTCATCTCTGCTGCCGTTCGCATGATCAGATCGTACTCTTCCACGGACAGGGAGGAAAGATCCAGGATATCCCGTCCGGACAGGCTGACTGCCGCCTTTGTCATGTTGTAGCCTCCTATTGTTACAGTTCGCTGGAATAAGGACCGGGCCAATGCCCATCCTGTTTCATAAAAATAAGCCTTCTCGTCCTAAGACAAGAAGGCTTCTAATAAAATGCTTCTGGATAAAAGTCCCTTTCTTAGTCTCACAGGACTAGGTTAAAAGGTCATACTTTTGAAGTTTTTTCTAGTGTAGCACGGGGGGGAGGAAAAGTCAAGGCATCAGGATATGGTAGGCCTTTTGGTACTTCTCCACCCGTTTCCGATCTTTTTCCGTCACTTCCGGCAGCCGGGTCAGGTCCATGTTGTTCCGCAGGTCCGCTTTTTTCACCTCGATGGCATAGGGGTTCCCGCTTGCCTTGATCTGCCGCACATAGTCCAGATAGGGGACCTTTTTGTCGTGGGTCAAAAGAGCCACTGCCTCCGCCACCGTTTTCCCGAACAGCCGTTCCAGGGTCTCCCGGTCCATGGCCGTATCTTCCAGGGTGTCATGGAGCATCCCCACCAGGGCATAGGTTTCTCCCAGAGGAAGCACCTGGTCCGACACGAACTTCACATGATGGATATAATCTTTGCCTGCCCGGTCCTTCTGTCCGGCATGATACTTCTTTGCCACCTCATAAGCCAATGTCAGTTTCTCCATTTTCACCGCTCCTTACTCTCCTTGGGATCTTCCAAGGCATCCACGAACCGCACATCCCAGTCTTCATATTTCACCATCATATCATGGATATGCTGGGCAATCATGATCGACGGCGCCCCTACATTCACAGAGTACATGGTCCGGAACTCCTGGAAATGGAACGGCTCCCTCAAAAGGCCGCTGTAGAACCGATCCAGTACCTGCGGGGTCAACGGCCCCAGGGCTTTGCCCGGGCCTCCTTTTTGAGAAAATTCCCAGGCCTGGCCATTTTCATCGACAAAAAGGTATCCCTTCTGCCCGAACCGCCGGCTCATGGCAGGCCCCAGGCGCTCCAATTCCGGCCGGTACAGCACATTCATATGGACCAGCACCTGGCAGCAGGGCTGCCGTCCGCTCCACACCCCTGCACAGTGGAAATCCACCAGACGCAGCCAGTGCTTCAAAGATTCCAGATCCTTGGGCTCCGCCGAAAGGAACACCCCGCAGCGCTGCCGTCCGAATTGTTCCAATAATGGTTTTTCCATATCCACTCCCCCTTCCGCACTTCCATTGTAGCAGAAAAAGTGGGAAAAATGGGGGACAGATCGATGAATGAGGGGTTGTTGCACGTGTGTGATTTTTACACGTGCCCCCCTCTTTCACTCTCTCAGTTCCCGCAAAAGTTCCTGGAGATTCTTCTGCTGGTTCTCTTCGCTGACTTCTTCGGAACAGGGGATCACATTGGCCGCCGGGCGGATCTGGTGCCCTTCCTGCCGGCAGTTGTAGAAGGATTCCAGTTCCTGGTCCCCGTTGGTGAGCCCGTAGAGGATCTCCAGCCCCCGGATGGAAACGGCCACTTCTTCCCCTTCTTCCTCATAGGGCATGGGGCTCAGGGAAAGGAGATACTTGTAGGCCATTTCTGGCATCAGCTCCTGGAGGACCTTTTTCTTATAGCTGTACTTGGCATCCAGGATCAGGTAGGTCTCCCGCCCTCTCCCTCGCCATTTCAGCAGGTAGTCCGGGGTGTAATAATGACCTTCCTCCAGGGCCTTGAAAGCATAGGTGGTGTTCCGGTAAAGATGGATACCCCTTTCGGCATTTTCCGCCTGGTCCGTGATCACCGGCTGGAAATAGAGGGTCAGGATCTCTTCTCCCTTGTGGAAGCGGAACACATTCTGGTAGCCGGAAGGGTCATACAGGTTCCGTGCTCCCTGGCTGTAGCGCTGCCGGCTCCGGCTTTCCAGGATATACCCGGCTCCCTGGAGCTGGCAGATCAGTTTGGCCAAGCAGTACACTTCGAATACAAAGGTGTTTTCATACAGATTCAGCAGCATCTGCTCCCGGGGGAAGTGGTGGCAGGTGTTCTGGAGCCACTGGTGGATGCACAGATAAATCCGGTGGTACTGGGGGATCCGGAAAAAAGGTTCCGTAGGCACCGGCAGCTGGAAGACATCCAGCAGGGTCACAGGCAGGATCTGCTGGTAGGAAACGAACATCTCCTGGAGCCGTTCTTCCACCGCTTCGCACCGTCCCAGGAAGCCCCGGAGCATCCGGGCGGCATTTTCGTACAGGACCTGGGAAGACAGGATGTAGCCGTTTCCCAGGGTATCCGGCAGTTCCAGCCCTTGGAGCTGGTCCTGGATTTCTTTCCGCCCTTCCCCGATATCGTAGAGCATCCGCTTGAGGAAACTGAGGACCACCTGGTTTTCATAGACATCCCGGCTCATCTTGTCCTGGGTCATCAGGAGCTTTTCGGGCAGGCAGTGCCGGTTCCCCACTGGGATCCCGGCAGGGGCCTCCTTCAGGTATTCCGGATGGCGGACCAGGTACTGGAGGGTATGGGCATTCACCGTCTGGACTTTTTCCGTCCAGTCCACCACTTCAGCGGCTTCCAGGGTATGGCGGCAGTTGGCCTTGAAATAGCCGTAACACTCTTCATACACCTGGAGGATCTCCTCTGCCAAGGTCAGCTGGGAAGAATTCCAGCATGGCTTTCAGGTTCTGCTGCTGGAGAGAAGGCTGGATCAGCACCGGCAGCAGGTCGGTATACCAGCGGCTGCCTGTGCCATCTTCCTGCTGGAGGGTGATTTCCAGTTCCACCAGGCCCATATGGTAGGCAAAGATATTGTTGGAGAACAGGACGGTCTTGTGGCGCCGGTCGTACAGACTGTTCAGCGGCTTTCCGTTCAGCGCCACTGCTACGGAAGCACAGTCCCAGCCGGCGGGGAGCGCCAGGTCATAGTGGAGGTTTTCCCGTACCCCGGGATGGCCGGCTGCCGCCAGGACCCGTTCCGCTGAATAGGGACGGGCCTGATCGGTCACTGGCAGCCACAGCCCCGGACCGTTCTGTTCCAGGAGACGGATGGTGTTTTCCATAGCCATCTCAATGGAAGAACTGGAAGAACTTCATCCGCCGGTTCCCCCACTCCAGGATCTGATCCAGCAGGGCAGCACTCTGGACCATCCGGTTGCTGGCACAGTCATCCCGGAACTGGACCAGCCATTTTTCGAATTCTGCCCCGTTGCCGCTGAGTTTGGGCAGGACTTTCTGGGCCACCGCATAGTCCAGGGCGATGATCCCCGGCCGGATATGGTCTTCCGGTTCCATGAGACGGGAAGCCACCCGCCAGTACCGGTGCAGAGCCAGCTCGATCCGCATGCTCAGGTAGATGTTCTGTTCTGCCAGCCGGGCTTTCACCCGATCGTAGACATTCTGTTCCACACTGGAAAGCTGGCAGCTTTCCCGAGGCGCCACATCGAAGAGGCTCTTCAGCTGCTGCCAGGAGATCTGCTGGATTTCCCCATTGGCCAATCCCCCGTCCACCTTCGGGACGAATTCCGTATGGGGCAGGGTGACGATCCAGGCCCGGTCGATCAGCCGGGGAGAAAGGGTCTCCGTGGTATGGTCGTTGTTGATGGTGGCCAGGAAATGGAGGGTCTCCGGCAGCTGGAACCGATGATTATGGCCCAGGTTGAGGGTGTGTTCCTCATTCCAGTCGTCGCATACATTCATGAAATCCGCCCAGTAGTATTCCATGGGGGAAAGGTTTGCTTCATCCAGGAGGATGTAATAGGGATACTGCCGGATCCCGTGGCGTTTTTCCCAGTCCAGCAGCCGCAGCCCGTCATAGACATCCCGGTTGCTTTCTTCGAAGGCCTTGGTCAGGGGATTGTAATAACCGATCAAATCCCGTTTGGAAGTCCAGCCCCGCTCCACAGAAACAGGGATGTACCGATTGGTAGTGCTCATGAACTCTTGGGGCCCGATTTTCCGTTCGAACTGGGTCAGCCCCAGTACCTTGCCCAGCAGGTTGCAGAAGGAAGTCTTGCCACTGCCAGGGGAGCCGGAAAACACCGTCAAAAAGCCCTGGGTGGCGCAGATCAAGAGATTCAGGATCAGGTTCCGGCTGTATTGGGGCCGTTCTTTCTGGATAGAGGCGATCAGGTATTCCAGGCATTTCCGGTTGTTGCTGCCGGAAGCAGGGATCCCGTTGATCTGTTCTGCCAGTTCTTCTTCCGTCTGGGGCGGGGCCTGGCGGTTCTGTCGTTCCTGGACCAGGGCCAGGGCTTTCTTGTTCCGGGCAGAGACGCCCTTGGCATTCCCCAGCTCCTGCCAGATATCCGGATACCGTTCCAGGAGGGCGGTGATGAACTCCTGCCCCCACCGTTTGTCCACATTTTCCAAAAGATGCTGGTACAGGAAGTCCCCCACCTGTCCATAGCCTTCCCGGGCCGCCTTATCTCCTTCCAGGATGGCTTCCAGCCGCTGGATCCGCTGTTTCCGGATGGCGGAGGGAAGGTTGCTGAACAGCTGGCCCTGTTCCCGTTCCAGGAAATTTTTCAAGATCTCCGGCTTCACCATGTCGCCGGAATCCACCTGGGCGCTTTTCACCAGGCTCCGGAGCAGGACTTCATCCGGGGCCCTGTCCACCAGCTGGGAAGCCGTGCCCGGCAGCCGATGATAGAAGATCCACTCCGTTTTTTCCTGCCGGCTGGCCCAGGTTCCTTCCGCCGGAGTGAAGACCACGGGCTGCCAAGCTTCCGGCGGGCAGGCGGTGAGCAGGTACTGGTTGGCGGGCACGGCATTTTCCACAAAGAAGCCTACTCGGTTGTTCTTCTGGACTTCGTAGGGACCGGCGATCCAGCCGTCCTGGAGCTGGATCAGGATCTGTTCCCCGGCAAAGAGGTTTTCTTCCTGGAGCCGCAGCACTGTATCTTTGGAGATCGGGTCCAGGAGCCGTTTTTCCGGTACCGCCGTATAGATTCCTTCCTGATAGGGATATTCCAGGAGCCCTTCCTTCAGGGCATCGATGCTGAAGACCCGATAAGCCGTAGAACGGAGGTTCCCCTGGCCGTCTTTGTTTTCCACCAGGGTATCCGGACCGATTTTCAGGAAGATGATGTCATTTTCGTGGAAGTGTTCTTCCATGTATTTCTGGTCGCTGTGGAGACTGTACCACAGGTTGATGTTCTTATACTGTTCTGCTTTGGGGATCAGAGCATCGATTTCCTGGTTGGAAAGGGGCCGGTACTGTCCCTCCTGCCAAAGGCCCATGGGGGTGAAATTGTAGAAGCTGTCCACGATATTGATCCGGCCTACATAGGTGGTGAAGGGCTTTGCTTCCGGGGTTCCCGATCCCTCCGCCGGAACAGCAGCCGGAGCAGCCGGTTCCGCTAGGGCTGCCGGGGCGGGCTGGGGTTCCGGGGCAGAGGGAGCCATGGGGACTTCCGGGGCCGGTGCAGGGACCGGGGTCCCCAGTGCTTCCGGAGCAGAGGGTGCCGGAGCCTCTGCCGGGGCTGCTTCCAGGGCCGGTTCCGGGACAGCTTTCTTCTTTCCCCGGCCATTCCGGGTCCGGACGGCCTTATCCCGGGTCCAGCTGTTCCGGTTCTTCCGGGCAGCGGGCTCTTCCTGGGGTCCTTCTGCAGGGGCTGCCGCTTCCCGGGTCTCTTTGTTTTCCCGTTCTCCTTTGGCTCCCTTGCCGTTTTTGGTCTCTTTGCTCTCTTTGCTTTCTTTGCTCTCTTTGGTTGCTTTGTTTTCCCTGGCTTCCCGGGCCTCTTTTTCCTTCTTCTTCAGCAGGGCTTCCGCCTGGTGCTGCTTCCCTTCCGGATAGGGCATCTCGGCCATGTCCAGCACCATCCACAGGGCATTGGGCCGGAAAGGCTCTTTTTTGTTCTGGCAGATCCGTTCATATTTCAGCAGCAGGTCCGCCATGGCTTCTGGGCTATATTTGCTGATTTTTTTTATGTCCTCCGGATCCTTCCCGACGATCTGCTGCACATTCCGGCACACCTGGCCCAGGAAAATCTGGAAGGTACAGGCCGCAATGTCCCGGTAGATCCGGTCCCCTTCCTTGTACAGTTCGACGGCAAAGGGGACGATCTTTTCCCGGACCCGAGGGGATCGTTTATCCAGTTTTCCCAGCTGGATGATGTATTTCCGATATTTCCGGCTGTTTCCCTTCATGGGCTTCAGCAGTTCCTCCACCGGAGTGGTTTCGAACAGCATCTGCAGATCATGTTCCTGGACCTTGTCCGCAGCGCTGCCATTGAGATCGACAGATAGTGCAGCATCTTGGATTTTCTGTAATTTCTGGGGTTTCATCATGACCTCCAACACATAAGATATAAGAGTAATTTGACAAATAAAAAGAAAAGCCGACGCCTCTCCCAGCGCGGCTCTTTCTATTATACCCAATTTGAGTCAGTTTTTCCACTTCTCCATGGCACTCCACACTTCCGGCTCTTCCAATCCCTTCCGCCAATAGGCGCTGCCGGCCAGGCCGTACCGGCTGATCAAGGCGTTCTTCAGGGCCAGGCTCCGGGCGTCTTCCTGCCACACCCGGTGGAGCACCCCCTGTTCCCGGTATTCGAAATAATACTGGGCCTCTTCACTGTGCCAGGCGGGCACCAGATTCTTTTCAGCGATCAGCTTACGGGCTCCGGGCATGGACAGGGTCCGGGCGCTGACTTTGCCGTTTTCTTCCTTCCAGTCCCGCATATAGAGGGGCATCCCTAGCACCAGTTTTTCTGCCGGCACTTCTTCCAGGGTCTTTCGGATGCCCTGCTCCACCCAGGGCAGGCTGGCTACGGAACCGGCTTTAGGCGACAGCCGATGGTGTTCATCGTAGGCCATGAGCATCACATAGTCCACTTTTCCCGCCAGGGCCTTCCGGTCGTAGCAGCGGGACCAGTTGCCGTTGTTCGAGGGCACCGTCACGTCGATGGAAACCGTATACCCTGCCTGCTGCAGGGGACCGGCGATCTCTCCCACGAAATCCGTCAGCCGGTCGCTGTCTTCCGCCCGGATGTTCTCGAAATCCAAGTTGATGCCATCCAGCTGGTACTGTTTCGCCAGGGACAGGATCCCTTCCGCCGCGTTCTTCCGGCCGGCCGGATTGTCCAGGAGGCCATGGGTCCGTTCCGGGTCGAAGCCGTTGGTGATGAGCGCCCACACTCTGTACCCCTGGGCATGGGCCTGGGGCGTATAGTCCAACGCAGCATTTTTTACGTCGATATTCCCCTCCGCATCCCGGATCACGAACCAGCTGGGGGAAAGCACATTGATCCCCGGCAGTTTCTTTTCTTTGGCCAGGGTGGACGTCTTTTCTCCCGGAGCCTGCCAGTCCCACACCAGCCCCACCGGCCCTTCCACCTTCTGAGGGCGGTAGGGTTCCTGGACCGAAGGCTGCTTCTCCTTACTCGGCCCGACGGGATCAGCTGTCCGGGCACAGGCTGTGCCAGTCAAGGCCATCAGGCAAAGGCAGAAAACGGGTATCCATCGCTTATTCACGCACTCTCCTCCTTACTTTTTTGCAAGCGGGCCGGCGTGCAGCCACTCCGGCACTGCAATGGGCCGTTTGATGGCCGCCCTCCCGCTCTTTACGCTGTACTCTTTCCTCAGCCCTATCCTTACGGCTTCAGGTTCCCCTTCTCCACATTCCGGTGGATGATGGCCTGGACAGCCTGGCCGATCTTTTCGCTGCCTTCGTGGGTCCGGGCGTTCCGTCTTTCCACCTGCTGCCGATGGACCTGGTGGAGCCGCCAATCCTTTCCGTCATTGGCATCGTTCAGCAGGATGGGCTGGAAATTGTCCATGGCATGGGCGTACCGGGCTTCCGGGGTATCCCCCCGGTCGAATTCTTCGAATAGGTCCCGGAACTCCCGGGCCTGGTCCTCCGGCAGCAGGCCGAAGATCCGGTCCGCCGCTTTTTCCTCCCGTTCCCGCTGGGTCTTCACCGCCTCCGGATCGTAGGCAAAAGTGTCCCCTGCATCGATCTCCACCACATCGTGGAGGAGGATCATCAAAAGGGTCTTGGCCAGGTCAAAAGGCTCGTTGGCATATTCCTTCAATAAACAGGCCATCACCGCCATATGCCAGGCATGCTCCGCATCATTTTCCTGCCGCCGGTACCCGGTAAGATGGGTCTGGCGCAAAATGGTCTTCTCTTTATCCAGTTCCAGGATGAACTGGAGCTGTTTGGCAAATCGTGGATCATCTGTCATGCTGTTCCAATGCCTCCCGTCCAAATGGTGTCACTGGGTCCATTATAGCATGGAAAAGGGGGTGTTGCACGTTACGTGCAACACCCCCGGTCTCATAAGCCGCATAGCGGCTCGGTCTCGGGTC
>SFHH01000099.1 GCA_004555735.1 Acidaminococcus fermentans
ACCGGTTCCAGCAGAGGGGTGTGGCCAATCAGATCCAATACACTTGTATAAATTTTAGACATAATGATCTCTCCTTTGATTCCATAAATTTAAAGTCTGTCAATCAACAGCTGCTTTCTCAACTTGCTCTCCAGGGAACTTCAACATCGGGGTCCCTGGGGCTTTTTCCACCAATTTTGCGGCAAAGTAAAAACCTCCTTTTCCAAGGAAAATACTAGGATATCCGTCTCGAAAAAAAGTACCGGAGCACTTTTTTTCGGAAGTTGGCTGAATGATCAGCGGAAATTGACAACCTGTTTCAGGGCTGGGCCTTCCTGCTGGGCCCGCAGGTCGCTGACCTGCCGTTTTAGCAGGGCTACTTGCTTTTCCAGGGCGGCGATCTGGTCTTCGATAGGGTCCGGCAGCCGGTTGTGGTTTAGGTCCACATCTCGTTCGGAATGGGCCGGGGCCACCCGCACGCCTTTCCGGGCTACCACATGGCCTGGGATGCCTACCACAGTGGCATAGGGAGGGACTTCTTTCAGCACTACGCTGCCAGCACCGATCTTGGCTCCTTCTCCCACCGTAAAAGAACCCAGGACTTTGGCACCGCAGGCCACCACCACATAGTCTCCGATGGTGGGGTGCCGCTTCCCTTTTTCTTTTCCGGTGCCGCCCAGGGTCACTCCCTGGTAAAGGGAAACATTATTGCCGATGATGGTGGTTTCCCCGATGACAATGCCGGAACCATGATCGATGAAGAGTCCTTCCCCGATCTGAGCTCCGGGATGGATCTCGATACCAGTCAGGAGCCGGGCCAGAGTGGAAATGAGCCGAGCCGTGACGAACCAGGATTTTTGATAAAAGAAATGGGAAATCCGATAGGCCCAGATGGCGTGGAGTCCGGAATAGCAAAGCAGGACTTCCAGGGTATTCTTTACGGCCGGATCCCGTTGTTTGATGACTCGGATATCATTGCGCATGGATGCAAACATAAGTCTTTCCTCCCCTTTGGACACAAAAAAAGACCGCCTCCTCACAGAGGCGATCTTCTCGCGGTTCCACTCTGATTGCAACTGGATCCCAGCTGCCACTCATACCGATAACGGCGGCTCCCCGGAAGACCCTACTTTTTGTTCAGGCCTTCGGCTCCCAAAGGCATTCCATCTCCTCAAGCTTCGGCGCAAACTTTCAGCCGGTGATTCGCGCTCTCTGTGCCACTTTTTGAAGTGTACTTGTTTTGGTCATTGCCTTACGATTTTCAACGTTGCCTGTATAGTAATCTTTTTCGATACACTTGTCAAGAGGAATTTCTAAAAAATTTAAAGTCCGGGGATTGCAGGGAGATACGGCGGATGGTATCATAAGGCTTACATGAAGAAAGAGGGATTGTTTTATGGACGGAAAGCAAAAGGGGACGGAAAAGTCCCAGAACCACAGAAGAAAAGGAATTATGCTGGGGGTCTGTACCCTGATTTTCTTGGGCATTCTGCTCACAGGCTGCTTTGCCTTGGGCTACAAGGGAGTGGGCGCACCGGGACCTACCGTTCCGGTGAAGAAACCGGAACCCAGACAGACGGAAACCGTGAAAAAAGAGGCTTCCGGACTGCCGGAACAGAAGGAAACCCCAGTGGAAAGCCTCCAAAAAAAGCATGAAAATCCTCAGCAGACCGCACCCCAGCCTGCAGCAGTGCAGACTCTGGAACCGGGAAAGAAATATTCCATCCTGATCGATAAAAGTGACCATAAACTGTATGTGAAGGACGGAGATACAGTAGTCCGGACCTGGGGCTGTGCCATCGGGAAAGGCGGCCTGGGCCAGAAGGAACGGCGGGGAGACAATATGACGCCTGTAGGGACTTTTGCCATTGACGAAATCGATGATGCTTCCGGCTGGACCCATGATTTCGGAGACGGCAACGGAGAGATCCAGGGAGCGTACGGGCCTTGGTTCCTGAGCCTGGATACAGAAGCGCTGAGCCAGGGCAATTGGGACGGTATCGGAATCCACGGGACCCATGACCCGGCCTCCATCGGTACGGATGCTTCAGAAGGCTGTGTCCGGCTGGACAACAGCCATCTCCGGGAGCTGGAAAAAGTGGCCTATGTGGGGATGCCGGTGACCATCCAGGATTAGAATCAGCTCTATTTCTCCTCCATAGAGAAACGAAAAAATTAATAATGAATCTTAAAAAAACGCTGGAAGCCTTCAAATCATTGCTGTATCCAGCACTTTGAAATCCAAAAAAGAGTTGACAAAAATCCCTCGAAAAGCTATATTAATTGTAGTAATCATTATCAAAAAGTGTAACTAAAAATAGGGAATGGAGGTGTTGATTACGTTAACTGCTGCAGAACTGGCGAAATTGCTCCGGGACAACGGCTGCAAAGTAACGCCTCAGAGACTGGCTGTCTATGATATGCTGGCCCATACAACGGAACATCCTACGGCAGAGATGATCTATAACAAAGTGAAGGAGAAATATCCTACCATGAGCTTTGCGACGGTCTATAAATCCGTGGAAATCTTCAGCAAGCTGCATGTGATCCAGGTGCTGAACACCGGGGAGGACAGCTTCCGGTATGATGCAAACGTGATGGAACATCCGCATATCCGCTGCATGAAATGCGGGAAGGTCTGTGATGTGCCCCATCTGGATGCCAAAGCCATTGAGGATATGGTGGCAAAGGAAACGGGCTTCACTGTCCAGGGCCATCAGTTTTACTTCTATGGCTTATGTGCGGACTGCCAGCCTGAGAAGAACTGAATTTCAGAGGAAAAAATGCCGGACTCCTGAGAGTTCGGTGTTTTTTTACATTTCTTTCAGGGTTTTTGCTATAATAGTAAGTATAATAGCGGGGTATGAGAAGGGCGCCCCGACATTTTTGTATAGAACGGTGTTGCCATGACGATGACTGATTTTGAAGTGGATGTACTGGCCAGCGGGAGCAGGGGGAATTCCACCCTGATCCGGGCCGGCCAGACGGCGATCCTGATCGATGCAGGGATTTCTTGCCGGCGGATCGTCCAGGGACTGAAGGATTGTGGCTTGGAACCGGAGGACCTCAGCGGGGTATTCCTGACCCATGAACACCGGGACCATATTGCCGGATTGGATGTATTTGCCCGGCATTACAGTACGGTCCCGATCTTTGCCAATGAAAGGACTTGGGCCCAGCTCCCTGTAAGACGGCTGCTGCCCCGGCCTCAGGTGCGGGTGATTCCCCGGAGCTGCAACATGGGGAACCTGCGGATCGAACCGTTCCGGATCCCTCATGACGCAGCCGATCCGGTGGGGTATGAAATCTTCCATGGAGACGAGAAATGCACCTATCTGACGGACTGCGGGATCATCACAAAAACCGTGGAACTGGCGGCAGAAGGTGCAGCGGTCATGGTCCTGGAAGCCAATCATGATGAGGACATGCTGCGCCACGGTCCTTATCCACCGGCCCTGCAGAAGCGGATCTTGGGGAAAGAAGGCCATTTGTCCAACCGGACGGCGGGACAGTTCCTCACTTCCCTGGCGGAACCGCCGGCAGAAGTGTTCCTGGCCCATCTCAGTGAAAAGAACAATACGCCGGATATTGCGTACCAGACTGTGCGGGATGTACTCCGGGAGTGTCCCCGTACCAGGGAGATCCAGCTGTATGTAGCCCAGCAGCAGGAAATGGTCAGCAATGTCCGCTGAAGAGGAGTGGAATCATGAAACATACCATTACGAAGAAAACCTTGAGCATGCTGGTGGCTCTTTCTCTCAGCGCCAGCTTCTTGACGGCTGGGTGCGGCCTGGCCAGCAACAAGCCAGCCAGTAAGACCGAAACGAAGCCGGCTGTATCCACCCAGGAACAGCAGACCAAGAAAGCTGAAGCCAGCATGAGTGCGGCCCGGAATACCCCCATCGTCCAGGCTGCCAAGAAAGTGGGACCGGCTGTGGTAGGGATCACCAACAAGGCTCTGGTCCGGGATTATTTCAATCGGACCCAGCTGGTGGAACAGGGCAGCGGATCCGGGGTCATCTACAGCAAGGATGGCCTTATTGCCACCAACAACCATGTGGTGGCTGGGGCCCAGGAAATCGTGGTGAGCCTGCCTGACGGAAAGACCTACAACGGGAAGGTGCTGGGGACGGACCCCAATACGGATCTGGCGGTGGTGAAAATCGATGCGGATGAGGAACTGCCGGTGGCGGAATTCGGGGATTCTGACTCCCTGATGGTGGGCGAACCGGCCATTGCCATCGGGAACCCGCTGGGCATGGAATTTCGGGGCAGTGTGACCGCAGGGGTCATCAGCGCCCTGAACCGTTCCCTGGATATGGGGGAACGGCGCTTCCGGCTAATCCAGACCGACGCCGCCATCAATCCGGGGAATTCCGGCGGGGCCTTGGTGAATGCGGACGGCCAGGTCATCGGCATCAACAGCGCTAAAATCGCCGCTTCCGGCGTGGAGGGCATCGGATTTGCCATTCCTATCAATGAAGCCAAGCCCATCTTGAAGGAATTGGCGGAAAAAGGACGGGTAGTCCGTCCCTATCTGGGGGTCAGCTTGTTGGATCAAACCCTGGCGCAGCGTCTGGGCTTTGATCTGGACCTGAGAGGAGGGCTGTTCGTCGTAAAGATGTTTCAAGACGGCCCTGCATATCGTGGAGGCATTCGGCCAAATGATATTATCGTTAAGTTCAATGGTGCTAAGGTGGATTCTGTAGCCGCTCTGCGGGACGCTTTGGGCAAATGCCAGGTGGGGCAGCAGGTGCCTGTGACCATCCTCCGGGGGGACGAAGAGGTCAATAAGATCGTGACCCTGACGGAAATGCCCCAGCAGAACAGCCAGCAATGATTCGGATCACGCTGGCCTGCGCAGGCAAACTGAAAGAAAATTATCTCCGGGAGGCGGAACAGGAGTTCACCAAACGGCTGGGTGCCTACTGCCAGCTGGAAACCCGCTGCATCCCGGAGGAGAAGATGCCGGAGAATCCGTCTCCGGCGGTGAAGGAACAGGTGCTGGAGAAGGAAACGGAACGGATCTTGAAACTGATCCCAGAACACAGTTTTGTGGTCCTCCTGGACCTTCGGGGGAAGGAAATCTCGTCTCCCCAGCTGGCGGAAAAAATGGAACAGTGGATGGTGGAAGGGGTCAGCCATCTGACCTTTGTGATTGGGGGACCTTTTGGCTACACGGATGCCCTGCGGAAGCGGGCAGATTTCCGGTGGAGCTTCTCACCCCTCACCTTCACCCACCAGATGATCCGGATCTTGCTTTTGGAGCAGATCTACCGGGCCTTCAAGATCATGCGGAAAGAAAAATACCATCACTGAAAAAGACCGGACTGGAACCTGCAGGTTGTGCGGAACCCGAGAGGGACCAGCCCGGCTTTTTGGAAAAAAGCGGATAGCGGGAGTGCTCCCGGTTATCCAGTAAGGGGAGAGAAAAAATGGAAAAGGCAAAAGTGTATTTTACGGATTTTCGCTGTCCGGTGGGCACCAGCGCCCTGGACAAGCTCCAGCGGCTGTGTAAGGCGGCCCATATGGGAGATATCGACTTCCAGGGGAAATTCACGGCCATCAAGATGCATTTCGGGGAACTGGGAAATTTGGCTACCATCCGGCCTCAGTATGTAAAAGCTGTAGCAGACCTGGTAAAAGAATGGGGCGGCAAACCCTTCCTTACCGACTGCAACACCCTGTATCCCGGCAGCCGGAAGAACGCTCTGGATCATCTGGATTGTGCAGCCCTCAATGGGTACAACACCATTACCACTGGGTGCCAGGTGATCATCGGGGATGGACTGCGGGGCACTGATGAAGTGGAAGTACCGGTTCCCGGAGGGGAGTACATCCAGAAGGCCAAAATCGGCCGCGCCGTCATGGATGCGGATGTATTCATCAGCCTGGCTCATTTCAAAGGCCATGAAGCCACGGGCTTCGGCGGAGCGGTGAAGAACGTGGGCATGGGCTGCGGCAGCCGGGCCGGGAAGATGGAACAGCATTCTTCCGGGAAACCCAAGGTGGATGAAAAGCTTTGCCGGGGCTGCGGCCGCTGTGCCAAAGAATGCGGCAGTGACGCCATTTCTTACATTGATCACAAAGCCCACATCGATGAAGAAAAATGCGCCGGCTGCGGCCGCTGCATCGGTGCCTGTGGGTTCGATGCCATCCAGAGCGTCCAGTGGGATGCCAACGAGCTGTTGGACCGGAAAATGGCGGAATATGCCTTGGCGGTGGTCCATGGCCGTCCCTGCTTCTACATCAATTTGGTGATGGACATTTCTCCCAACTGTGACTGCCACGGGGAAAACGACGCTCCCATCCTGCCCAATATCGGTATGTTCGCTTCCTTTGATCCCATCGCCCTGGACCAGGCCTGCGCCGATGCCTGCCAGAAGGCACAGCCTTTGCCTAACAGCCAGCTGGCGGACCATCTGGCCCGGAAGGGCTGGGAATGCCATCACGATCATTTCCTAGACAGTAATCCCCGGGTAGACTGGGCCACTACCTTGGAACACGGAGAAAAGATCGGGCTGGGGACAAGAGCGTATGAATTGGTGAAATTGAAGTAAGAAAAGGGGATGGAACAGATGGCACTTTTTGCGTTGGGAGATCTTCATCTGGCTTTTCAGCGGCCGGAGAAATCCATGGACGCCATGGGGCCCATCTGGGTCCGCCACGAAGAAAAAATCTGGAAAAACTGCCAGGATCTGATCAAACCGGAGGACACCCTGGTGCTGGTAGGGGATCATTCCTGGGGCCGGAAATTGTTCCAGTGCCGGGAGGATCTGGCTTTCATCGCCCGTCTTCCAGGCCGGAAGATCCTCGTCCGAGGAAATCATGATATGTTCTGGGAAGCCCAGAAAACAGATGTGCTGAATACGGAATATGCCGGGAAACTGTTCTTCCTCCAGAATAATTTTGCGATTTATGGAGAGTATGCCCTGGTAGGGACCAAAGGCTTCACTTTCGAAGGGCCTTTCCTGATCAACCGTTTTACCGGAGAAGTGTTGAGCTGGGACCAGGATGCGGAAAAACATGCTCAGAAACTGGTACGGCGGGAAGCCATCCGGTTGGAAGATTCTTTCCGGCAGGCTTGGGAAGCGGGTTACCGGAAGTTCCTGGTGTTCCTTCACTATCCGCCCACCAATATCCTGGAAGAGGACAGCGTCTTTACCCGGATGGCGGAGAAATACGGAGCGGAACAGGTGATCTATGCCCACTGCCATGGGAAGAATCAGTTCCAGGACAGTACCCTGGGTTTCCACAATGGAATCCGGTATCGGCTGGTCTCTGGAGACTACCTGGACTTCCGACCGGAAAAAATCTTGGATTGAAAACTGTTTTTAAGAGGAAAACAAAAAATGGGGATGTGAAAATATGAAGGATCATTTTTTCACATCCCCGTTTTTTATACTCCCAATGGCAAAAATAATTTGCAATATTAAATTTACTATTGCTTTTCAGTTGCCATAAATTTGGATATAGTAGGATTGTAAACAAAAAGATAAAATTTGCGGAGCGCGCAGCAAATTTTACTGAATACAATAAGGAATCTGGTAATGGAATAAGGAGGAGGACATATGCAGAAACAGGCACTGGAAGGTGTGCGGGTACTGGATATCGCCACGGTCATTGCTGCTCCCTGGGCAGCAGGGCTTTTGGCAGATTTTGGGGCAGAAGTCATTAAAGTGGAAATGACGGGACGGGGAGATGCGTTCCGGGCCATGGGGCCTTTGAAGGATGGGAAGAGCATCCGCTGGCCCAGTATGGGAAGAAATAAAAAAAGCGTGACCTTGGATTAAGCGACGTGGTCATTGAAAATTTCAAGACAGGGACCCTTGAAAAATGGGGGATCGGTGTGGAGAAAATGCGGGAAGTCAACCCGGATATCATCGTGACCCATGTAACAGGCTACGGCCAGACCGGACCCTACAGAAAATTGGCTGGGTTGGGAACCCCGCTGCAGGCATTTTCCGGTTACACCTATATGCAGGGATATCCGGACCGCCCCCCTGTAAGCCCTCCTTTTGCCCTGGCAGATTATGTGGCCGGCCTTTATGCGGCGTTCGGGACCATGATGGCTCTGTATCATCGGGATGTCCTGAAAGGAAAAGCCCAGGAAATCGATGTGAGCCTGTATGAAGGGATTTTCCGCATGGAAGAAGCTATGGTTGCCGAATATGATCTGATGGGCAAGATCAGACAGCGCAGTCCCATGCCCAGCGGAGCGTCTTGCCCCATTGGGACCTTTGAAACGGGAGACAACAAATATGTCATCATCGTCTGCAGCACCAACCCGGTGTTCGAGCATCTCTGCGATGCCATGGAAAAACGGGAAGAATGGCTGCCCAAATATGCCCTGGCCAAAGACCGTCTGGCGGATCCTAAACCCATTATGGACGCGGTGACCGCCTGGGTCAAGGACCATACCTTTGACGAACTGAAAGAGAAATGCAGCAAAGCCGGAGTCCCGATTTCCACCATATACAATATCAAAGACTGTTTCGAGGATCCTCAGTATCAGGCCCGTCATGATATCGTAGACGTTCCCTGCGAGGAATTCGGCCATGTGAAGATGCCGGGCATCGTACCCGTGCTGAGCGAAACGCCGGGCAGCATCCGGTGGCCAGGACAGAAACTAGGTTCGGCCAATGAGGAAGTATACGGGAAACTGCTGGGGCTCAGTGAAGAAAAACTGCAGGAACTGAAGGACAAGAAGATTATTTAATGAGCATAAAAGAGGGGAAAATGAGCCAACTAGATTATTTAATCCAAGGCGGCCGTGTTATTGACACGACCCGGAATATTGATGAAATCCAGGAAATTGGTATCCAAGACGGGAAAATTACAGCTGTACAGGGAA
>SFHH01000100.1 GCA_004555735.1 Acidaminococcus fermentans
GGTCCAACAGGAATTCTTCCTGGGGGCAGGGCTGATCGCCCTGAGCTGTGTGGTGCGGAAGCAGTGAAAGTATCAGCAAGAAGTCAGACCCGGCCCCTGAAAGGGGCCTTGAGACGTCAGATGTCAGTTTTGTCCGGGTTGTCCGGCTTAGCCAGGACCATTATGCTTATTGCGGGCAAGCTGACGTCTGATTTCTGACAGGCCCGTCAGGGCCGGATCTGACAGCTTGACCGGTCGTGGTATAATAAATATGTATCAAAAAATATTACATTTCAAAGGAGACGGATGGAATGAAAGTATTACTGCTCAACGGCAGCCGGCGGGAAAACGGCTGCACTTATACAGCCCTGTCCCTGGTGGCCAAGGAACTGGAAAAAGCCGGGATCGATACGGAGATCGTCTATATCGGCCTCAATGCCGTGAACGGGAAGTTGGATGAGCTGGTGAAGGAATGTGCCACCAAGATGAAAGAAGCAGACGGGCTGGTCATCGGTTCCCCGGTGTATTACGCTTCTCCCACCGGAGAGATCCAGGTGTTCCTGGACCGGTTCGCTGGAGTGGCGGGGGCCGATATGCGTCTGAAACCGGCGGCAGCCATCGCTTCTGCCCGGAGAGCTGGCACCAGCACCACATTGGATGTGCTGAACAAATACCTGATGTACAATGAAATGCCGGTGGTGTCTTCCAATTACTGGAACATGGTCCATGGGAGCAAGCCGGAAGATGTGCTCCAGGACAAGGAAGGCGTCCAGATCATGGAAACCCTGGGGAAGAACATGGCCTGGCTGCTGCAATGTCTGGAAGCCGGCAAAAAAGCAGGGGTGGAAGGACCGGCCAAACCGGTGAAAGTGATGACCAATTTCATCCGCTGAAAAAAATCCAAAAAAGTGCTTGACGGCTCCTGATATTTGCCGTATAATAGCTCTTGTGTTCGGGGCGTAGCGCAGTTTGGTAGCGCGCTTCCTTGGGGTGGAAGAGGTCGTGAGTTCGAATCTCGCCGCTCCGACCATTTAATCGAACGGAACGCCACAAAGGTCAGCTTTGTGGCGTTTTTTCATATGTAAAAGCTGCTGGGGACAGGTGACCGGATCCGGCAGCCATGCTATAATTATCATGGAAATCTTTGAGCCAATCGTAAGTTGAGTACAGGAGGAATGCCTTGCATGTCTGAGCTGCAGGATAAAATCGCGAAAAGAAGGACCTTTGCCATTATTTCTCATCCGGATGCCGGGAAGACCACGCTGACGGAGAAGTTATTGCTCTATGGAGGGGCCATCCATCTGGCTGGTTCCGTGAAATCCCGGAAAGCCAATAAACATGCCGTCTCGGACTGGATGGAAATCGAAAAACAGAGAGGGATCTCTGTCACCTCTTCGGTACTGCAGTTCGATTATGACGGGTACCGGGTGAATATCCTGGATACCCCGGGGCACCAGGACTTCTCAGAAGATACCTACCGGACCTTGATCGCTGCCGACAGCGCCGTGATGCTGATCGATGCGGCCAAAGGGGTGGAACCCCAGACCAAGAAGCTGTTCTGGGTCTGCCACCGGAGGAAACTGCCCATCTTCACTTTTGTGAACAAATTGGACCGGTACGGCCGGGCTCCTATGGATCTGATGGACGAAATCGAAAAGGTGCTGCACATCAACGCCTATCCCATCAACTGGCCCATCGGCACGGACGGCCACTACATCGGGGTCTACGACCGGCTGAAGAAGCAGGTAGAACTGTTCGACAATGACAGCAGCCACGGCTCCAAGATCCTGAAGAGCACCACCGGCAGCCTGGACGACCCGGCCATCCGGGATGCCATCGGAGAAGCCAATCTCCAGACCCTGATGGACGATATCGAACTCCTGGATATGGCTGGGGATGAATTCGATCTGGAAAAAGTCGATGCAGGGGAACTGACACCCATGTTCTTCGGGTCTGCCATGACCAACTTCGGGGTCCGGAGCTTCCTGGAGAAGTTCTTGGAACTGTCTCCGGAACCCCAGCCTCGGAAACTGAAGGACGGGGGTGTGGTGAATCCCGGCGACGAAGATTTCACAGCCTTTATCTTCAAAATCCAGGCCAATATGAACCCGGCCCACCGGGACCGGATCTCCTTTATGCGGATCTGTTCCGGGGTGTTCGAAAAGGGGATGACCGTCTGGCATGTCCAGGGACAGAAACCGGTGAAACTGGCCCAGCCCCAGCAGTTCATGGCCCAGGAGAGGACCACGGTGGAGAAAGCTTATCCTGGGGACATCATCGGGGTGTTCGATCCAGGGATCTTCACTATCGGGGATACCCTGTGCAATGAGAAACACCCGGTGCAGTTCGAGGATTTTCCCATTTTCCCGCCGGAAATCTTCGCCAAGGTCCAGCCCAAGGATTCCATGAAACGGAAGCAGTTCGAGAAGGGCATCGTCCAGCTGGCCCAGGAAGGGGCCATCCAGGTGTTCCGGCAGAAGGATATCGGGATGGAAAGCTTCGTGGTGGGTGTGGTAGGCGTGTTGCAGCTGGAAGTATTGGAATACCGGCTGCTGAACGAATACAACGCCAAACTGCTCATGGACCAGCTGCCTTATTCGGTGGCCCGGTGGGTCTACGCAGACGATCCGGAACTGATCCGGAACATCAAGGGCCTGGATAATGGGATGCTGGTGTACGATAAACTAGACCGTCCTGTGGTGCTGGTCTCCAACGAATGGAACTTGAACTGGATCCTGGAACGGAACCCGGGAATCAATTTCACCCAGGTGCCCAGCGAAGCAAGGGCGATTTAAGGAGCTGAATATATGGACAACAAGAAATCTGCCATGGATATCCTGGGGGTCCCGGTGACGCCTTTCTCCATGGCAGAAGCGGTAGCCTGGCTCATGGACCGGGTGGAGCAGGAACAGCCTACCCAGGTGGTCACGGCCAATGCAGAGATCATCATGATGGCCCAGAAGCTGCCGGCTTACAAGGCATTGTTGGAGAAGACGGATTTAATCCTGGCTGACGGGGCCGGCACCGTATGGGCCGGGCGGACTCTGGGGCACCAGGTGCCGGAACGAGTGGCCGGTTTCGATCTGTTCCTGGAGCTCCTGAAAGACGGAGCCCGGCGGGGGACAAGATTCTTCCTGTTCGGTGCTGCTCCGGGAATCGCCGAAGCGGCAGCCAAGAAAGCCGAAGAGATCGCTCCCGGGGTCCAGATCGTGGGCACCCGGAACGGCTATTTCACCCAGGCCGACGAACCGGAGATCATCCAGCAGATCAACGGAAGCGGCGCCCAGGTACTTTTCGCTGCCCTGGGAGCCCCCAAACAGGAGTTCTGGCTGGAAGAACACCGGGATGCCCTGAAGCCGGCCCTGCGGGTAGGCTTAGGGGGCAGCTTCGACGTGCTGGCCGGCAAGATGGAACGGGCCCCCAAGTGGATGCAGGAAGCGTCCCTGGAATGGCTGTTCCGGTTGTACAAGCAGCCCAGCCGCCTGGGCCGGATGATGGCCCTGCCCCAGTTCGTGGTGAAGGTGCTGGAATACAAACATTGCCATAAATGAACCATGGGGTGTCTGCCCCCACCGTTTCACAGCCGTTCAGAGCCGTCGGACCCAGCGTGGGACCGGGAGGGAATCTTGGACAAAGGAACGGAGATAAGGTATAATGAAACGATGGGTGGAGGTGAAGTCGTGACGAAATACAAATATAGAGTTGTCAAAGAAGGTTATCCTTTCATTGGGACCATGCTGGCCGTGGCTGTACTGGCCGGGTACGTGGCCGGGCCGGTATTTGCCGTGGCTCCGGTGGTCCTGATGGTTTATTTCATCTATTTCTTCCGGAACCGGGTGCTGGATGTGAAGCAGGATCCTGATATCCTGTATTCCCCGGCGGACGGCACGGTGATGGGAGTGGAAGAATTTTTCGATAAAGAATTCCTCAACGAACCTGCCAAAAAAGTGACGATCTTCCTGTCCGTATTCAATGTGCATACCAACCGGTCGCCCATGACCGGACTGATCAAGTATATGCGCTATACCTGCGGAGGGTATGAACCGGCTTTCAAGGATTCAGCCCCGGTGGTGAATGAGCGGATGGCCATCGGCCTGGACAACGGCACCAACCGGATCCTGGTGATCCAGATCGCCGGCATCCTGGCCCGCCGGATCGTATCCTGGACCAGCTTGGGCAGCCGGCTGAAACAGGGCGAATGCTATGGGATGATCAAGTTCGGGTCCTGCACGGAACTAGTGGTCCCTCGTTCGGTGGAAATCATGGTGCGCAAGGGAGACAAAGTGCAGGGCGGCATCAGTATCATCGGGAGGCAGAGAGCAGAATGAACTACAAACGCATGGTCCCCAACAGCATCAGTGGCCTGAGCCAGATGCTGGGACTCATTTCCATTTATCTGTCCATGGAGAAAAGCTTCAACCTGGCAGCGATTTTCATCATCCTGGCCATCCTGGCCGATTCCTGTGACGGCCGTGCCGCCCGGGCCCTGGGGGTCAGCGGACCTTTCGGCGTGGAAATGGATTCCCTCTGCGATGTGTGTTCCTTCGGGATGGCGCCTGCCGTACTGATCTATACTTATTCCCTCCAGCAGCTGGGCGTGCCTGGGATGATCATCTCCGGCCTCTTTGCCTTCGGGGCAGCCATGCGGCTGGCTCGGTTCAATGTGAACGTCACGGCCATCCACGGGTATTTCCAGGGGATGCCGGCGCCGGCCGGGGCCTGCGTCATCGTCACCTTCGTTTTGGGCGGGATGCAGATCAGCCCGCTGCTCACGGCCCTGCTCACCGTAGCCGTGGCCTGCCTCATGTACAGCGATGTGAAGTATCCGGATTTCAAGGGCCATGGGAACCCTCTGTTCCGGGTGCCGGTGATCATCGCCTTCATCCTGGGGGCCCTGGTGCTCTGGAGCGATGTGAAGGCCTGGCCTTTTGTGATCATGTTCACCTATACCCTCTGCGGGGTACTCAATGCTGTGTATGTGAAAATAACGGGGAAACAGGCCGTCTTTAAATAAGAGGAGGAAGCTAGAGGTTTTTATGAGCACGTATTTTGATATCATCATGGTTCCCCTCCAAGTGCTGATCGTCTTTTTCACCATCTATTATTTCGTGATTTCTCTATTCGGTATCCTGCCCCGGAAAAAAGAAAAGAAGATCCTGACTCCCAAAACCACTTTTGCTGTGATCGTCGCTGCCCACAATGAAGAAAAAGTCATCGGAGAACTGGTGGAGAACCTCCATATGCTCCGGTATCCCGATGAACTGTACGATATCTTCGTCATTGCGGACAACTGCAAGGATCATACGGCAGCCGTGGCCCGGGAAGCGGGCGCCCTGGTATACGAACGGTTCAACCAGGAGGAAGTGGGCAAGGGGTTTGCCCTGGAATGGATGTTCCGGCAGCTGTTCGCGTTGGACCGGCAGTATGATGCCGTAGCCATCTTCGATGCAGACAACCTGGTGCACCCGGATTTCCTGAAGGAAATGAACAACCGGTTCTGCAAAGGAGAGAAGCTGATCCAGGGGTATCTGGATGTGAAGAACCCCAACGACAGCTGGGTCAGCGGCACTTTTGCCATCAACTTCTGGATCGTCAACCATGTGTGGCACCTGGCGAAATACACCATCGGGCTCTCCAGCGTGTTCGGGGGCACCGGTATGGTGATTGCCAAGGAAGTGCTGAAGAAATATGGCTGGAAGGCCACCTGCCTCACAGAAGACATGGAATTCACCATGAAATGCCTGCTGGAAGGCATCCCCACCACCTGGTGCCAGGATGCCATCATCTACGACGAAAAGCCCCAGACCTTCAAGGCTTCCTGGAACCAGCGGAAGCGGTGGGCCCAGGGCCAGTTCGATGTGGCAGGCCGGTATATGGGGAAACTGCTGAAAGAAGGGATCCGGAAGCGGGACATCGTGATCCTGGATGGGGTCATCGATGTGTTCCAGCCCTATTTTATGCTGATTTCCACCTTCTTCGTGCTCTGCAGCACCATCTATAATTTCGTGCCTTTCTACACCAATGTGCTCTATGCCCTGCTGCCCTACCATGTGTGGCAGGTGATCGGGGTAGCCCAGTATCTGATCCCGGCCATCATCTTGTTCAAGATCAACGCAGCGCCGAAATCCTGGTTCTACACCCTGTTCTATCCGCTCCTGCTCTACAGCTGGGTGCCCATCACCATCCTGGGCTTCCTGCACCGGCATGAGCATGTGTGGAGCCACACCATCCATACCCGGAGCATCAGCTTCAACGATGTGCTGGTGCCGGAAAGCGCAGAGACCGGACCGAAGCAGATTATTTTGCCGAAAGAGAAGAGATGAGAAAACGGGGGTGTTGCACGTTGCGTGTAACACCCTCTCTGTCTAGGGGCAGCAAAGCTGCCCGTCACTGGTCACTGGCCGATGGAAAGAACCCGTGGCTGGCGGGTTCTTTCGAATAAAAATAGGACTATACTTTTCTTTTAATCCGTTGCTTGTCTAGCGTTTTTCTGGAGAAGCAAGGACAAGACAAAGGCGCGTCCGAGCCAGCATCATACAATGAAAGGCAGCCGTAACCCGGCTGCCTTCCTTCGTCCAGTGACAAGTGACCAATGACAGGGCTGTGAAAAATGATTCTTCATTTTTTCACAGCCCCTTTTTACGGAAAGCTGGGCGTCTAAAGCTAACACACGGTATGCACGGCCCCAGTCCTCCCTGTGAGGGGAGGGGGACCGGGCGCAAGCACGGTGGTGGGGGCATCAGCGATAGCCGATATTTTGCAGGAGCAAGGGACAACAGTGGATGGTGCGAGAGAACTGGAAATGGGGATAAATATGATTCTGTCCGGACTAATACCCACATTCTTTGTTATAGTTAAGGAAAAGAAGAAATCCAGGAGGGGATAATATGGAACTGGACGCAATCATGGGAAAGATCCGGGATGGTTTGACTGGAGATACGGAGAGAGATATCCGGTATCTGGAGAAATGTGCTGAAATGTATCGGACCCACCCGCTGCATCTGGAAATTGCCCGGGCTTGCGGACGGATGATTACCCAAATGCTGCCAGAAGATGTACAGAAAGAGACGGAAAGACTTTCACAACAGGCAATCGAAGAGATGGAAGGAAAAGTGGAACAGGCCAATTTCCTTCAGTATCAGAAAAAATACCAGGAAGCACTGGAGATGCTAGAACCGGTTGTCAAGGATGTGGATGAAACATCTTTTTTGAAGGATGATTCTGTCAGTGGGTATCATACCTTCAGGGAACCGTTGCAATTCCTTTTATATGACTTTTTATATGGAAACGAGAAAAAGACTCGCTGCTGTGCACTTCCGTATGATAAGGTCTACTTTTCTTATGGATCGCTGCTTATAGACTGCCATCGAGTGCAGGAAGCACAGCAGGCACTGAAAAAAGCGGTACAATGGAATCCTCTCTCCGAGGAAATCTACTTTGAATATGTGGAGACCTATAAAATGCTGGGTGATTTGGACATGTTCCACCGTGAAACCATGAAAGCTTTTTCCTGGCTTTATACTCCGGAGGGAATGGCTAGAGCCTATCGGAATATAGGTTATTATTTCGTAGAAAAGGGAGAATATAGGACAGCAGCAGACTGTTATTTCCTCAGTATGCATTATGAAAACTCGAAACAGGCTCAATCAGAGCTGTTCTATATCTTTAAAACGGCAGGTGTAAAATTCGAAGCACCTGACTGTACACGACTTAAGGAATGTGCCAGGA
>SFHH01000101.1 GCA_004555735.1 Acidaminococcus fermentans
GGTCCGCCACCAGGTCCACCGCCAGGGCGATGGCCGGCAGGATCTTTTCCACCGCATCGTAGGCTTTCTGCTGGGCAGAAGGAATGTCGTCTGCCACGGCGGTGACTCCCAGTACTCGGCCCCCGTTGGTAAGGATCTTCCCATCCTCTTCCCGGGTACCGGCATGGAATACTACCACGCCATCCATAGCATTGGCTGCTTTCAGGCCGGTAATGGGCAAACCTTTCTTGTAGGAAGCCGGATAGCCGCCGCTGGCCATGACTACGCAGACGGCCGCCTTATCACTCCATTCTACCATGTCAGAGGTCAGGGTGCCTTTGGCACAGGCTGCCATGATCTCAGCCAGGTCGCTCTTCAGGAGGGGCAGTACCACCTGGGTCTCCGGATCCCCGAACCGGGCATTGAATTCCACCACTTTCACGCTGTCCCCTTTGATCATGAGGCCGGCATACAAGCAGCCGGAATAAGGCCGTCCTTCCTTGGCCAGGGCATCCACGATGGGGCGCAGCACTTCCTTCACGGTCTTTTCTTTCAAGGCAGCGGTCATCACCGGAGCCGGGCAATAAGCCCCCATGCCCCCGGTATTGGGCCCCTGGTCCCCGTCATTCACCCGCTTGTGGTCCTGGGCAGCCAGCATGGGGACAATGGTCTTGCCATCGGTGAAAGCCAGGAGGGAGGCTTCCTCCCCTTCCATGAACTCTTCGATGACCACCCGGTTGCCGGCGCTGCCGAACTTATGGTGTCCCATCATATCGTCCAGGGCATCCAACGCTTCATCCTTGGTCATGGCCACCACGACCCCTTTGCCGGCAGCCAGTCCGTCCGCCTTGATCACGATGGGAGCGCCTTTTTCTTCCACAAAGGCACGGGCATCCGCCAGGTTGTCACAGACTTTGAAGAAGGCAGTGGGCACCCCATACTTCTCCATCAGTTCCTTGGAGAAGATCTTGGAGCCTTCGATTTCCGCTGCTTTGGCACTGGGTCCGAAGATGGTCAGTCCCCGGGCTTTGAACACATCCACGATGCCTGCCACCAAGGGAGCTTCCGGCCCCACCACGGTCAGGTCGATATCATGCTTTTCCGCCCAGTCTGCCAGGCCATCCAGATCCGCAATATCCAGGTCCACACATTCTGCCAGGTCTTTCATGCCAGGGTTCCCTGGAGCTGCATAGATTTTCGTCACACTCTTGCTTTGGGCCAGCTTCCAGACCAGGGTATGCTCCCGGCCGCCGCCCCCGATTACCAGTACCTGCATGCTATGGCCTCCCTTATTCTGCGCTTTCCAGCTGTTTCTTCAGATAGGCTGCAATGGCCGTATCGTATTCCGCCGTATGGGCAAAGGCTTCCTGAGCCAGCATTTTCCGGGTTTTCAGGTCGATGTCGCCCTTTTCCTTCAGCATGTGGATCAGATCTTCATACCGGTCCGGATTGGTGATGATCACCACATCATGGAAATTCTTGGCAGAAGCCCGGACCATGGCCGGACCGCCGATATCGATGTTCTCGATGGCTTCGGCTTCCGTCACATCCGGTTTGGCAATGGTCTCTTGGAAAGGATACAGGTTCACCACCACCAGGTCGATGGGCTGGATGCCGTTCTTCTTCATGTCTTCCATATGTTTGGGGTTGCTGCGCACAGCCAGGATGCCCCCGTGGATCTTCGGGTTCAGGGTCTTCACCCGGCCGTCCATCATCTCCGGGGTGCCGGTCACGTCGCTCACATAGGTCACCGGGACTCCGGCTTCTTTCAGCACCTTCATGGTGCCGCCGGTAGAGATGATCTCCACCCCGTTATTGCTGAGGAAATACCCCAGCTTCACAATGCCCGTCTTATTGGAAACACTCAGTAATGCTCTGCGAATCTTTAACATGGATCGTTCTCCTTATTTCCGGATTTTCACTTTCCGGCCGTTGACAGTCAGCCGGTCTTCCGCCCACAGCTTCACCACTTCCGGCAGGATGGTATGTTCCTGGACCAGGATCCGGGCCGCCAGGGTATCATGGGTATCTTCGTCCAGCACCGGCACAGCAGCCTGCATGATGATGGGCCCGGTGTCCATCCCGGCATCCACAAAGTGGACGGTGCAGCCGGCGAGCTTCACCCCATAGTTCAGGGCCTGTCCCTGGGCGTCCAGCCCAGTAAAAGACGGCAGCAAGGCCGGATGGATGTTGATGATCTTATGGTACCAGGAATTCACGAAATCCCCACTGAGGATGCGCATGAACCCAGCCAGCACCACCAGTTCCACCCCGGCTTCCCGGAGAGTCTTGTCGATGGCCGCTTCGAAGGACGGCTTGTCCACGAAGTCCTGGCGGGCGATGGCAAAATGGGGGATCCCCATCTTCTCCGCCCGTTCCAGAGCATAGGCCTCCGGACTGTCGCTGATCACCACGGCAATCTCGATGGGCAGGTCTTCTTTTTTGATCTTGTCGGCCACCGCCTGGAAATTGCTGCCCCGGCCGCTGACCAGCACCCCGATTTTCCGTTTATTCACCGAAAACCCCGCCTTTCATGACGGTCTTCTTGGTCCCAGGCACCACCTGGCCCAGTTCGTAGAAGGTCTCGCCGTTTTCTTTCAAATGGGCCCGGACGGCGTCGGCTTCAGCAGGATCCACCACCAGCACCATCCCCACCCCCATGTTGAAGGTCCGGTACATTTCTTTCACCGGTACATTGCCCCATTCCTGGAGTTTCTGGAACACAGCAGGCACTTCCCAGGCATCTGCATGGACTTCCGCGTCGCAGTCTGCCGGCAGGATCCGGGGGATGTTGTCGTAGAAGCCGCCCCCGGTGATGTGGACCATGCCGTGGAGGTCGAATTTCTTAATCATGGGCAGGATGGTCTTGGGATACAGCCGGGTAGGAGTCAGCAGTTCTTCTCCCAAGGTCTTGCCGAATTCCGGGATATAGGTATCCACCGTGAAGCCCTGGGCTTCGAAGCAGATCTTCCGGACCAGGGAGAAGCCGTTGGAATGGACCCCGGTGGAAGGCAGGCCCAGCAGCACGTCCCCGGCCTTCACCTTGTCCCCGGTGATCATCTTGCTCCGTTCCACGACGCCCACGCTGAAGCCGGCGATGTCGTATTCGTCCTTGGCATAGAACCCGGCCATTTCCGCGGTTTCCCCTCCGATCAGGGCGCAGCCGCTTTCCTTGCAGGCATTGGCCACCCCTTTGACGATGTCGGCGATCTTCTGGGATTCCACCTTGGCGGTGGCGATGTAATCCAGGAAGAACAGAGGTTCAGCCCCTTGGACCAGGATATCATTGACGCACATGGCCACGGCGTCCTGGCCGATGGTGTCATGCCGATCCATCATGAAGGCGATCTTCAGCTTGGTGCCTACGCCGTCGGTCCCGGACACCAGCACCGGATCCTGGTATTTGTTCCCCAGGGCGAAGAGGCCCCCGAAGCCCCCCAGGTCCCCGATGACTTCCGGACGGTAAGTAGCCCGGACAGTGTCCTTCATCAGTTCTACGGCTTTATTCCCCGCATCGATGTCCACCCCTGCATCTGCGTATGTAATGACCTTTTTCTCGCTCACGCTGTTTCCTCCTTAGCAACCCATCTCAAACTGTAATTTCGATCCCTTTTTCATTTCCGTATCTGCTCCATCCGGATACCGGGAATTGAAGCAGGCATAGCACATATCATCCGGGTCCAGCACGGACAGGCTGGCCCGCAGGCCTTCCATGGTGATGTAATGGAGGCTGTCCGCTTTGATGTACTGGCGGATCTCTTCTTCCGTCTTGCTGGCGGCGATCAGTTCCTTCCGTTCCGAAGTATCGATGCCGTAGAAGCAGGAATCCATCACAGGGGGAGAGCTGATGCACACATGCACGGCGGTGGCGCCCGCATCCCGGAGGAGCTGGACGATCTTGCCGCTGGTAGTGCCCCGGACGATGGAGTCATCCACCATCACCACGGATTTGCCCGCCACCAGACTCCGGTTGGCATTCAGTTTCAGCCGCACCGCATTGAGGCGCTGTTTCTGGGTGGGCTGGATGAAGGTCCGGCCGATATATTTGTTCTTGGTAAGCCCTTCTACAAAGGGGATGCCCGCTTCCAGGCCATAGCCGATGGCAGCCGGCGTGCCGGAATCCGGGACGGAGATCACCACATCCGCCTTGATGTCTTTGGTTTCCCGGGCCAGGATCCGCCCCATGTTCAGACGGGCCTGATAGACACTTTCTCCGTCGATGATGCTATCGGGCCGGGCGAAATACACATATTCGAAGATGCAGTGGGCGCAGTGGGCCGGCACATGGGTACTGTACATGACGCTCCTGGGTTCTGCTTCTTCATTGTCGATGATGATCATTTCCCCGGGCTTCACATCCCGCACATAATGGGCCCCCACCAGATCCAGAGCACAGGTCTCGCTGGTCACCACCCAGCCGTGGTCCAACCGTCCCAGGCAGAGAGGACGGAACCCGTAGGGATCCCGGAAGGCGATCAGCTGGTCATCGTTCATGATCAGGATGGCAAAGGCCCCTTTGATGGTATCAGCCGCTTCCGCTACCCGTTCCGGCAGGGTCTTTTTCCGGCTCCGGGCAATGAGGCTCAGGACCACTTCGCTGTCCACGGTAGTCTGGAACACCACTCCGTCTTTTTCCAGCTTTTCCCGGAGTTCCGCTGCATTGGTCAGGTTGCCGTTGTGGCTCATGGCCAGGTTTCCCCCATCGTAGAACACTTTCAAGGGCTGTACATTGTAGGGCATGCTGGCCCCGGTGGTGGAATACCGTACATGGCCGGCAGCAATATAGCCATCCAAGCCCTTAAGACCATCCTTGAACACATCGTTCACCAGGCCCATGCCTTTCTTGATGTGCATGTGCCGGCCGTCAGTCACCGCGATGCCGGCGCTTTCCTGGCCTCTATGCTGGAGGGCGAACAGCCCCCAGTAGGTATTCAGTGCTACATCGTCTTTCTTGGAATAGATGCCGAAGACCCCACATTCTTCATGGAGCTTGTCTTCTGCAAAAAAGTTATCCCCCATAGTTCCTCCCGTTT
This sequence comes from Acidaminococcus fermentans, assembly GCA_004555735.1. Taxonomy (GTDB): domain Bacteria; phylum Bacillota; class Negativicutes; order Acidaminococcales; family Acidaminococcaceae; genus Acidaminococcus; species Acidaminococcus fermentans_A. The sequence continues at coordinate 5,013 of SFHH01000101.1, forward strand.
CCTTATGCTTTGGCAGCGGCGGCTCTGGCCTGGGCCAGTTTTTCCCCTTTGGCCTTCACTTCTTCCTGCATCTTCGCTCTGGCAGCTGCCAGCTTCTGCACCAGTTCCGGATGGGCCCCGGCCAGGATCTCCACGGCGAAGATGGCGGCGTTCTTGGCTCCGTTGATGGCCATGGTGGCTACCGGGATCCCGGAAGGCATCTGGACAAAGCTCAGGAGAGAATCCATCCCATTGAGGGGAGTAGCATTGATGGGGATTCCGATCACCGGCAGGGTCGTATAGGCCGCAATGACCCCTCCCAGATGGGCTGCAGCTCCAGCCGCGGCGATGATGGCTTCCACGCCCCGGTCCCGGGCGCCGGAGGCGAATTCTTTGACCAGTTCCGGAGTCCGGTGGGCACTGGCCACCACCACTTCTACTTCCACCCCGAATTCTTTCAGGGTCTTTTCCGCAGGTTCCAGTACCGGCCAGTCCGAATTGCTTCCCATGATAATTGCTACTTTCATTCGTCAGCACCTCCAATGAAAAAAGGCCCATGATACCGCCCGCACAGCCCGTGTTCAAGTTTCTCAGAGCCAAACCACCACAATAATTTTATACTCCTATTCTATCAATGGACTGTTCCCCTGTCAATGTTTTATCGAACTTTTATAACAGAAGTTACACTATCGTTCGAAATAGCCAGTGGATGTTGCAGGAGCAGCATCTCCCTTTTGGGGGTCTCGAGTCTCGCGTCATGAGGCTCGAGACCCGAGACAGGGAGCTGCACGTTTCGTGCAGCTCCCTGTGCAATATGGTATAATAGGAACCAAAGAGGTGATTCCCATGACACAGCTTATTTTGAAACGGCTTTTTCTGACCCTTCTGACTGCTTTCTCCCTCTGCAGTTCCGTTTGGGCGGCGGGAGCTATCCCTGTGCCCAAACCGGGCCGCATCGGTGCTGCTGTTCCCCGCCCCACAGTACCCATCGGTAATTACCAGCGGCGGAATCCCATTCCTACTCCCGTTTATACCCCTGTGACGCCGTCCCGGCCAGTCCAGGTACAGAAGATCCCCCTGCGGCCCATCGTCCAGCCCATGACGGGCAGCCTAGCCCCCACGGGAGAACAGCTGGGAGTGTTCAAGCCCCAGCTGACCTTATTTTCCTGGGCCTCTCCCCGGGACATCGGGACGCCTGTGGGCCTCTCCCGGCTCCACGATCCATCCTATTCCCTGGCCTGGTGGAAACCGGAATCCGCCATCACCCAGGCCGATGTGGCCCAGAGCCGGCTGGCGAGGTTGATGGAAGAGGTGAAATGAATGAAAAAGAGGGTGTTGCACAGAACGTGCAATACCCTCTTTGATTGCGGCTCGCGACCCGTGACTCGCGGCCCACGAACGGGGTGTGAATTTTTTCACACCCCCTTTTCATTTCACCCACACAATGGTGGCGCCGAAGCCTCCTTCGTTCAAGGGGGCCATTTCTGTCTTCAGCACGTTGGGATGCTGGTCCAGGTATTCCAGGAGACCTTTCCGGAGCATGCCGGTGCCTTTCCCATGGACCAGCCGGAACCGGTCCATGCCAGCCAGCAGGGCGTCGTCGATGGCCTTATCCACATAGGGGACGGCCTCGTCCACGGTCTTGCCCCGGACATCGATCTGCACCGTGGCATCCTGGGCTTTCTTCACAAACAGATTATGGCCCTGGCTGGTGCTCTTCTTCAGGGTCCGGTGGGTGCTCCGGGGCTGGCTGGGAGCTTCCTTCAGCAGCAGGCAGTCCTTCAGCTTCAGGTTCATCTTCATGATCCCGATCCGCACGGTGACTTCCTTGCCGTTCAAGGCCACAATGGTGCCGCTCTGGCCGATCTTCTTCACGTACACCTTCTTGCCCACCGCCGCATTGCCGCTGGTGAGCCCCTGGCCTTCGGGCATGGGCTTCCCGTCAATGGAGAAGTTCTTGTTCAGCACCTTCCGGGACAGTTCCGCCAGCTGTTCCACCTTCCGGCTTTCCACCATGTCCTGGTTGGCCCGGAGCTCCTTCAGGATGGAAGTGGATTCCCGCCGGGCGTTCCGGTACAGTTCGTCCGCCTGTTCCCGGGCCTTCCGCAAAATGGCGTTCCGGCTCTTTTCCAGGTCTTGTTTCTGGCGGGTCAGTTCGTTCTTCAGGTATTCCGCTTCCCGCTGGAGGGAGGCGATCTCGTCCTTCCGGCTTTCGTACTCCCGGCGCTCCCCTTCCAGGTTCTGGAGCACCCGTTCCATATTGCTGTGGCCTTCCCCGATGAAGGTCTTGGCTTCATCCAGGATCTCCTGGGGCAGCCCCAGCCGTTTGCTGATGTAGAAGGCATTGGAACTGCCGGGCACTCCCATGAGCAGCTTGTAGGTAGGCCGCAGGGTTTCCGGATCGAATTCCACGCTGGCGTTCTCCATGCCTTCATGCTCGTAGGCAAAGGTCTTCAGTTCGCTGTAGTGGGTGGTCATGATGGTGAGCACCTTCTTTTCGTACAGGTACTCGATCATGGCCATGGCCAGGGCC
>SFHH01000102.1 GCA_004555735.1 Acidaminococcus fermentans
CTTCCAGGAGCTCTGTATCGAGGCCGGTGAGATAGCGGGGATTGATGACCGTGGCGTCGATACCATGAGACTGCAGTTCCCTTGCCGTCTGTTCTGCCAGGCCATAGAAATTGCCGGCACCCAGGAGAGCTACCTGGGAACCCTTGTGGGTCACGGCAAAACGGTGCAGCTCGCTGTACTCCTTTTCGGCTTTCACTGGATACAGGGAACCATTTGCAAAGACTGGTACGGGCACCCGGATGGCCACAGGATGGGTTTCCTGTGCAATGGCCCAGCCCAGCATGGCGTTATATTCTTCCAGGGTTGCAGGCGCCAGATACACCAGGTTCGGGATGTTGCTCAGCAGCGGAATATCGTAGAAGCACAGATGGGTCACATCATTCAGGCTGTACATGGATGCCCCGAATACCAGGAACGTGGCCGGGTTGTGATTCACGCACACATCCTGGGACAACTGGTCGTACGTACGCTGGAAGAACGTGGCATAACTGGCAAAGACGGGATGCATACCGCCTTTGGCAAGCCCGGAAGCCATGGAGACAGCCTGTTCTTCGGCAATGCCCACATCGATATACTGGCTGCCTGCTTCTTTCCGGCGTTCCGGCGTAAAACCCATGACCATGGGTACAGCAGCCGTCATAGCCACCAGTTTCGGGTCTTTTTTCATCTGCTGCAGCAGGAAAGCAGCGGTGGCTTCACCATACCTGTCTGTGTAGGGTTCCCTGACCTCGCCAGTTGCCAGGTCGAAGGGCATATGCCAGTGCCAGTCTTCTTTGCCCTTTTCTGCCGGAGCGTAGCCCTTGCCCTTCTGTGTGACGATGTGCACCACCACAGGATGGTCAATGTCCCTGACTTCCTCAAACGCACGGATCAGGGCTTCCACATCATTGCCGTCGGCCACGAAGCGGTAATCCAGGCCGAAGGCACGGAACAGATTATCCTCTGCCTGCCCATTGGTTTCCCGGAGTTTCCTGATGCCCTTGTACATGCCGCCGTGATTTTCTGCGATGGACATGTCGTTGTCATTGAAGACCACGATGAAATTCGTGCCCAGTTCCCCCACGGTATCCAGCCCTTCAAAGGCCATGCCGCCGGAAAGGGAACCGTCGCCGATGACGGCAATGATGTTCTCTTTGCCGCCTCGCAGGTCACGGGCCTTGGCCAGACCACTGGCCAGGGAAATGGAGGTGGACGTATGGCCCACGTTGAAGAAGTCGTGTTCACTTTCGTCCGGATTTGTGTAGCCAGACACATCATTGTAATGGGCCGGGTCCGTATAAGCCTGCATGCGTCCGGTCAGCATCTTGTGAGGATAGGATTGGTGGGATACGTCATAAACGATTTTATCCTTCGGCGAATCGAATACGGTATGCAGGGCCACCGTCGCTTCCACAATGCCCAGGTCCGGGCCCACGTGGCCCATATGGACACTGGCCCGTTCCAGCATCGCCTTCCGCATTTCGCCGATCAGGTTCTGCCGTTCCTGGGGATTCAATTTTTTCAAGTCTTCAGGTCCATTGATTTTTTCTACCATCAGATTTCTCCTCTCATGTTTTCTCGTTGTACAGGGACGTAACCCGTGGACGCTTTTCATCACAGCCGCCCAGCCATAGACCTATTGATGGTCTGGGCCATGATTTGTTTCATGTTCCAGTCTCCGTGGATCCCGTCCAGGGAAAGTTCTGTGGGCAGGTCCTCCCCGGTTTCAAAGGGGGCCGCCACATCGATGTGGTCCCGGCTGCGGATATAGGCATTGACCTGGGCAAAGGACTGACGCCAGTTGTCCGCCGTGGATTCGTCAAAGGCCTTCTGGATGTTGGCCGGATTGAGAGGTGGCAGGGTAAGATAGATGGGATGGATGCCCAGTGCTTCCGCCTTCTGCCCAATTTCTTCCAGATCCCGGATCACCTCTTCCGCCGACACCCCGGCACGGAGGCTGTTGGTTCCGCCCATAATCAGTAGGTATTTCAGATGGAAGGAGCGCACATCCCGGTCGAACCTTTCCACCATCATGGCGCTGGTATCTCCACTTTCCGAAAGGTTCACCGTGGGGAAGTCCAGATAATGGCTGTAGCTGTAGGCATAGTCCACCGGACTAAAAGAAAGATGCCCTCCCCCGTGAGAGATGCTGTCTCCATAGATACCCACTTTCACTTTCCGGGAGGGTCGGGTGGTGAACTTCTGAGGAAGGCTCCACTGGCCCACCGGTTTCCCCTCTTTGTCCATGCCCCGGACCCTCCAGTAATAAGTTCCCACCCGGGGATTTTCGTCATACAGGTCCGTAAGAGAAGTGACCCGGGAAAAGACCCGATATCGGGAAGGAGCCGTCCCATCCGGATTCTCCGGTCTCCGGTCTGTCACTTCCACTTCATACTGAGTGGCTCCCGGATTCCCGGTATAGGCATAGACAGGATACAGCAACAGAGAACCGTTGGTATCCTGCATCCGGCTTCGGGGGACCGGTGCATTCCGTTCCACTTTCTGCAGACTGCTCTGGACTGCTACAGCCTGGGAATAATTCCCAAGGGGTCGCCCCTCCAGGTCAAAAGCTCGCACCCGGTAATAGAGCACACCTGTGGTCTGTTTCTTCCGGAGTTTCTCCATGGGCAGCAGGGCCTGGGCAGAATAAATCCGGCTGTTCCGGTACAGAGCCCCGGCGGCTTCCCGGGCGGAATCCAAATTGAGAGGAATCCCATCCAACACTTCCAGTTCATAGCGGACCGCATCCAACTCTTCCGGCCAAGTGAGCAGTCCCAGGTCCGCCCGGTCCACTTCCAATGCTGCCTGCCGGTTCAGAGCCGCCACAGAGGAAAAGCCGACCACCCGGCGCACCGTACAGGAGCTGGCCAAAATCACGGGGATGGCCACCAGAGTCAGAAAGCTCATGCCCAGGGCCTTCTTTTCCAGCCTGGTCAATATGTTTTTTGCCACGATGCTTCCTTCTTTCTTTGTTCATCAAGGTCCTTTTATTGTTTTTTCTCCAGATGGTACAGGAGATAATCCACATTGGTGAGTTTTTCCTGCTCCCGGTGGAAATTGGCCAGAAGCTCCTTTCGGTACTGGCGGAGGCAGCGGCACTGGCACCAGCCACTTTTTTCCTGGAGGATCTTCCGGATGGTCTCTTCCGGACAGCCGGCCGCCTGGAGTTCTTCCTGGCTCAGGGTCGTCTTTTTGAGACTTTCCGCCCCCTTCTCCTTCATTTCAACCTGCCATATTCTGCCAGATCCACCGCTTCACACCATTCATTGCTGGTGCCTTCTCCAGGCACTTCCAGAGCCAGATGCTGGAAAGCGGAATCCGGAGCCGCCCCGTGCCAGTGCTTCACTTCCGGAGGGATGTTTACCACATCCCCGGCTTTCAGTTCCTGGGCCGGCTTTCCCCATTCCTGGTAATAGCCCCGTCCGGCGGTGACGATGAGGATCTGTCCGCCTCCGTTGGCTGCATGGTGGATGTGCCAGTGGTTCCGGCAGCCCGGTTCAAAGGTCACCACCGCTGTGACCACCTGCTGGAGGGTCAGCATGTTCAAATAGCTCTTTCCATCAAAATATTGGGCATACCCTGTATTTTCTTTTCCCAGGGCAAAGGGGCTCGTTTTTTCCAGTTCTTGCAGATCCATATGATCGACTCCTTTCCTGTCATGGTTGTATTGTATTCCATCTTCTTTCAGATGTATAATGCTTATAACAAGTAGTTAAAAATACGTTTTTTCTATCACAGGAGGGAATCATGGAAATCCGTACCCTGAAATATTTCCTGGCGGTGGCCCGGGAGCAGAACATGACCGAAGCCGCCAATGTGCTGTTCGTCACCCAGCCCACCCTGTCCCGGCAGATGGCGGACCTGGAAAAGGAACTGGGCAAAAAGCTCTTTGTCCGGACCAACCGGAGCACCACCCTGACGGAGGAAGGAATGCACCTGCGCCAGCGGGCAGAAGAGATCCTGGCCCTGGTGGACCAGACCAAAGAGGAGATCAGGGAAGACGACATGGACCTGACCGGCTGCATCCGGGTGGGAGCCGGGGAAACCCAGGCCATGCACTGGATCACCGACACCTTCGGGGAACTCCATCAGGAATATCCCCGTCTGACCATCGAACTGTTCACCAACAACGCGGACGGAGTCCAGGAGCGATTGGAACACGGACTGCTGGATTTTGCCCTGTTCATCGAGCCTTTCAACCCGGAAAAATACAACTTTCTCCGTCTCCCGGAACCGGACCGGGTAGGCATCGTCACCAGTCTCCGCAGCCCCTGGGCCCATCTGGACAAAGTGACCCCCAAAGAGCTCCAGGCCATGCCCCTTCTCATTTCCTCCCGGACCACCCAGAATACCTTTGATTTTTCCCGCTGGTCCGGCGGCCAGGTAACTCTGGAAAATCTCCAGGTGGCTGGCCGTTTCGACCTGATTGGCAACGCGTCTCTCTTGGTCCGGACCGCTCAGATCAATGTTCTCGGATTGGACAATCTTCTCCAGATCGAAACCCAGGGCCTGAAGTTCATCCCTCTGGATCCTCCCCTGTCCACCGGCAGCCTGGTGGCCTGGAAAAAGTTCCGGCTCCTGTCCCGTTCTAGCCAAGTGTTCCTGGACCGGCTGAAGCAAAAACTTTCTGATTTTTCCCATTGACAAAGGTATATGAAAAGTGTACTATTGAACTGTAAAATAATAGAATTATTATTAAAATAATTTTATTTTTAAATTGGTATGCTAACCTAACTGAAAGGTATCTGACAAGTTGATTTTCCATGACAGAGGAGGTACGCGTATGTTATTCACCACCACACAGGAACATGAAGAATTTCGTGCCAAGGTCCGGGGCTTCGCGGAAGCCAAGATCAAACCCATTGCGTTCATGCTGGACAAGGAAAACAAATTCCCTGATGAACAGGTCAAAGAAATGGGCGAACTGGGATGGATGGGCATCCCCTTCCCCAAAGAATATGGCGGTGCCGGGCTGGACTACATCAGCTACGCCATTGCCGTGGAAGAACTGGCCCGGGTGGATGGGGGCGCTGGTGTCATCCTGTCCGCCCATGTGTCCCTGGGGTCCTACCCTATCTTCGCTTTCGGCACTGAAGAACAGAAACGGAAATACCTGGTTCCCTTGGCTTCCGGGAAAAAGATCGGTGCCTTCGGCCTGACGGAACCCAATGCCGGGTCTGACGCCGGGGAGACAGAAACCACCGCGGAATTCGATGGGACCCACTGGATCCTCAACGGGAACAAGATCTTCATCACCAACGCCGGCAAAGCCGATACCTATGTGGTGTTCGCCGTAACAGAGCCGGGGAAAGGCACCCGGGGCATCAGCGCCTTCATCGTGGAAAAAGGCATGCCCGGCTTCACCTTCGGGGACCATTATGACAAACTGGGAATCCGCTCCTCCGCCACGGCGGAACTGATCTTCAACAATGTGAAATTGCCCAAGGAAAATCTGCTGGGCAAACGGGGCCAGGGCTTCAAGATTGCCATGGCCACCCTGGACGGCGGCCGGATCGGTATTGCGGCCCAGGCGCTGGGGATTGCCCAGGGTGCCTACGAAGCGGCTCTGAACTATTCCAAGGAACGGATCCAGTTCAACGCCCCCATCTGCCAGAACCAGGGTGTTTCCTTCAAGCTGGCGGATATGGCCACCAAGCTCCGGGCCGCCCGGTTCCTGGTGTACAGTGCTGCGGAACTGAAACAGGAACACCAGGATTACGGCATGGAAAGCGCCATGGCCAAGATGTACGCTTCCGATGCAGCGGTTTCCATCACCAATGATGCCCTGCAGATTTTCGGCGGCACCGGCTACCTGAAGGGCATGGATGTGGAACGGTTCTACCGGGATGCCAAGATCACCACCATCTACGAAGGTACCAACGAAATCCAGCGGGTGGTCATCGCCTCCCACATTACGGATAAAATGTCCGTGGCCAAGCACGGGGGCGCTCCCAAACAGAATGCAGCCATCACCGGCGCCCGGAAGAAACAGATCTTCAAGGACGGCACGCCGGAAGAACAGGTAGCTGCCCTGGTGGAAGCCTTGAAGAACGACGGCTATGACTTCACCGTGGGCATTCCTCTAGATACCCCTATCTCTGATGCGGAACGGGTGGTCAGTGCCGGCAAGGGCATCGGGGAAAGAGCCAACATGAAACTGATCGAAGACCTGGCCCGTCAGGCCGGTGCTGCCGTAGGTTCTTCCCGTCCTGTGGCGGAAACCCTCCAGTATGTTCCCATTGACCGGTATGTGGGCATGTCCGGCCAGAAGTTCAACGGCAACCTGTACATTGCCTGCGGCATCTCCGGTGCAGTCCAGCACCTGAAAGGCATCAAGAACGCCACCACCATCGTGGCCATCAACATCAACGCCGGCGCTCCCATCTTCAAGAACTGCGACTACGGTATCGTGGGCGATGTAAAGGTGATCCTGCCGCTTCTGGCCAAGGCCCTGAACAACGGCCAGCCCAAGAACCCCGCTCCTCCCATGGTCAAGATGAAGAGACCTCTGATCCTGAAAGACATGCCGGAAGGCCGGTACGTCTGCAAGGGCTGCGGTTATGAATACAACCCGGATCTGGGCGACCCGGATGCGGATGTGAAACCGGGAACCAAGTTCCAGGATCTGCCGGAAGACTGGGTATGCCCGCTGTGCAACTCCGCCAAGACTGAATTCGTACCCGTAAAGTGAGAAAAGGAGCATAACTATGGAATGTGTAAGAAAATTAACCAATGACTTATACTGGGTGGGGGCGGATGACCGCCGGCTGGCACTGTTCGAAAACATCCATCCCATTCCCCGGGGCGTTTCCTACAACTCCTATCTGCTGCTGGACGAAAAGACCGTGCTGTTCGACACCGCGGACTGGTCCGTGTGCAAGCAGTTCCTGGAAAACGTGGAAGGGGTCCTGAAAGGCCGGAAGCTGGACTACCTGATCATCAACCATGTAGAACCGGACCATGCGGCTTCCATCGAGGAAGTGCTGCTCCGTCACCCGGAAACCACCGTGATCAGCAATGAGCAGGCCTTCACCCTGATGGACCAGTTCGGCTATCGGGTGGAAGGAGAAAAACAGATCGTGGTGAAGGAAGGCGACACCCAGAAATTCGGGAAACACACCATCGCCTTTGTGGCCGCTCCCATGGTCCACTGGCCGGAAGCCATGGTTTCCTTCGACCTGACCACCGGTACCCTGTTCTCCGCCGATGCCTTCGGTTCCTTCGGAGCCCTGGGCGGCCGGATCTTCAACGATGAAGTGGATTTCGACCGGGACTGGCTGGATGATGCCCGCCGGTACTACACCAACATCGTGGGCAAATACGGTCCCTTCGTCATGGACCTTTTGGGCAAGGCCAGCCAGCTGGACATCAAGATGATCTGCCCGCTCCACGGGCCGGTATGGCGGAACAACATCAAATACATCGTGGATAAGTACATCCACTGGG
>SFHH01000103.1 GCA_004555735.1 Acidaminococcus fermentans
CATTTTTCGATGCCTCTTTGTATGTTTCGATTCTGGCTCAAGTCCAAATCTATGCAGATTTTTTATAAGGACACTGCCCCATCCTTACAGAATGTCCATCTTTGTCACTTCTGCATACTTTTTCAGGAAATCTGCCTGAGGGCCGCACAGTTCTCTGACGCCGATAGCCTGCAGCTCTTCCTTGATCCGCCCGTATTCCTCCCGGGCGAAACGACCTGCCTTGGCGGAGCATTCTGCCATCACCTTGGATAGGATCCGTTCCTTCTCTGCGTCCTCTGCCCCGGCAGCCTGCTTTTCAGCAGCAGAAGCCATCGCTTCGATTTCCGCTTCGATTTCCTTTACCTTCTCCTGGACCCTGGGCGCAAAGCGGTCATAATCGATCCCGATGATCTTGGCCAGCTGGTCCATCTGCCACCACAGGGAGTCTTCTGAAAAAGTCCCTTCCGCAAAAGCCATTTCCGCAGGCAGGGGAACCCCCGGATAAGCCGGGAGATAGAGAGAACAACAAGGCTGGGAATAGGCTTCTCTCACCACGGTACCAATGCCATCCTGGTACCAAGCAATCATGGAAGAAGCGGTCTGGCTCATATCCCATTGGAGGGCATGACGGCAGACGGTGGGCAGATAGCCGGTGGAAGCGCCGTAACGAGGCTGCAGCACCGGGTCATCTTCGTAATGGTCCCGGAAGATTGCCTTCAGGCTGTCCAAATCATGGAGCTTCTTTTCCTGAGACAGCTGTCTGACCCGCCGCCACCGAGGGATAGCCAGGGTCTGTGCTGCAAAATCCTTCATATAAGCTTTGGAGAAATTGAAAGGTTCATCCGGCAGCAGCCACCCGTTTTCCCGTGCATGGGCCTCCAGGTCGGGAGACGCCAGTTCCAGATCCTTTTCCAGGGTATAGCAGTTCCCGATATTGAAGACCCCCGTCGGTACCCGTTTGGCGGCATACCGCCGGCCGGCCGTTTCCAGCACCCAGATTTCCTGGGGGTCCATGATGATGTAGGAGTTTTCATAATGGGACTGGTACAGGGCACTGGCATTCCTCAGCTGGCCATATTCTTCCAGCAGAGCCACGATTACATCCAGGGCTTCCCGGGCAGTCGCTCCTCTCTCCAGTCCCAGCCGGAGCAGATCCATCCCCAGGATCCCTTCTGCCTTTTCGCAGTCCTTATCCCGGGAATTTTCTGCCTCGTTGCCGATCACCACGCCCTGGTCATTGACCCCCATTTCGAATCCATACATCCAATAGGGTTTCGATCCCAGGACCCCATAGGTATGGCTGACTTGCGGGATCTCCATCCCTGTGATCGCCAGCATTTCGCCGGCTGCGTGGTCAGCCGGAGGGAACCACTGCAGAGGCTGGGCTTCTCCTATGGGACGGTCACTGTTCTTTGCCATCATATGGCTGCGGCAGGCACTGCTGTCGGCAGCTACAGCCAGGGTATCGCAGGAAAGCAATTCATGCATCATTTATCCACCTTTCTTAAAACGGACCATAATTCATGGTCACTGCAATATAGAGGAACACCAATTGCAGCAGGAAAAATACGACTTGCAGAGGGATGATGAACTTGTACCAGATCTTCAGGGGCACTTTGGCCAGGCCGCAGTAAATCAGCAGGGTACCATTGGTGAACCAGAACGTGTTGGAAATCCCATCGCCGAACTGGAACGCCAGCACAGCCGTCTGCCGGGTGATATGGAGCATGTCCGCCAGCGGGATCATGATGGGCATCACGGCCATTGCCTGCCCGCTCCCAGAAGGGATCAGGGCATTGATGAACAGATTGACGATGAACATCCCCACCGCTGAACTGTACGTGGAGGCCGTTCCCATCAGGCTGGACAAACCATGGACAAGGGGATCCACCAGGCCCCCGTCCGCCATGACCACCTGGATGGAACGGGCCAGGCCAATGATCAGTGCACCGGGGAAAGCATCCTGTGCTCCCTTGACCATGGCATTGGTCATATCCGTTGCACTCATCCGGTTGATGATGCCAACGGCAGTGGCACCGATCAGGAAGATCGCCCCCATTTCATTGAAGGACCATTTGTAGGTCAAGAGGCCGAAGATAGTGAACGCAAAGCAGGCTGCCATGATCAGCAGAGAGAGGGTCTTGGTCCCGTCCATATGGACATCGTCCGGGATGGAGATCTGTAAGCCGCTCTGGTCGATATCTTTCATCAGAGATTGGGACGGATCTTTCTTGATTTTGGCTGCATAGCGCAGGACCCAGAACATGCTGAGGGCCGTGATGATTACCAGGACGGCCAGCCGCAATTCCCACCCGGAAAACATAGGTAGTTTGGCAATGACATCGGCCGTTCCCACAGTATACACATTGAACGGTCCCACGGCGAAAGAAACCAGGCAGGCTTACCCTGAAATGGCCATCCCCACCAGGGAATCATAGCCCAGAGCCAGCGACAGGGAAATGATGATCGGTACAAAGGGGATGATTTGTTCCGACCAGCCCAGGATACCGCCGATGACACAGAAGACTCCCATGACCACAGCCAGGATCCACTGGCTGGAAATCTTGTGGGACAGCAGCAGCAGCGATTTGATGCCCGCTCCGATGGCTCCCGTCCGGTTGTACACCTCGACGACGCCCCCAATGATCATGACCACGAACATCATGGTGGCGGCGCCTTCCAGCCCTTTAGGAATGGAACGGTACATTTCCAGGAAGGAAACAGGCGTCCTCGGGACCGGATGATAGCTGTCCGCGATGACCACGCTCAGGCCATTGATCTTCTCCCGGTCATAGGCCCCCGGTGCCACAAAATAAGAGACAATGGTGCACAGAAGGACAATCACCAGCAAAACCAGATAGGGATTGAAATTGACCCCATCTTTCTTTTTCCCCATAACAAAAACCTCCCCAATAGAATAAGATAATTTTTATTATACCACTCTTTATAATTTTTCGATATGATTCATAATTTTCTTAATTATTGTAAAGATTCGATAGGCCTATAATAAAAAAGAACCATTGTGTCCATCTATCAAAAAAATCTCTCAGGCTCCGATGCTGAAACCTGGGGGAATCTCAAAAACCGGCAGTCAGGGAAGCTGCTCTTTTCACCGGAGGATCGCATCCACCACGTGAAAACTGCAGGGATCGTCCTGTCCCACCTTCTGTGCCACCGCTTTGGCCAATCCGATCAGCTTCTTCTCTTCTTTGGATAGTTTCCGATCCTTCAGCCAGGCGATGATGACCTGGCGGTTGACCAGTTCCCTTTCTGTCGTGAAAAAGCACATATCGTCTGCGATTCCCAGCTGCAGAGGAGTGTGGCAGGGGGTAATGCAGAGCTGATCGGTTATGGAACAGATCCGGACCAGGGTCTGGTGGCGGTCGTATTCCTGGTACACAGCTGGATGGATCTTAGCCACCGCGAAGATCTGTTCTGCGATCCGCCGGGTGCCCCGGCCTTCTTTCACCAAATTGAATTCGGTCCCCTTCAGCATCTGGGGCGAAATATAATAGGGGGAATACAGGGAATTTTGTGACAGATCGAATTTACGGGCAAACGAAGAGTGCTTGGAGGCTCCGATTACCACGTAATCATCCGCCAGTTTCTCCCATGCCAGGGACTCCGTGTTCACCGGAAGGGTATAGAGAGCCAGGTCGATGGTGCCATCCAGCAAATAATTTTCCAGCATCTCACTGTAGCCTTCCACCGTTTTCAGCCGATGATCCGGACAGGCGCTGTGGAACAGAGGGAGCAGGAGCGGCAGTACATTGGCCCCTCTTTCCCCGGGAATCCCCAGCGTAACGGTCTCTTTCTTTGCCTCCGACATGGTCTCCATATTCTTCAGCAGGATGTCTTCCAACGCCAGGATCTTCTCTCCATCTGCCAGGAACACTTTTCCTGCTTCGGTAAGGATCATGCACCGTTTCTCTCTGGTGAACAGTTTGATTTTCAGTCTGGCCTCCATTTTGTTGAGCGCCTTCAGCAAAGCCGGCTGAGAGATGAACAGGGCTGCCGCGGCCCGGCTGACATTGCCTTCCTGGGCGATCATCTTCATGTAGCGGATGTAATCTGTATTCATGGTACCCCCTCCCTTCCTCTTATTATAACCATCGGTTATGATTTTTCCAACTAGAATATAGTATCTTTCTCCAAAGGATATTCCTATAATAAAACTGACAATAGTGATAAATGTCGCGCAATGATTCTTTTGTATTGTAAGCTAGATGAAAAATCATGAGGGAGGATTTCGGCATGTTCAAGACCATTTACATGGATGCGGCCACCCCTTTTGAACGGGGAGTCCAGTACGGCCAGCAGGCGAAACCGGAAATCGAAACGGCCATCCGCTATTATCAGGAAAAATTTGCCAAAAAGTTCACCTGGGACCAGGTCCTGACCTTCGCAGAAAAGTTTAATCAGGCCACTGAAGCCTTCTCGCCGGAAATCATGGAAGAACTGAAAGGGATCGCTGCCGGCGCCGGAAAGGATGTAAGGGAGATCATGGCGGTCAATGCCCGTTACGAGATTTCCCAGTTCGACTGGCAGCATGAATGTACCACCGGCGTATTCATGGACCCGGAAAGAAAGAAAAAATTCATATTCAAGAACTGCGATCTGGGAAGAGGTGTCAGCCGTCATCTGGTGATCCTGCACATCGTCCATCCTGACGGATTCCGGGCCCTGGGTGTGGCCGAAGCAGGCCAATTGATCCGGGATGGGTATAATTCCAAAGGAGTCGCCCTGGTGAATTCAGCGCTCCGCTCCCATATGGATCATGCAGGCGTTGCCGTACCGGGCACGGTCATCCGGAAAAGCGTCTGGGAAGCCCAGTCCTTCGAAGAGGCCTGTGCTATCCAGCGGAATCGCTTCCGGACCGTATCCACCAACATGCTGCTGGCCAGCCGGGAAGGGAAAGCGCTGGACTTTGAATGTTATCCAGGAGGCGAAGATGAAGTCCTCCCCACTCAGGGCATGATCGGGGCTGGGAACCGCTTCACCGTGGATCCGACCCGCAATCGAACCTTCGATCCGGCCATCGACCGGGGAAAGCAGCTGAAAAAGCTCTTGGCAGAAAAACGGGATGAGCTGGATACCGACGCCATCATGGAAATCCTGAAGAATCATGAGGGATATCCGGAATCCATCTGCCGTCATGCAGACGATGTGGGCCATTCAACGGTCTATTCCATCATCATCGATCTTTCCACCGATCAAATCTATATCTGTTTCGGGAATCCCTGCTGCAATCCCTATCAGGAATATCAGTTATGAAACTGTAGAATTTGCAGCCGCCGACATGGAGTTCTACGTCAAACAAGGAGGATCATATGGAAGCCATAAAAAAAATCCGTATCCCGCACTCTCTCCTGATCATCATCGGAGCCATGGTGCTGGCCTGTGTCTTAACCTACCTGATTCCTGCCGGCAGTTATGCCCGGATCAAAATTGCAGGGAAGACCGTGGTCGATCCCAGCACTTTCCATTATGTTACCCAGCACCCGGTCAACCCACTGACCATCTTTAACTTCATCTATCCGGGCATGGTTAAAGCCAGTAAGATCATCTTTGCCCTCATGTGTGCCGGAGGTGGTCTGGGGATTGTCCTGGATTCCCAGGTTCTTCAGGGAGCCGCCGGTTCCATCAGCCAAAAAGTCAGAGGAAAAGAATGGGTGGTAGTTGCCGGGATTATGGTCATGTTCGCCATCATCTGTGTCCCTGCCGGGTTCAACTCCTGGATTCCTTTCTCTGCCGTCGGCCTGGTGATTGCAAAGGCCCTGGGCTTTGACGCCATCGTGGGTGTTTCCATGATCATGCTGGGAGGCGCCGTAGGCTTTTCTTGCGGAGCCATGAACCTGTCCAATACTGGTACGGCCCAGACCATTGCGGAACTCCCGATCTTTTCCGGGTTGGGGTACCGTCTTTTCTGCATGATCCCGTTCCTGATCGTCACCATCTTGTACGTGGTCCATTATGCCCTTTCCATCAAGAAAGATCCCTCCAAAAGCTATGTTTATGGCATCGACCTGGGCCTGGATGATCTGAACCTGGATCATATCCCCACCTTTCAAAAGAAAAATATCCCTGGGCTGATCACCATCTCACTTTGCATCCTGACCATGATTTATCTGGGAGTGAAAGGAAAGCTGGATCTCCAGACCTGCGGCACCATGTTCATCTATATGGGGATCTTCACCGGTATCGCCTGCCGCATGGATCCCAATCATATGTGCAAGACCTTCATCAAAGGTGCCAAGGGAATGGCAGGGACGGCTATGATGATCGGCTTTGCTTATGGAATCACCCTGATCATCAACAAGGGGATGATCATCGATACCATCGTCTTCAACCTGGCACAGATCCTGAATTATGTGCCGAAGGCTTTCCAGGCCCCAGTCATGTTCTACATCCATGTCATCATCAATTTCTTCATCACCAGCGGTTCAGGCCAGGCGGCCACCACCATGCCCATCATGATCCCCGTCGCCGATCTGGTTGGGATCAGCCGGCAGACAGCCGTCCTTGCCTTTAACTTCGGCGATGGATTCTGCAACTTCATTCTTCCTCATGCAGCAGCCACCATGGGATTCGTAGGTTCCGCCAATATCCCCTTTGACCGTTGGTTCCGTTTCGCCATCCGGATTTTCGGGATCTGGGTCATCGTAGGGACGCTGCTCCTGATGCTTGCCGCTCAGATCGGCTATTGAATCCTGGCACTTTTCTCTATCTATAAAGGAGGAAATATGAAAATCTTTGAGAGAAAAAAAGATGGTTCTGTAAAGATTCCCCACACGTTCGTCCTCCTGTTCCTGATCTTGATCTGTTCCGTAATCCTGACTTGGCTGATACCTTCCGGTGCGTATACAAGGATTACGGGAGCCAATGGAGTCAAAGTCGTCCAGCCTGATCAATTCTCCTACATCGCCAAGACATATGTCCACTTATGGCAGATTCCCACGCTGGTCGTAAAGGGTTTTTCATCCCAGAATGTGCTGATTTTCAGTACATTGATTGCTGGTGGAGGTTTCCATGTGCTGCTGATGACAGGCTCTATCCACTCTCTCATTTGGATTGTGGTCAAAAAGTTCGGCAATCAGGAAGCCATCTTCATCCCTCTTTTGATGCTGATCTGTGCTCTGATTTCTACAACTCAGTCTGTTACCATTTTTATGGCGTTCACACCCATCCTAGTCATGATGGCGAAAGCCATGGGCTTTGATTCTCTGACAGGAGCTGCCATTCCCATCCTGGGAGGCGCCATCGGTTTTTCCACTGGGACTTTGAATCCCTCTTCTACGATTGTGGCTCAGACCATAGCCGGTCTTCCTCCCTATTCAGGTATCGGCTACCGGTTCATCTCCCTGTTTGTCTTCTGGTTTTTCACGG
>SFHH01000104.1 GCA_004555735.1 Acidaminococcus fermentans
GTTCTACACCTTCAAAAGAACCTGGCCATGGGGACAGGTTCTATCCAACGGCTCGAGACTCACGACTCGAGACCCGAGACCTCAAAAAGGGGCTGTTGCGCATGCAACAGCCCCTTTTTCTTCCGTTATTTATTTCACCAGGATTCCCAGTTTTTCCAGTGCTTTATGGATGGCCTCCATCTCTTCTTCTGTTCCGGTCTCTACCAGATGGGTATGGACTCCGTTGGACATGCTGGATAGAAGAGGTGCTTTAGTCTCCTCCATCCGCTGGATATAGAGCTGCACATCCCTCCGGGATTTCAGATTCAGTTCCCCCTCCATGTACCCGTAGATTTCATGTTCCACCACCACATTGTGGACAACTCCCCCGTTATCCACAATGGCATTGAGTTCTGCCTCCACCTGCTCCGGGCCATGTTTGCACAGGAACGATTCCCGGCAGCCTTGTTTGTGGAAATCGTGGAGCTGGTAGCCTCGGGGCGTGGAAATGATGGGCATACCACTGGCTCGCAGCAGGGCAATATCGCCTACGATGATCTGCCGGCTGACCTGGCAGACCCGAGCCATCTCCGTTCCCGTAACCGGTTTGGAGGCCTGCTGGAGCATGTTCAGGATGGTATCTCTACGTTCTTTATTTTCCATATGCTTCCCCCCGTCCTTTTCACCTTCTGTTGATCCGTTATCCATTATAAAGGAATTTTTCTAAAAATTCCACATTTCCCGACTTTTTCTTTATTTTCCGTGTCATACAAAAAACCCCAGACTGTCCAAGTCCGGGGTTTTCTGCTGTGCCGTCTGGGCACAGGTTCCGTTTGTAGGGTTCTATTAGATAATGCCTCTCAGTTTCAGGGGTTCTGCCAGTGCGTTCAGAGCTACGATGTAGGCGCCTACCCGCATAGTGGTGTTGTATTTCTTAGCTGCATCATACACATTTGCGAAGGCCTTGACCATCATTTGTTCTTGTCTGTCGATGACTTCTTCTTCCGTCCAGAAGTATCTGTACAGGTTCTGTACCCATTCGAAGTAGGATACGGTTACGCCGCCGCCGTTGGCCAGCACATCGGGAACCACAGGGATGCCTCTCTTTTCCAGGATGGCATCAGCATCAGCATCCGTCGGGCCGTTAGCTGCTTCTACGATCATCTTTGCTTTGATCTTATCAGCGTTCTTGCCGGTGATCTGCAGTTCCAGAGCTGCAGGGATCAGCACGGTGACATCCTGTTCCAGGACTTCTTCATTGCTGATAGCCTGCGCGCCAGGATAGCCTTTGATCACGCCGCCGTTATTCTGGGCATATTCTTCTACTTTATACGGATCGAAGCCATTGGGATCATAGATCCCGCCGCTGATATCGCTCAGGGCTACGATCTTCAGGCCTTTGTCAGCTGCACATTTGGCAGTCCAGGAACCTACGTTGCCGAACCCTTGGATAGCCAGGGTGGCGTCTTCCGGTTTGATGCCTTCTCTCTTCAGCAGTTCCAGAGCAGCCGTTACAACACCCCGCCCCGTTGCGGAAGTCCGTCCCAGGGATCCGCCCATGCTGACGGCTTTCCCGGTGATGAAACCAGGAGTATACTGGCAGTTGATCTTGGAGAATTCATCCAGCATCCAAGCCATGATCTGGGCATTGGTGTTCACATCCGGAGCCGGGATATCTTTCTTTTCCCCGATGATCGGAGCAATCCGGTCGATATAACCGCGGGTGATCCTTTCCAGTTCGCCCT
The DNA here is from genome assembly GCA_004555735.1 of Acidaminococcus fermentans. Classification (GTDB taxonomy): domain Bacteria; phylum Bacillota; class Negativicutes; order Acidaminococcales; family Acidaminococcaceae; genus Acidaminococcus; species Acidaminococcus fermentans_A. The sequence goes on from SFHH01000104.1 coordinate 1,725, forward strand.
TAGAGACTTTCCGGGGATCTACGATGATGCCGCCCTTGCCGCCGCCGTAAGGCAGTCCAGCGATAGCGCATTTCGTAGTCATCCAGAAGCCCAGAGTCTTCACTTCATCCATGGAAACGTTCTGGTGATACCGCACGCCACCCTTTACAGGACCCAGGACCGTGCTGTTCTGAGAACGGTAGCCGGTGAATACTTCTACATGGCCGTCATCCATCTTTACAGGAATGCTGACTTCCAGAGTACGTTCAGGTTGGGAGATAACAGCCTCAGCGTTGGGATCCAGATTGATCAGTTTGCTTGCTTTTTCCATAGGGATTTTTGCCATTTCAAACAGACTCATTTGTAACGCCTCCTAAAATTGTATCTATTGAACCCTTACAAAACCCTTACAAGTGCATTATAACACGATTCAGAAATAACTGTTTATTTTTTTGTATTTTGTATACAATTAATCGATGCTGTCTTTTCTTGCAATTTTTGTGAAATTTCGTTATGATTGGAACAAACAGCAGTTTGATTTTCTTTCCAAAGGAGGTATTTTCCCTGTATGGACAAGATTGCAGTCCTGAAAAAGTATTTTGGATACACTTCTTTCCGTCCGGGACAGGAAATCCTGATCGATGCCCTGCTCCAGGGGCATGATGCCCTGGGAATCATGCCCACCGGGGCCGGCAAGTCTCTTTGTTACCAAGTCCCGGCCCTGCTTTTTCCTGGAATCACCCTGGTCATCTCGCCGCTGATCTCTCTGATGCAGGATCAAGTCCAGGCTCTAGAAACGGCCGGGATCAAGGCAGCTTACATCAATAGTGCCCTATCCGGGCGGGAATTCTATACTACTCTGGAACAGGCCCGTGCCGGAGCCTATAAAATGATCTATGTGGCGCCCGAACGGCTGGAAACTGAACTGTTCCGTGATTTTGCCAAAGAGGCAGATATTTCCATGGTGGCAGTGGACGAAGCCCATTGCATCTCCCAATGGGGACAGGACTTCCGTCCCAGTTACACCCGGATCCTGGATTTCCTGGAATTCCTTCCAGAGCGGCCGGTGGTAGGAGCCTTCACCGCGACTGCCACGGAACAAGTCCGGGACGACATCCTCCAGAGCCTGGAACTGCGAAGTCCTCGTATCTTAGTCACCGGGTTCGACCGGGCCAATCTGTACTTCGGCGTGGAGCATCCTCAGGACAAGGACGCCTGGGTCCTCCGGTTCCTGAAGGACCATCTGGAGGACAGCGGCATCATCTACTGTTCCACCCGAAAAAATGTAGATAACCTGTACGACAGCCTTTGTGACAAAGGGATCCCAGCAGCCCGGTACCATGCGGGCATGAGCCAGGAAGAACGGCAGAAAGCCCAGGAAGATTTCCAGTATGACCGGGCCCAGGTGATCATTGCGACCAACGCCTTCGGCATGGGAATCGACAAATCCAATGTCCGCTATGTGCTCCACTACAATATGCCCTCCTGCCTGGAAAACTACTACCAAGAAGCCGGGCGGGCCGGCCGTGACGGAGAGCCTGCCGAATGCATCCTGCTCTTTTCCCCCCAGGATGTGATTATCCAGAAATTCTTGCTGGAGCATAAGGAACAAAACGAAGTCCTGGATGAAGTGGAAGAAGCCAATCTCCGGAAGCTCTATGCCATGGAGCATTATTGCCAGACCACCAGCTGTCTGCGCCAGACCCTTCTCCATTATTTTGGGGAGGCTGCTCCTGCCCGCTGCAACCATTGTTCCACCTGCAACGGGGAATACGATGAAATCGACATGACGGAAGAGACCAAGAAAATCGTCAAATGCATCCATGAAGCCCGGCGGCCCTACGGCATAACCTTGATTGCCAACACCCTGGCAGGGAGCCGCTCCACCCGGGTGGAGGAGACGGGCCTTGCCCGGCTGCGGATGTTCGGCGCCCTCCAGCAATATTCTCTGAAAGAAATCAAAGAAATGATCCAGAACCTGTTGGACCAGGAGTATCTGCTGATCACTCGGGACAGATATCCGGTACTGAAGATTGCAAAAAAGATCTGGGAGCTCCAAGACAGCTCCATCCGGGTACTGCTCCGGAAAGAAGCCGGTTCCCTGCCCGATGGCAGATCCGGACGAAAAAAGAAAAAGGTCCTTCCGGAACTGGAACTGCCGGAAGGCTTCACCCTGGAAATGGGGGATGAACTGTTCGACCGTCTCAAAGCCCTGCGGAAACGGTTGGCGGAACAGGCCATGGTTCCGCCCTTTGTGGTGTTCGGGGACCGTACCCTCCACGAGATGTGCCGCCGCCTTCCCCGGACCCATGAGGAATTCCTACAAGTCGCCGGGGTGGGGCAGCACAAGGACGAGAAATACGGAGATGCTTTTCTGGAGGCCATCAACAGATTCTGCAGGGAAAAAGAGGTGTGAGACAACCCATGGATTGTTCCACACCTCTTTTTTAGCGAAACTGTTCATAGATCTTGCCGAAATCGATTCCACCGATGCTTTTCCCTTCATAAGCTTTGGGCAGCGCCTCCACCACCCCGGCCAAATGGGAAGACGTAATCCCGCATTGGATGCTGAGCCAGGCTTCCAGGAACGCAGCTAGATGGTCACAGCCCTTCAACACCCGTCCATCCACTGGACGGAACCTGTCTTCATTATATTGAGCTGGGATATCCCCTTCCAACAGACAGATCCTGCCGTTTTCCCAAATCCGATTGTCAAATTCATGGACGGTGAAATTCAGGATATCTTCATGCCAGCTGACAGGCAGCAGCGGCAGCAGGATTTCTCCCATCTGCTGCTGTTCGATGTCCTTGATCAAATCCTCCAGGCCTTCGATAGAGCGCTTGATAGGAGAAATGATGTCCCGGGTCAGGACTTCCGGCAGATCATGCCACAGTCCCCCTAGAAAATCGTTCACGATCCTTCCTTTGCAGGCCCCCATGGCTTCGGCACAGAAGTACCCCATGATGGCTACAATCAGCACATGGCCCATGACCGAGGTCTCCGGAACCCGGGGAGACTGGGACCAGCGCTTCTGGAACCGGAGTTTGCCGATCAGATCCACGAATTTCCGGGTCTTCCCGTTCATGGCGATTTTTTGGACACCGGCCAGATTGTAATGGTCCTCGATTTCATCAGCGATCCGCTCCCGGATTTCTTCTACGCCAAAAATCCCTTGATTCATATGATAGATGATCCGGAATTCCCATTCCGTAGCCAGATAATGGGCAGCACGGATCAGCTGCTTTTCCAGAGGATGGCTGTCCCCATCCAAGTACTGCTGCATCTTCTCCATAAAGGCGCTGCCCTCCAGGGAAGGGACCCGGCGGACCAATTCCTTATAGACCCACTGGTTCAGCTGATGGCCGCTTTTTCTCATGAGTTCATGGAATACGGGCGGTTTGATGTCTGTCAGTACCACTCGGTGGAGGAACTCGAAGATCCCCCCCTCTACCAGCACCTGCCAGTCCAAGCTGGCCCCATGGTCCTGTTCCTCATACCGGGACAGCACATAGAGGATCATCATCTTATGGGCCTGTTTATCCAGTTCTGTAAAGCCCTGGGGCCGAATATGATCGTTCCAGCGCTGGATATACGCCGCCTCGAAAATAAACTGGATCAGGTCTCGGGGCAGCGGGATCCTTTTCTCTTGGGTCATGCAAACACCTCCTTGGACAGGTTGCCACAATCCATCGTATTTCATTAGAAATACATCCTGATTGTATCATATTTTTTCCATTCCAGCCAAGGGTGTACCTGCTGCAACCTATTTTCTCCCTGTTGTCAGTTCCAGGTTCCGCAGCAGGATCTTTTTCCCCCGCCAGGCAAAGGAACGGTCTCCGTAGGCTTCCCGGAACTGCCGGTTGGTCATAGCTTCCAGCGTGCTCTCCTCCAACCTGGGAATCCGCTCCTGACGAAACTCCGGCAGTGGCGTTTCTTTTGCCCGGGCATTGTGGGGGCAGCAGTCCTGACATGCATCGCAGCCGAAAATCAGCGGTGTCTTCTGGATGATGGCTGTTTCTTCCGCTGTGAGCTCTCCCTTTTTCTGGGTCAGATAAGATTTGCAGGACCGGTAGTCGTACCGGCCCGACTGGAAACAGTCCCCGGGGCAGGCCCAGCTGCAGCTGCCGCAATGGAGACATTCCTGGTTCCGCGGCTGATCCGGTGTCAAAGGCACAGTGGTCAATACAGCCCCCACGAAGCACCAGGAACCGTAGGTTTCGTTGATCAGGCAGCCGTTGTCTCCCAGGAAACCCACCCCGGCTTGGACCGCCAAATCCCGTTCTGCTAAGGGAGAAGTATCCACAATGGTCATCTGCCGGCTTTCTGGTGCCTGGGCTTGGAGCCAGCCGGCAATCTTCTCCAGATACAGAGGGACTACCTTGTGATAATCGGTTAGCTGGCAGTACAAGGAGAGATTGCTTCCCTTAACCGGTTCCAGGAAATAAGGAAAGAGTGCCACCACAGCTGCCCGGCAGCCGGGAAGGAGCTGGGACAGATCATACCGTTCAGGGCCTTTGCCAGCTGCCAGGGGGCATACTTCTGGCAGGGGGTCCGGAACCGGCAGACGGCAGGGGGCGACGCCCACTTCCGTCAGCCCCAGACTCCGGCAGAATGCTTTCAGGCGCTCTTTGTCCATGGTATCTCTCTCCCTTCCGTATAGGGTCATTATACCATAGCCTTTACAAAAACTCCGTTATCTGATTGTTGATCACTTGGCCCATGATCTGTTTCATGGCCATATACGTGCTGAAAGAGAGGTGGCCGCCCCCGTGAGAAATACTGTCTCCGTAGATTCCTACTTTTAAGAGGATCCGGTTGGTGTAGATCTCTCCATCCCGGTAGACCGCGCCTTCCACTGGCTGTTCCGGATCCAGCTCCTCCGGGACCTGGGAGAAGATTTCCAGTTCATACCGGACCGCTTGGAGATTTTCCGGCCACTGGAGCAGCTCTGACTGAGCCCGCCTTGATTATACCGTACCAGATAGCGAGGGACTCGATGCTGCAGGGGGTTGTCCATCTGGCCCACGAAGATCCCCGGCAGCATGGCTCCGATCAGTAGCCAGCGCCAATATCCTTTTAAACTTTGCTGCGGCATCCTGCTCCCCTCCTTTTTCGTATGCCCATCATAACAGGCCCTATGAAAAAGAAAGCACAAAGCTGTGATTTTTTGGTATAAAAAGAGACTGCTGCGTGGGCAGCAGCCCCTGTCGGAAACTTGCAAGAGAGTACATATTCGCGATTTTCAATTCTGCTCTGCTATATTTTTAAATCCCAGCCCTAAAACTTCTGTGGCTTCGGTTACAATCACAAAGGCTTTATCATCGTTTTCACGGACGATGCTCTTCAGCGTACTGAATTCAGACTTCCTTACAACACAAATCACAATAGAAAGATTTTTTTCCGAATATCCACCTTTTCCATGGACGATTGTTGCAGAACGCTCAAGATCTTCAATGATATGCCGCGTAATGATTTGAGGTTCTTTTGTGATGATGGATACCTGTGTTCCGGTATCATATCCATAAAGGATTGCATCGATTACCTTAGTTTCAGCGTAGAGAGAGGCCATCCCAAATAATCCTGCATCAACATCATGAAATACGAAAATAGAAAATGTCAGGATGATTCCGTCAAGGATCAACAGAGCACGGCCTATGGAC
>SFHH01000105.1 GCA_004555735.1 Acidaminococcus fermentans
ACAGAACTATCGGTCCACCCAGGTGATCCTGGATGCGGCCAATGAAGTGATCAAGCACAATGCGGCCCGCCGGCCCAAGAACCTGTGGACGGAGAACGGCAACGGCCAGCCCATCGCCTACTACCAGGCCCGGGACGACCGGGAAGAGGCGGAATTCGTGGTGGGGCAGATCCGCCGGCTTACCCAGGAAGGGACGAAGCTGGGGGATATGGCCATCCTGTACCGGACCAATGCCCAGAGCCGGATGTTCGAAGAGAACCTGATCAATAACGGCATCCCCTATGTGATGGTGGGGAGCCTGAAGTTCTACGACCGGAAAGAAGTGAAGGATACCCTGAGCTATCTCCGGTTCCTGGCCAATGAACGGGATATCCAGGGGCTGGAACGGATCATCAACGAACCTAAGCGGGGGATCGGGGCAGCAACGGTGGCCAAGGTCCGGAGTCTTTTGGAAGAAAGCGGCATGCCCCTGCCAGAAGTGCTCCAGACCGTCCAGGCCCGGGAAGTGCTGGGCCGTTCCCTGGGGAAGATCCAGGCTTTCAGCCAGATGATGGAAGGCTTGGCTCGGATCAAGGATACGATGCCGGTGAAAGATTTGATGGAACAGGTACTGGAAAAATCCGGCTATCTGGAAGCCCTGCGGCTGGAAGGCTCCGATCAATCCAAGAGCCGTCTGGACAACCTGAGCGAGTTCCTGCGGATCGCCGATGAATTCGCCAAGGACCCGGGAGAAGAGAACAATAAGACACTGGAGGATTTCCTGAACCATGTGGCTCTGGTGGCGGATATCGACGACGCCAAGCTGACCCAGGATTCTGTCACCCTTATGACTCTCCACTCCGCTAAGGGGCTGGAATTCCCCGTGGTGTTCATCGGGGGGATGGAAGACGGGCTGTTCCCCAGCCAGCGGAGCCTGGAGGACGAGGACAAGCTGGAAGAGGAGCGGCGGCTGTGCTATGTGGGGATCACCCGGGCCAAGAAGCGGCTGTATCTCACCAGCTGCCGGAACCGGATGGTGTACGGCCATGTGGTCATGTATCCCCCTTCCCGGTTCCTGGAGGAGATTCCCCGGAACCTGATTGAAAATGTAACGGTGCGCCGGAGCAGCTATGGAGGCTATGGAGGATACCGGGGCCAGGACTCGGCGGCCGCACCCCATGCTAGCCTGCGGAACATCGCCCGGAAGCGGGGTGGGAGCATCCTGGATACGCCGTCTCCCCAAAGTCATTTTGTGCCGGCGGGGGACAGCGTGCCGGAATTCCATCCCGGCGACAAATGCCGGCATAAGAAGTTCGGAGTAGGGACCATCATCGAGGCCCGTCCCGATGGCAGTGAAGGCCAGCTGGTGACGGTGGCTTTCCCGGGCAGCGGTATCAAGCAGCTGGCTACCAAGTATAAGATCCTGCAGAAAATCTGAGGGGGTAAGGCCATGAGTGAAATGACGAAAGAGGCAGCGGCAGCCCGGATCGACGAGCTGCGGGCTGTCATGAAGAAAAATTCCTATCTGTATTACGTCCAGGACAATCCGCTGATCACCGATGCGGAATATGACGCTATGATGCGGGAATTGAAGGCCCTGGAAGCCCAGTATCCGGAGCTGGTGACACCGGATTCTCCCAGCCAGCATGTGGGGGGCTATGCCAAGCCGGGCTTTACGGAAGTGAAGCATATGACGCCCCTTTTGAGCCTGGCTAATGCTTTTTCGCCGGAAGAGATGGAAGAATTCGACCGGCGGGTCCATGAAGGGCTGCCCAAAGACGCCAAAGTCCAGTATGTGGTGGAACCCAAGATCGATGGGCTGGCCTGCAGCATTATCTACGAGAACGGCCGGTTCGTCCGGGCGGCTACCCGGGGTGACGGGGTGGTGGGAGAAAATGTCACAGAAAACGTCCGGACCATCGCCAACATCCCCAAAGTGCTGAGGCCCATTCCCGGCATGGAGATCCCGGAGCTGCTGGATGTGCGGGGGGAAGTGTATATGCCCCGGCAGGCCTTCGTGAAGCTCAATGAGGAACGGCAGGAAGCCGGGGAACAGGAATTCGCCAACTGCCGGAATGCGGCGGCAGGCTCTTTGCGGCAGCTGGATCCCCGGGTAACGGCCAAACGGTCCCTGGCTTTCTTCGCTTACGGCATCGGGGTGGGGGCTGGGAATCTGCCCACCCACAACGCATCCATGGATATGCTCCAGCAGTACGGCTTCACCACTACGGAGGGCCGGGCTTTAGTGGATACCATCCAGGAAGCCAATGAGCTGATCAAGAAGCACGGGGAACGCCGGGCTCTTTTGGGCTACGACACGGACGGCGTGGTGGTGAAGGTGAACGATGTGTGGCAGCAGGATATCCTGGGGGCCACCGGCAAGGATCCCCGCTGGGCCATGGCTTACAAATTCCCTCCGGAACAGGCGGAGACCCTTTTGGAAGATATCGTGATCCAGGTGGGGCGGACCGGGGTGCTGACACCTACGGCGGTGCTCCAGCCTGTGCGGCTCTCCGGGAGCACCATCAGCCGGGCCACTCTCCACAATGAAGACTTCATCCGGGAGAAGGACATCCGGATCGGGGATCATGTGATCATCAACAAAGCGGCAGAGATCATCCCGGAAGTACTCCGGGTGGTGCCGGAAAAACGGACCGGAGAGGAAAAAGTGTTCCATATGCCGGAAACCTGCCCGGAATGTGGCTGGAAGGTGGAACGGAAGGACGGAGAGGCGGCCTGGCGCTGCACCAATCCCCACTGCCCGGCTCTGGGACGGGAAGGATTGATCCATTTCACCAGCCGGGACGCCATGAATATCGACGGCTGCGGACCCAGTGTGCTGGCCCAGCTGACGGCGGTGGGGCTGGTGAAAGACCCGGGGGATCTGTACCTTTTGACCCGGGAGCAGGTCCAGCAGCTGGATCGGATGGGTCCCAAAAGTGCGGATAATCTGATCAATGCCATCCAGAACAGCAAGAGCCAGAGCTTGGACAAGCTGCTCTTTGCCCTGGGGATCCGCCATGTGGGAGCCAAGGTGGCCCGGACTCTGGCGCTGAAATACGGTACCATGGATAAACTCATGGAGGCCGATCAGGAAGAACTGGCCCAGATCCCGGATATCGGGCCGGTGATCGCGGAAAGCGTGGTGACCTGGTTCGGAGAGCCTATGAACCAGGCCTATGTGGAACGGCTGAAGGAACTGGGGCTCAATATGGAGATGACGGCCGGACAGGCCCAGGATGAGAACCACCCCTTCTATGGGAAGACCATGGTGTTCACCGGCACCCTGCCTACTTTGGACCGTGCTACGGCCCAGACCATGGCCCAGGATGTAGGGGCTAAAGTCACCAGCAGCGTCAGTAAAAAGACCGATTACGTAGTGGCCGGCGCCGACCCCGGGAGCAAGTACACCAAGGCCCAGAGCCTGGGCGTGACCATCCTGGACGAAGCAGAGTTCCTGCGGATGATGGGGAGATAAAAAGGCTGTTGCTTGCATGTGCAACACCCCCTTTTGGAGTGATGAAAAAAGACTGCCCGCGGGGGCAGTCTTTGTGTTATTTGTCGGCGACTTCTACTTTGCCGCTGAACAGTTCTTTGGTGCAGTGACGGACCACGTTGATGGCCAGGAACATCAGGCACAGGGCAACCACCAGCTGGAGACCTTCCACCATGGGGAAGAAAACGCCAGCCATGGCTTTTTTGTAGATGCCGTAGATGGACAGGCACAGGGCACTCATGGTCACCAGGAACATGAAGGTCATGGGGATGTAGAGCATCCAGCTCTTCCGGCCGGTGACTTTCAGGAATACGGCCAGGGCAACCAGTACCAGAGCACTCAGCAGCTGGTTGGCAGCACCGAACAGCGGCCAGATGTTCATGTAACCGCCCAGGCACAGCAGGTAGCTGGGAATCAAGGTAACGATAGTGGCAACGTAGGTGTTGCTCAGGAATTTAGCAGCAGCACCCTGTTCTTTCCCTTCTTCCGGAGCCAGGATTTCCTGGAGCATCATCCGGCCGATACGGGTCACCGCATCGATGGTGGTCATGGCCAGAGCAGATACGCACATGGTCACGATGCAGGTGCTGTAATATTTGGGAATACCGAACATGGTGAAGTAGCCGCCGATGGCACTGCCGAAGATGGCGAACGGAGTGGCTTTGGGCAGCTGGCCGTTCACAGCTACGGAGCAGGCGATAACCAGGGAAACCACACCCAGGGTGGATTCGATCAGCATGGAGCCGTAACCTACGGGCAGCATGTCTTTTTCGTTAGAAATGGTCTTAGAGGAAGTACCGGAAGAAACCAGAGAATGGAACCCGGATACAGCTCCGCAGGCGATGGTGACGAACAGGATGGGGAACATGGGCTTGCCGGCTACTTCGAAGGAAGTGAAGGCAGGCATATTGATGGAAGGATTTCCGACGATGATGCCCAGCACGCCGGCCAGGATCATCCCCAGCAGCAGGAATACGGACAGATAGTCACGAGGCTGGATCAGCAGCCACATGGGCATGATGGAAGCAGCGAAGCAGTAAGCGTAGGTCACATACAGCCAGGTGGTACGGGAAGCGTACATGGGGTAAGCGATTCCTAGGCTGACCATGGCAATCATGCAGATGATGCCCAGGATCAATTCTTTGGCACCGGTGATGTTGAACCGGCGGGTCACGATCCCGAATACCACAGCCACGGCAATGTAGATCATGGAGATGGAAGCGGCAGAAGCGTTGGGCCCCATCATTTCACCGGTCTTGGAGAAGCCGTTGAAGGTGCTGGCCATGATATCAGAGAAAGCGGCGATGACCAGCAGGGAGAAGAGCCAGCCGAACATCAGGAACATCTTGCAACCGGTACGGCCTACATACTGTTCGATCAGGGCACCCATGCCCTTGCCGTCGTTCTTCACGGAAGCATACAGGGCAGTGAAATCCTGGACGGCACCGAAGAATACGCCGCCGACCAAAATCCATAAGAATGCAGGAACCCAACCGAACATAGCGGCGATAATCGGACCGGTTACAGGGCCGGCACCGGTAATGGAAGAAAACTGATGGGCAAATACCGTGAAACGGGAAGCGGGAGCAAAGTCCTTGTCATCCCGGAAGCGGTAGGCAGGAGTCTTCGCATCCGGTTCAATTCCCCAGGTCTTGACCAACCAGCGCCCATAAAACATGTACGCACAGACGAAGATTACAATGGCAAGACACACAAGCGTTAATCCGTTCATCATCATCACTCCTTCGAAAAAAATCGACACTTTTGTTTGCAAGTGCCGTCATCAAATCGGATGCTTGTTGATAGTTACGTAATTTACCACTTGTTCACGTTCTTGTCAACGATTTTTTGTATACTTCATACATTATTTTTTCAAAGTGTTAGCCTGCTAAAGAAAGGTTCCCGAATTAACAGAGAATAAGTCCATTCCAGAAATACTTTAACCGAAAAGTCCTCGTGTTTTGTCTTTTGTGAATGGAATGATGTCTGAAAAAAAGAAAACAGGACTCCTTTGGATCAACCAGTGTGCAATCCCCAAAAAAAAGGACGGTTTCCTCGTACTAGAGAAAAGATGTGCCATTGTAAACAAAAAATCATAATTTTGGTGGAGAAAAGAAAAAAATAAAAAGAAGGGTTGCAATCCTGAGGACATCGTGGTATCCTTAAGCCCATCAATCCCATACAAGAAATGCCACGAAGAGAAGGAGTAAGCTGCGGAATCCCTTCAGAGAGTGTCCGGCCGGTGTGAGGACATAGGGAGGAAGAAGCTGAACTGGTCTCAGAGCAGCTGCCTGAAAGCCTATGAGAGGGAAGTAGGGTACGCCGGAAGCCTGACCGTTAGCAGACAGGAGGATATCGGCCACTGGCCCGTATCTGCAAAAGAGCATGCAGCTCAGGCTGCGTGAACAAGAGTGGTACCGCGAAAGTTCCTTTCGTCTCTTTGGAGACGGAGGGATTTTTTTTATGATTCTATTTCAGGAGGGGTAAAAATGGTACAAGTTGGGTCGTTGGTTTTATTGTTCTTTGTCATTTTCTTAGGGATGATCACCAAGAAGAATGTGGGGATCATCGGTTTCCTGGCTGCGTATGTCTACGGGACTTTTGTCACCGGGATGAAGGCCAAGGAGATTTATGCGGGCGGATTCCCCACTACGGTCTTTTTCCTGATTATGGCCTATACGTTCCTGTTCGGCATTGCCAACCATAATGGGACATCCACTGTATTGGCCAAAAATGTCTCCTTCCTTTCCCGAGGGAACAACAAACTGATCCCCTGGATGTTTTTTGCTGCAGCCGCCATCCTGGCCGGCGTGGGAGGGTCCATGCTGATCCTGGTGGTGATCATGCCCATCGCTTACAGTACCTGCCTGAGCCGGCAGCTGGATGTGACCATGACTTCTATCATCGTGCTGGCCGGAGGGATGATCGGCGGCCTGTCTCCCATTACCCTGAACGGGATCGTAGCCAATACCCTGGCTATCCAGAATGGGGTGGATAACTATATGCCTATCTGGGGGGCCTATTCCTTCTCCATTTTTGCCATGGCGTTCATCGCTTACCTGGTCTTTAAAGGGTGGAAAGTCCCCAATACGGAACCGGATAAAAATTTCACTCCCTTCAACCGGGCTCAGGTCGTTACGGTGATTTCCATCGTCCTGGTATGTGTCGCCACCATTTTCTTCAAACAGAATATCGGTCTGCTCTGCCTGGCTTTTGCGGCGGTTTTGATCCTGCTGGGATATTGTGATCAGAAAGTAGCCATTGCCGCGATTCCTTGGGGTACGCTGATCCTGATCACCGGGATGAGCATGCTGCTCCATGTGGTGGATAAATCTGGCGGGATCACGTATCTGACGTCCATGCTGTCCAAGGTGATCACTCCGGCAACGGCTCAGCCCATCATGATCCTCCTGGGCGGTCTGATGGGGGCGGTAGCCAGTGGTACCGGCGTGGTGATGCCGACCCTGATCCCGCTGGCCGCTAAGCTGGCCGCATCCAATCCGGCTCTGGACGCCACCGCGCTGATGCTGGGGGTCATCGTGGGGACCAACGGTGTGGTGCTGAGTCCGTTCTCTACAGTCGGGGCACTGGCCTGCGGATGTGCTCCGGAGGGCGTGGATGTGAACCATCTTTATAAGAACCTGCTCTTCACCGCCATCTTCTTCAGCCTTTCCGCTTTTGTGGTATCGTACCTGGGGATCTATAATATGCTGTTTTTATAAGAGAAAGGGGGTGTTGCACGTGCGAAAACCACACACGCACAACACCCCTTTGTCATAGGTCAGACGTCATACGTCATACGCTTTTGGAAATCAATTTTTACAAATTGATT
>SFHH01000106.1 GCA_004555735.1 Acidaminococcus fermentans
GATCATTTCCGGAAACTCACCAAGAAGTATTTCGTCTCCCATTTCCTGGTCCGGGAAAGCCTGGAAAAAGTGATCATCAGCAAAGGGCTGGGAGATTTCTTAGACTGGCTCCTGCCCCATGTGTTCCGGAAGCAGGAAAGCGTGTTCAACTTCCTGTATTCCAAGAAGCAGGCCCTGGATATCCTGGCCGGGAAAAAGGCCCATAACGGGCTGATGGCTTTCATCACCGGCCAGACAGCGACTGAAAACTACCAGTACATCATCGACTGTTTCGGGGCCAGCATCTATCCGCCCCGGAAAATGCTGGATATCGACCAGGCCTGGTGCAACGGGCCCCATCGGGGCTGCCATCTGCACTTTACCCGAGGCCGGCTGGGGAGCAAAGGAGCCACAGGGGAAGCTTCCCGCTGGCTCCAGGGAGCCCATGCCCAGCGGGTGAAGAACCTGGCCTACTACAAGGACCATGGGGAACAGTGCCGGAAGAGCATCGCCCGGCTGACCCATCAGCTGCGGAGTGTCATGCGGATGGCCCAGACCCGGCTGCCGGTGCCGGCCAAGGAAGGAGAGCTGGTGCCGGGCCTGGTGTGGCGGGCCTTGAAGGTAAACGACAGCCGGGTGTTCTTTGAACGGGAAACGGTTTCCAGCCCGGATTTCACGGTGGACCTGATGCTGGATGCCTCGGCTTCCCGGGGAGAATACCAGCAGGTGATCGCCTCCCAGGCCTATGTGATCGCCGAAAGCCTAAGACAATGCGGGATCCCTTACCAGGTATATTCCTTCTGCACCCTGCGGAATTATACGGTGCTGACCCTGTTCAAGGATTACGCCGACAAGAAGCGGTGCACCAGCCTCTTCAACTATGTGGCAACTGGCTGGAACCGGGATGGATTGGCTCTCCGAGGGGCTCGGCAGCTGATGGGGGATTTCACCCAGACAAAGAAGATCCTCATCATGCTTACCGATGCGGAACCCAATGATGACAAGCCTCTGGTGGGGGACGGACTGTTCAGCTCATCAGAATACCGGGATGAAAAAGCCGTGGCTAACACCGCGGACGAAGCGGCCAGCCTCCGCCGGGAAGGGATCCGGATCATCGGCCTCATCAATGGAGAGAACCAACACATCATGAAGGATGCCCGGAAGATCTTCGGGGAGGACTGCGTGGAAGTCCGGGACCTGGACAAAATGGCCGACAGCGTGGGCAAGATGCTGTGCCGGCAGATCGAGAGTTTGTAAAGACGGTCAGATACGGCCCCAAGGGGCCTGGAGACATCGGACGTCAGCTTTGTTCGAATTAGAGGCAGGTCCGAACTGTTTATTGCAGGCAAGCTGAAGTCTGACTTCTGAAAGGCCTGTCAGGGCCGGTCTGACCTCTTCCATTTCCCATTGACAAAAAAATCTCCCCTTGTTACAATGACTCCATACAACCATACAGTCAAAGGCTATGAAGGGAAGGAGTACAGCGCCCCTTGCACCGGCAGAGAGGATGCGGTTGGTGGAAGCATCCGGGCAATGCGCTGGAAGTCATCCGGGAGCCGGTACGGTGAAGAGCCGTATCCGTTTGGGCACGTTACGCCTTTAAGGTGCTCAAGCAATTGAGAATGTAGGTGGTACCGCGAACAACTCGTCCTATACAGCAGGACGGGTTTATTTTTTTAAGGAGGCAGATTTATGGCAGAAGAAAACAACATCCCCAAGGTCTATGATCCGGCCGCGGTGGAAAAGAAATGGTATGCATATTGGATGGAACAGGGCTTTTTCCATCAGCCAGTGGACAAGAGCCGGCAACCTTTCAGTGTAGTGATCCCGCCTCCCAACATCACCGGCAAGCTCCACATGGGCCATGCCCTGGACAATACCCTTCAGGACATCCTGGTGCGCTGGCACCGGATGATGGGGGACAATACCTGCTGGCTCCCCGGTTATGACCATGCCGGTCTGGCCACCCAGATCAAAGTGGAAGAGGAACTGAAGAAAAAAGAAGGACTGACCCGCTATGACCTGGGCCGGGAAGAATTCGTGAAACGGGTGTGGAAATGGAAGGAAGCCTATGGGGACGAAATCGTCACTCAGCTGAAATCCCTGGGGATCTCCTGCGATTGGGACCGGCAGCGGTTTACCATGGATGAGGGACTGAGCCGGGCTGTCCGGGAAGCTTTTGTGAGCCTCTATGAAAAAGGCTTGATCTACAAAGGGACCCGGATGATCAACTGGTGCGTCAACTGTCGCACGGCCCTTTCTGATGTGGAAGTGGAACACCAGGATGATTCCGGTGCCCTGTGGTACATCAAATACCCCATCGTGGGAGAAAAGGACCAATACCTGACCATTGCTACCAGCCGTCCGGAAACCATCCCCGGAGATACAGCCGTAGCTGTGAACCCCAAGGATGAACGGTATGGAAAGCTGGTAGGGAAGAAAATCGCCCTGCCCACCACCAACCGGGAAATCCCCATCATCGCCGATGAATATGTGGACCTGGAATTCGGTACGGGTGCCGTGAAGATCACCCCGGCCCATGACCCTAACGACTATGAAGTGGGTGAACGGCACAATCTGGAAAAAATCGTGGTCATCGGCCTGGACGGGAAAATGACCAAAGAAGCCGGCAAATATGAAGGAGAAGACCGGTACGAATGCCGGAAGCATATCGTCCAAGACCTGAAAGACCTGGGACTCCTGGTGAAGATCGAAGACGCACCCCACTCGGTAGGCCATTGCCAGCGCTGCCATCATGTGGTGGAACCCATGGTCTCCACCCAGTGGTTCGTGAAGATGAAACCCCTGGCGGAAGCCGCCATCAAATGCGTCACCGAAGGTAACACAGAATTCGTGCCCAGCCGGTTCACCAAGACCTATCTCCAGTGGATGGAAAACATCCATGACTGGTGCATTTCCCGGCAGATCTGGTGGGGCCATCGGATCCCAGTCTGGTATTGCGACGACTGCGGAGAAGTGGCCGCTTCTCGGACGGATCTGACGGAATGCCCCAAATGCGGCAGTAAGCACATCCATCAGGATGAAGATGCCCTGGATACCTGGTTCAGCTCCGGCCTGTGGCCATTCTCCACCTTCGGCTGGCCGGACAAGACAGAAGAGTTGGAACAGTGGTATCCTACCAGCGTGCTGGTCACTGGCTATGATATCATCTTCTTCTGGGTGGCCCGGATGATCACCATGGGTGAGGAATTCATGGGCAAGGAACCCTTCAAGCACGTGTTCATCCATGGCCTGGTCCGGGATGAACAGGGCCGGAAGATGAGTAAATCCCTGGGTAACGGGATCGATCCTCTGGAAGTGGTGAACAAGTACGGGGCGGATACCCTGCGCTTCATGCTGATCACCGGCAATACCCCGGGCAACGACATGCGGTTCTACTGGAACCGGATCGAAAGCACCCGGAATTTTGCCAATAAGATCTGGAACGCATCCCGGTTCGCTCTCATGAACCTGGATGGCTATGACAAGGATGCAGAAAAAGCACCGCTCACCCTGGCGGACAAATGGATCTTGTCCCGGCTCCAGCACACCATCCAGGATGTATCCAGTTATCTGGAAAAATTCGAATTGGGCGAAGCCGGACGGCTGATCTACGACTTCATCTGGGGTGAAGTGTGCGACTGGTACATCGAACTGGCCAAACCCCGTCTGTACGACCGGGAAAACGCCGCGGCACGGGCTACGGCCCAGACGGTGCTGTGCCGGGTGCTGGGAGATGCCATGAAACTGCTCCATCCCTACATGCCTTTCATTACGGAAGAAATCTGGCAGCACCTGCCCCATGAAGGCCAGAGCATCATGATCGCTCCCTGGCCGGTGGCAGACGGAAACCTGATCGATGATACGGTGGAAAAACAGATGACTGCCGTCATGGACGTGATCAAGGCGATCCGGAATATGCGGGCGGAAGTGAATGCCGCTCCTGGCCATAAGGCACCGGCAACGGTATTGGTGGAAGAAGAGCTGAAAGCGGTCTTTGCGGCTAATGGAGATTATATCCGGCAGCTGGGCACGGTGGATGCCCTGACTTTAGGCGGCATGGAAGATGCAGCTCCGGAAAACGCCATGGCGGCTGTGGTCAATGGCGCTAAAGTATATCTGCCCCTGAAGGGCCTGATTGACGTAGAGAAGGAACTGGCCCGTCTCCAGAAGGAATTGGACGGGGCGGAAAAGGAAGCCAAACGGGCTGCCGGGAAGCTGAGCAACCAGAACTTCCTGGCCAAGGCTCCTGCGGAAGTGGTAGAAAAGGAAAAGACCAAGCAAACAGAGATCCTGGCGCGGATCGCTGGCCTGAAAGAACGGATCACGACCCTGCGCAGCCTGTAAAAGGGAAAGGAGCAGACCTATGGACTATACAGCCGCAGTCGCATATGTAGAAAGCATGGGCAAGTTCGGCATCCATCTGGGCATGGAACGGATCCAGGGGCTGGCGGCGCTTTTGGACCATCCGGAACGGAAGATCCGGACCATCCATGTAACTGGGACCAACGGCAAGGGCAGTGTCACCACGTTCCTGGCCAATATGCTCCAGCAGGCGGGGAAAAAGGTGGGGAGCTATACCTCTCCCCATTTTGTCCGTTACAATGAACGGATCTGTTTGGACGGCGCCGATATTTCCGATGAGGATTTCGCTGCCGTGACGGAACGGACCAAAGCGGCTCTGGACCGATATCTGGCAGCCGGAGGCGAACAGCCCACCCAATTCGAATTCCTCACTGCCATGGCCTTTCTGTATTTTGCGGAAAAACAGGTGGACTATGCGGTGATCGAAGTGGGGATGGGGGGCCTGTGGGACTCCACCAACATCATCACGCCGGAAGTCTCAGTGATCACCAATGTGACCCTGGAACATACGGAACGGCTAGGCAAGACCATCGAGGCCATTGCCACCCAGAAAGCCGGGATCATTAAGCCCGGGGTGCCGGTGGTGACGGAAGCGGAAGGCGAGGCTCTCACGGTGATCCGGGCTGCAGCAGAAGCCAATCATGCACCTCTCTATGTCTATGGAGAGGATTTCACAGCAAAAAAACTGACCAGCTCTATGGATGCCCAGACTTTCCTGTATCGCTTGGGAGAAAAGGAATTGGAGGCCGTCATCCATCTGCCCGGGGAACATCAGATCCTCAATGGGGCGGCTGCCCTTACAGCGGCAGAGATCCTCCGTGAGAAAGAGGGTACGCCGGATGAAGCGGCTATGCTCCGAGGCATGGAAGCAGCCCGGTGGCCGGGACGGCTGGAACGGATCCGCCACAATCCGGACATCATCCTGGATGGGGCCCATAACCCGTCTGGAGTCACGGTGCTCCGGAAAGCCCTGGATGAATACTATCCCAAAGCACGGCGGCTCTTCGTGTTCGGCATGATGGCGGACAAGGATGTGAGCCAGGTCTCGGATATCCTGTTCCGGCCGGAGGACACCATCTATACGGTACTGGCCCACGAAGGGGATCGGTCGGAGAAACCGGAAAAATTGGCCCAACGGCTCCATAAGAATGCGGTTCCCATGGAGGACCTGACGGCTGCCTACCGCCGGGCGGTGGAAGAAGCCGGCCCAGGGGATGTGGTGATCGTCTGCGGGTCTCTGTATCTCATCGGGACCTTCAAGGAACTGGGATTGGACCGGTAAGGATCATGGAGCGACCGAGAGGCTGGGGCCTCCCAGCATCCTGGAACCTGAACCAAATCACTTTCGGGGTCCTTTGCGTACTGTTTTTCGTGCTGCCTCTGCACCAGCTGGGGGCGGGGATCGTATTCGGGATCTGCTTCCTGCTGAATCTGGCGAATATCTGGAAGAGCGGTCAGTTCTGGCCGGCCATCCAGATCCCTCGGATCATCAGCCGGCCCTTGTGGGCTCTATTCCTACTCAGTGGGGTCAGCACCCTGTGGTCGGCCGATCCGGCGGCCTGTGCCCTGAATTGGCTGTGGGTGGTGGGCCAGGAGGCGGGCATCTTTTATCTGGTGCTCCGGTATGCCAGTACGGGACGCAGATCCCTATTCCTGATCAAGATCTTCATGATCTCTGCCGGGGTGGTGGCTGCATTTGGCATCTGGCAGTATTTCTTCGGCAGCAGTCTCCAGAACCTGGAGTGGATCGACCATCAGGCCTTTAAACATTTGTCCCGGAGGGCCATTTCCACCCTGGTGAACCCCAATATCCTGGGGACTTTCCTGGTGACCACGGTGGCCTACTGTGAAGGCCTCTTTGCTCCTCTCAAAGGAGGGAAGACACGCTGGGCCCTGGTGGGGATCTTCCTTTTGGCTACGGCCTGTTTGATCCTGACCTTTTCCCGGGGCAACTGGGTGGCCTATTTCTGGGTACTGTTCATTTTTGCCGGAGCTTTCTATCACAAGGCCTTCCTGCCTTTTATCGGCGGCGGGCTGGGGGTGCTGTATCTGTTCTGGAACCAGCTGGCGGAACGGCTCATGTCGATCTTTTCCGTCCATGATACCTCGGCGGAACTCCGGTTCTTCTATCTGGAAAGTTCCCTGGACATGATCCGGGATCATCCCTTTGGGGTGGGCTGGTATGGATATGGCTATGCCTTTCCTGATTACAACTTTTTCATTGCAGAAGATGTGTTCATGTACCACAGCCATAATCTGCTGCTGAATGTGACGGCAGAGCTGGGGATCCCCGGGCTGCTGCTGTTCCTGTTTATCATGATCCAGCTGTTCCGGCTGGCCCGGGAAATCCGCCA
The DNA here is from genome assembly GCA_004555735.1 of Acidaminococcus fermentans. Classification (GTDB taxonomy): domain Bacteria; phylum Bacillota; class Negativicutes; order Acidaminococcales; family Acidaminococcaceae; genus Acidaminococcus; species Acidaminococcus fermentans_A. Next base: position 6,699 of record SFHH01000106.1, read on the forward strand.
CCGGCAGCGGACCCGTCCCTGGATCCGGGGTGTAGCCTGCGGCTATATGGCGTCCCTGGTGGGTATCTTCATCAGCGGGCTGACGGATCATACCCTGTTCAACAGCCAGCTGGGCATGTTGTTCTGGGCCGGGAATGCCATCCTCCTGATCGTGGATCAGCTGAGCCGGGAACGGAAGAAAAGGATATAATGAAAAATGGGCTGTGAAGAAATGAGGATTCATTTCTTCACAGCCCATTTTTATAATTCTTACAGATGGAACAGACCAAGTACCAGGCCGCAGGCCAGGGAGATCCAGGACAGGACCCACAGGCGGGGAGCACAGAAGGTGAGCAGTTCTTTGATGGAGATACCAGCCAGGCCGCAGGCC
>SFHH01000107.1 GCA_004555735.1 Acidaminococcus fermentans
ATCCGGATATCAAAATTTTTTTCTCCTGGGCAGGTTCCCTGCTTCTGTCCTTCTAGCCCTGGCAGTACAGCCCGTTCTTCCTCACCGGTTGCTCCCACCAGGTCGATGATGCTCTCACAGATTGTTTTCCGCCGGCCGTCATAATAGTAGGCATACAGCCGGTTCAAATCCACAAAAAAGGCCGGGACAGTCTGGAGAGCCGTGTCACCCCGTTCCATGGGTGGCTGGTACAGCAGATGGTCCACCGGTACTTCCAATACTTCTGCCAGATCATAGAGCACGTTGATGTCCATGATAATCTGGCCATTTTCATATTTGTACATGGTAGCCCGGCTTTTGCATACGGCATCGGCCAGTTCCTGGATGCTCATGTTTTTCCGTATCCGGTAATATTTAATGTTGTTCCCGATTTGTCTGGCAATATCCATAATTCCGATTCCTATAAATAGAATAATTCACTTAAAAACTTTCGCTGATTCAATTGTAAAAGATTTAACAGGAAAAAACAATGTTTTTTCTTTTCTGAGGAGATAAAAAAATGAAAAATGTTTCGTTTAGCGAGAATAACAGCATTTTCAAAAAAATGCAAATGGTCGTACAATAAGGCCATCAAAAGGAGGACGGACCTCCCACAGGAAAAAGGAGAGAATCGAAATCATGAACAAAGAAGTTGCTTCCCAGAAGGCTCCTGCAGCCATCGGACCCTATTCCCAGGCCATCCAGGCAGGCAATGCCCTCTACGTATCCGGCCAGCTGCCCATCGATGCCAACACCGGTGCTTTTCCGGCGGATGACATCGCCGCCCAGACTCGTCAGTCCCTGGAGAATATCAAAGTGATCCTGGAAGAATCTGGCTATACCATGGCCGATGTGGTGAAAAGCACCGTGCTGCTGAAGGATATCGGGGATTTCGGCGCCATGAACGAAGTGTACGGGGAATTCTTCTCCAAGCCCTTCCCGGCCCGGGCCGCCTTCCAGGTGGGAGCTCTGCCCAAAGACGCCAAAGTGGAAATCGAAGTTGTTGCCGTAAAATAAACGGAATGGGGAGGCATTGCCACCCTTCCATCGGAAAGACAAGGGGAGAAAAAATCATGAAATACAATTTTGATGAAGTGATCGACCGTTCCAACAACCGTTCTTCCAAATATGATGAACGGAAAAAAGTTTTCGGGACCAACGACGTGATTCCGCTGTGGGTGGCGGATATGGACTTCCGCACCGCCCAGCCCATTATCGATGCCTGTGTGAAAAAAGCCCAGGAAGGAATCTGGGGGTACACCTCCCGGCCAGCCAGCTATTTTGAAGCGGTCCAGGAATGGGAAGAAAAGCACAACCACTACAAACCGGATACGGCCCTCATGAGCTGGACCATCGGGGTGGTTTCCGCCATGGCCTCCTTGATCAAACAGTGTTCCAAACCCGGGGACAAGGTGCTGTTCCTGACCCCTGTGTATGCGGAATTCTACGACATCACCGAAAACACCGGCCGCAGCGTGGCAGAATCCGAAATGGTCCGGAAGGGGGATGACTGGGAAGTGGATTTCGCAGACTTCGAAAAGAAGGCCAAAGAATCCAGGATCTTCCTGCTGTGCAACCCCCATAACCCTCTGGGGAAGGTGTGGAAACCGGAAGAACTGAAAAAGATGATCGACATCTGCCTGGCCAATGATGTGCTGGTGATTTCCGACGAAATCCATTCCGACCTGATCTTCCACGGCAAGCATCACACCGCCGCCATTACAGTGGATCCCTCCTACAAGGACAAGGTGATCACCTGCGTATCTGCCACCAAGACCTTCAACCTGGCCGGCCTCCAGGCTGCCACGGTAATCTTCCCCAACCAGGAGCTGAAGAAGACCTTTGATCACTACTGGTTCAGCATGGACATCCACCGGAACAATGCCTTCAGTTCCGTGGCCATGGAAGCCGCCTACCGGTACGGTCAGGAATGGCTGGATCAGATGCTGGCCTATGTATCCGCCAATTTCGATTATGTAATCGACTTCTGCAAAAAGAACATTCCCCAGATCAAACCCAACTGCCCGGATGCCACCTATCTCATGTGGCTGGACTGCCGGGAACTGGGCCTGAGCAATGAAGCGCTGGTGGACTTCTTCGTCCATAAGGCCCATCTGGGCCTGAATCCCGGCCATTCCTTCGGCCGCTCCCTCCATGGCTACATGAGACTGAATGTGGCCTGCCCCAGAGCCACCCTGGAAAAAGCCATGCATCAGCTGAAAGAAGCCGTGGACGGACTGAAAAAATAAGGGAGGGGAACCGTCATGACCAAGAAGGAGTTGTGGGAAAGCTACCGGTTCCCCCTGATCCTCCTGGGGGGTATCGTCCTGGGAGCCATTATCGGGATCGTCTTCGGGAAACAGGCAACGGTCCTGAAACCCCTGGGGGATATCTTCATCAACCTGATGTTCACCATTGTGGTGCCCATGGTCTTTGTGTCCATTGCCACCGCCGTGGGGAGCATGCTGAACCTGAAACGCCTGGGCAAGATCCTGGGCAGCCTGGTGTTCACCTTCATCGTCACCGGCATGTTCGCCGCCGCCCTGGTGCTGGTGGTGGTGAATATCTGGCCTCCGGCGGCCAACACCACCGTGCAGCTGTCCGCCGGGAAAGTGTGCAAGGCCCTGTGCGCCGGAGAGATGTTCGTCCAGACCCTGACCGTCAATGACTTTGTGGGCCTGTTCAGCCGGAAAAACATGCTGCCCAACATTGTGGCGGCCATTGCCATGGGGATCGCCATGAGCATATGCGGCGGGGCGGATTCTCCGGTGGGGAGATTCATGGCCAACCTGAACGACATCATCATGAAGCTGGTGAACATGATCATGAAGTTGGCTCCCATTGGCCTGGGTGCCTACTTCGCCAACCTGGTAGGGGAATATGGGCCTCAACTAATCGGTGACTACGGCCGGACTATGGCCATCTACTACCCCATGTGCGTAGTGTATGCCATCATCTTCTTCACAGCCTACGCCTACTATGCAGGGGGCAGCCGAGGGATCAAGGCATTTTGGGGCCACATCCTGAAACCGGCGGTCACAGCCTTCGGTACCCAAAGCTCCTGCGCCGCCATCCCTGCCAACATGGAAGCCTGTGATGAAATCGGAGTCCCCGAAGACATCTACGACATTGTCCTGCCTCTGGGCGCCACCATGCACATGGATGGTTCCGTCCTGAGCTCCATCATGAAGATTGCCTTCCTGTTTGAAATCTTCGGCATACCCTTTACCGGAGTGGATGTGTACGCTAAAGCCATCGCTGTATCCATCCTCAGTGCTTTCGTCCTGTCCGGGGCTCCCGGGGGCGGTATGGTGGGCGAAATGCTCATCGTCAGCCTGTTCGGCTTCCCTCAGGAAGCATTCCCCATCATCGTGACCATCGGTTACCTGGTTGACCCCATGGCTACCTGCCTGAACTCTTCCGGGGATACCGTGGCTTCCATGATGATCAGCCGGATGGTGGAAGGTAAAGGCTGGATGGACAAGAAAATCGACCGGAAAACTGATCAGGAAAAAGCTGCCATTGCCGCCCAGATCGGCGGATGCGACTGCGGAAACAAATAAAAATCTGGTATAATACCTGTGAACCTGTATCCAACAAAAGGAGAGATGACTTATGCAGATCAAAGTAATCGGCAGCCACTGCTGCCCCGACACCCTCTATGCTCTGAACCAGCTGGCAGCTGCCGGTGTGGAAATTGACTTTGCGGATATCCTGGCCAGCCATGCTGATCTGAAACAGTACCTGGCCCTCCGGGACAGCGACCCTCTGTACGCTGAAATCCGGGGCACCGAACGTCTGGGGATCCCCTGCTTCGTCAAAGAAGACGGCAGCAAGACCCTGGATCTGAAGGAAGTGCTGAAATAAAGAATGTCAACGGTCAGCTGACAACGGTCAGCGGCCTAAGGAGAGGACCCGCCTTTTGGGCGGGTCCTTACCAATAAAAAAGGAGATTACAACCATGCATGCTTTGACCCAACTAATCCGTGAGGATATGAAACCGGCCCTGGGGGTGACGGAACCTGGAGCCATTGCCCTGGCGGTTTCCATCGCCTGCCGCTATTTGCCGGAAAAGCCGGAGAAGGTGGAGCTGTTCCTGAACAGCGGCATCTACAAAAACGCCTTTACCTGCGGCATCCCCGGCACCAGCCATGTGGGGAACGCCTATGCGGCGGCCCTGGGAGCCCTGGCGGCGGACCCGGACAAAGGGCTTTTGTGCCTGGACGGGATCACGGATGAGGATGTGAAGGCAGCGGAAGCCATGGTAAAGGCCGGGAAGATCGCCGTCCACATGAGCAAAATCACCAGCCGGATCTCTATTGAAGCCCGAGTGGCTGCCGGGAGCTACAGTGCTACCTGCCTGATCCGGGATGCCCACACCAACATCGTAAAGGTAACGGAAAATGGCCGAACGGTTCTGGACAAAACATCTGCCCTTCAAGAGGAGGAGGGGACGGAACAGGTGCCGGTGATCCACCGGTACACCCTGGCCCAGCTGGCGGACTACGCCCGGACCGTGCCTCTGGAAGAGATTTCCTTCATCCGGGAAGCCTTCACAATGAACATGGCTCTGTTTCAGGAAGGAATGGACAGCCCCCGGACCACCTTTGCCCGGGTGCTCCTTGCCATGAACGGGGGAAAGGTGTTCTCTGAAGATGTGGTGAAGACCGCAGCCCTTATCTGCAACGGGGCCATCGAAGCCCGGGTCATCGGCCTGGACAAGCCTGCCATGAGCATCACCGGTTCCGGGGCCCACGGGATCATTGCCACCCTGCCCCTGTACGCCTATTATAAAGTGGAACGCTGCACGGAAGAACAGCTGCTCCGGGCCACGGCCTTGAGCTATCTGATCTGTATGTACATCAAGGAATATTCCGGCAAGCTGTCCGCCTTCTGCGGCTGTGCCATTGCCGCCGGTACCGGTGCCGCCTGTGCCCTGGTGTTCCTGAAGGGCGGGGATGTGGACGCCATGACAAGAGTCCTCAACAACATGGCCAGTTCCATTACCGGCATGATCTGCGACGGAGGCAACCAGGGCTGCGTCATGAAGGGCATGACGGCGGTGGAAATGGCTTTTGCTTCAGCCGCCCTGGCCATGGATGACGCCTATATCTTCGATGCCCACGGCATCAACGGCACCACTCCGGAAGAAACCATGAAGAATATGGGAAGGATTGCTTCTCCCGGGATGACGGGAACGGAGAAGACCATAGTGGACATTCTCCAGGACAAGAACCAAAGCGAGAAAAAGGAGGAAGACTGATATGGAAATCCGTTATGCACAACCCCAGGATGTAGACGCCATTGCCAGCCTGGAAGCCGCCTGTTTCCCTCAGGCAGAAGCGGCTACCCGGAAATCCATTGCGGACCGGGTGAAGGCTTATCCCAATCACTTTTTCCTCCTGTGGGACGGGGAACAGCTGGTCTCCTTTGTGAACGGGCTGGTGACGGATCATCCGGATCTCACCGATGAAATGTATGAAAAAGCGGACATGCATCAGGAAGACGGGGCCTGGCAGATGATCTTCGGGGTGGACACGGATCCTCACCGCCGGAAACAGGGCCTGGCCGGAGAGGTGCTGGAAAAATTCATCGATGCGGCCCAGGCGGAGGGCCGGCAGGGAGTGGTGCTCACCTGCAAGGACCGGCTGGTCCACTATTATGCCAAATTCGGTTTTGTGGATGAAGGCATCTCCGATTCCACCCACGGGGATGTGGTGTGGCACCAGATGCGGTTGACTTTCAATCGGAAGAAATAAAAGGGGAGAATGAAATGGAAAAGACGGATAAAAGATATCAGACCTATGTACAGATCCTGAAGGAAGAACTGGTACCTGCCATGGGCTGCACAGAACCCATTGCCATCGCCTATGCAGCAGCAAAAGCGCGGGAAATCTTGGACTCACTGCCGGACAAGGTGGAAATCGGCGTCAGCGGCAACATCATCAAGAACGTGAAGAGCGTGGTGGTGCCCAATACCGACAGCCTGAAAGGCATCCAGGCTGCGGCAGCCGCCGGTATCGTAGGGGGCAAATCCAAAAAGCAGCTGGAAGTCATTGCAGAAGTGACTCCGGAACAGAAACGGAACATGAAAGAATTCCTGAAGGTCATGCCCATCCAGGTGGAGGCCGTAGACAACGGTCTGATTTTCGACATCATCGTCAAACTCTATAAGGGAGACCATTCTGCCCTGGTGCGGATCGCCCAGTACCACACCAACATCGTCCTGATCCAGAAGGATGAAAAGACCCTTTATGAAGCCAAAAAGGACGGCGGCGCCGGCTGTCAAGATGAAACCAAGGAAGTGGGCCTGGCGGACAAGAATCTGCTGAACATCAAAGATATCTTGGATTTTGCCAACACCTGTGACATCGAAGATGTGAAGCCCATGTTGGATCCCCAGATCCAGTGCAACACTGCCATCTCGGAAGAAGGGCTCCTGGGGAACTACGGGGCCAACATCGGTTCCGTGCTGCTGAAGACCTACGGCAGTGACATCAAGAACCGTGCGGTGGCCAAGGCGGCAGCCGGTTCCGATGCCCGGATGAACGGCTGCGAACTGCCCGTTGTGATCAATTCTGGCAGCGGCAACCAGGGAATCACCGTATCCGTCCCTGTCATCGAATACGCCAAGGAACTGAATGTGGACAAGGAAAAACTGTACCGGGCCCTGGCCCTGTCCAACCTGATTGCCATCCATGAAAAGACAGGCATCGGCCGGCTGTCCGCCTACTGCGGGGCCGTCAGCGCCGGGTGCGCCGCCGGCTGCGGCATCGCCTACCTCCACGGAGATGGGTACGAAGCCATTTCCCATACCCTGGTGAACTCCCTGGCCATTGTGTCCGGGATCATCTGCGATGGGGCCAAGGCCTCTTGCGCCGCCAAAATCGCCTCCAGCGTGGAAGCCGGGATCCTGGGCTATTCCATGTACAAGAGTGGCAACGAATTCAAGAGCGGGGACGGTATTGTGAACAATGGGGTGGAAGCCACCATCCGCAATGTCAGCCAGCTGGGCAGGGAAGGCATGCGGGAAACCGAC
>SFHH01000108.1 GCA_004555735.1 Acidaminococcus fermentans
ATGAAATACAGAAGAAACGCTTTGCGGAGGAGATAGGTATGCCGAGAATTATCAGAAACGCAATCAGGTGCAAAAAATGCGGGGACATCATCGAAAGCACCCGGAATATCCTGGCCGGCTGCACGGGACGGGTGGGCTGTACCTGCTATGAAATGAAATCCATCCTGCCGCCAGAAGAGATCATCTCTCCTTGCTACATCCGGATGCTGGTAGAAGACCGGCCCGGGGTCTGGGCCACCATCGCTTCGGCCTTCGGGGAGAACAAGGTCAGCCTGAAGACCGTCGTCCAGAAACGTTCCCTGGGCACGTTGGCGGAAATCGTCGTGATCACCTACGGCGTCTCGGAATTTGCCCTTCGGAAGGCAGCAGAGGCTCTGTCCAAATTGGCTGTGGTGGCACGGATCTGCAACATCATCCGTGTGGAAGACAGCACCTTGGACTAAAGGAAGCAGGTGCGTACCATGGCAGGAAACAGCAGAAAAGTCACGGTACAGGTGCCAGCCACATCCGCCAACTGCGGACCGGGCTTCGACTGCCTGGGGCTGGCTTGTACCCTTTATAATGTTTTCACCTATGAACTGGTATCGGAAGCCGAAGGCATCCATGTGACCGCCGAAGGACAAGGAGCGTCCAATCTGCCCCAGGGCCGGAACAACCTGGCCGCCCAGTCTTTTTACACCCTTTGGGAGAAACTCCAGCAGCCGGATACAGGTTTGAAGATCACTTGTAAGATCCAGGTCCCTGTCTCCCGGGGCCTGGGCAGCAGCTCCACGGCCATTGTAGCCGGCCTGACTGCGGCCAATGTCCTGGCAGGGAGCCCTCTTTCCAAAGAAGAGCTGGTGACAGAAGCAGCACGGATCGAAGGCCATCCCGATAATGTGGCTCCGGCCATCTTGGGCGGCATCACCGTGAATGTGATGGAGAAGGGAAAAGTGGAAAGCCTGAAGCTGTCCCTGGCCAAACCGCTGAAACTGGTGGTCCTGGTACCTGCCCTGCCCCTGCCCACATCCAAAGCCCGGGCAGCCTTGCCGGAAAAGATCCTCCATAAAGATGCTGTCTATAATGTGAGCCGGGCAGCGCTTTTAGTTGGATCCCTGATGAGCGGGGACTACCATTTCCTGGGGACGGCGCTGGAGGACCGGCTCCACCAACCCTATCGGCTGCCCCTGATCCCTGGAGCGGCGGAAGCCCTGGAAGCAGCCCGGCAGGCCGGGGCCTATAACGGCATCATTTCCGGAGCTGGTTCAACGCTGCTGGCCTATGTCCCTGCTGAGGCCGATGCCCGAAAGATCGGGGAAGCCATGAAAAAGCCCTTTGCCCAGCGCCAGATGGAGACCACCCTGCATTTCCTGGACATCGATCCGGAAGGGGCCAGGGTGATCCGGTAAAGAAGGAGGAAAAGCTATGCTGCAGTTCCATTATATCCACCATGCCTGTTTTACTTTGTGTGATGGGACCACGACGCTCCTGTTCGATCCCTATCTGGACGGGAATCCGGAAGGACTGTCCCCAGAAGATATCCAGGCTGATGTGATCTTTGTCTCCCATTTCCATGGCGACCATATGGGGTCTGCCTATGCCATTGCCAAAGCCAATGATGCCTTGCTCATCTCTACGGCAGAAATCGCTAACGATGCGGCTTCCCATGGGGTCCGAGCCCATGCTATGCATTTGGGAGGGACCCACAGCTTTCCTTTTGGACGGGTACGGATCACCCCGGCTTTCCACGGCAGTGGGATCGCCGGTGGCCATGCCTGCGGATTCATCGTAGGATTTGGCGGGAAGACCGTGTATTTTGCCGGGGATACCAGTGTGTTCGGAGATATGGCTCTCCTGTCCCGGCTGGAAAAGATCGATGTGGCCCTGCTGCCCATCGGGGACAACTATACCATGGGGCCGAAAGATGCCCGTCTGGCGGCAGAACTGCTGGCCGTGCCTTTGGTCATCCCCATCCATTACAATACCTGGCCCATCATCGCCCAGGATCCGGAAGCTTTCAAAAAAGAGGTGGAAGCTACCACACACAGCAGAGTGGCTGTAGTAGAGCCAGGGAGCCGGCTTGACTTGTAAGAGGGGCCTTGGGATAAAAAACGGGGCTGTTGCGGAAGCGGCGGCCTCGTTACTCTTTTTTGGGATTTATGCTATAATAGATAAAATAGAACGCTGCGATAAGCGCTCTGGTACTTGGGAGCCTTGGGAAAAAGGATCCTGCAACCCGGCAGGTTCCCTGCCAGAAGAGTGAGGGCTGTCTATGAACAAACAACAGACTGTATTGATTGCGGATGATGAACCGCAGATCCGCGAAATCTTAAGCATTTATTTCAAGAAAGAAGGCTTCAAGGTCATCGAGGCGGCCGATGGGGCGGAAGCCCTGGTCCAAGTCCAGGCCGGGAAACCGGATATCATCCTGCTGGACATCATGATGCCGGTATTGGATGGGCTGGAAGTCTGCAAACAGGTCCGCAAGATCTCTGATATCCCCATCATCATGCTGACAGCCAAGGATTCGGATGATGATCGGATCCTGGGGCTGGAGATCGGGGCGGATGATTATATCTCCAAACCTTTCAATACAAGAGAAGTGGTAGCCAGGGTCAAAGCCGTGCTCCGGCGGACCAATGCCTCCATCAGCAGCCAGAATAAGCAGGTGCTGGAATATCCCAACCTGATGATCAACCTCAGTGAATACCGGGTCGTAGCCTTTGGCCGGGAAATCACCTTTACAGCCAAGGAGATGGAACTCCTCTGGTGCCTGGCTTCCAATCCCGGGATCGTGTTCAGCCGGAACCAGCTGCTGGAAAAGATCTGGGGCTATACCTATTACGGCGATACCCGGACCGTGGATACCCACATCAAACGGGTCCGGCATAAACTGGATATCCCCCCGGATTCTACTTGGGACATCATGACCGTATGGGGTGTAGGGTATAAATTCGAGGTCAAAAAGTGAAAAAGTCATTAAGCACCAGGCTCATGTACAGTTACATGGGCCTGATTCTGGCTATTATCGTAGGGATTTCCATCGGACTCAGTTACCTGATCACCGATTATTTCTTCCGGACCAAGGAACTGGAACTCAATGATAAGGGCGGCCAGGTGGCCATGATGATCCGGTATTTCGATGCCATGAGCATGGATAAGGCCATCCTGCGGGAATATCTCACGTCCATGGACCAGCTGGTAGGGGCCCGGATCTGGGTGTTCAACAAGCAGTTCGATCTGATCGCGGCCTCGGAAACCGGGACCGAGTACGAGCAGGGTCGGGAAGGAAACGATTCCAAGCAGGAACGGGAAGCACGCCGACGGGAAAAATGGATGCAGAGCGTGGCTGCCATCGACAAGCAGATCCGGCAGAGCGGGAACGGCCACGAACGGTTCCAGAAGATCCTTACCAAAGTATATGGCGGAGAACGGGTCAACGAACGGATCTACCATCCTTACTACAAGGAGCAGGTCCTGATGGTGGGGATCCCCCTGAAGGACAACCATGGCACGGTTTCTGGGGCTATGCTGCTGGCTTCCCCCTTGGGCGGACTGAACCGTGTCCTGAAGGACATCTATATCTATACCATCATCGTAGGAATCATTGCCCTGTGCATCAGCGTGATCATCGTCAGCGGACTGACCCGTCGGATGGTCAAACCGCTGATTTCTATGAAGAACTCCGCAAAAGCCATTGCCTTAGGGGACTACTCCCTGAAAGTAGCGGTGGACGGAGATGATGAAATCGCTGATCTGGGCCGCAGCCTGAATTCCTTGGGACGGGACCTGGAACAGTTTGTCCGGAAGACCCGGAAGATGGAAAAGATGCGCCGGGATTTCGTAGCCAATGTGTCCCATGAACTCCGGACTCCCATCACCATCATCCAGGGCTATAATGAAGCCCTGTCCGATGGGACCATCACCGATCCGGAAGATGTGAAGAAATACCGGAAGCTGATCAACGATGAGACCCAGCGGCTGGAACGGCTGATCAACGAACTGCTGGATATCAGCCGGCTCCAGAGGGGAGAAGGAGAGGAAGTGGAACCCATCCCCCTGGGGAAAGTGGTAGAAAGTGTAGTGAACATGCTGGAAGGCCGGGCCCAGAAACGGGATATCCGGCTGGAACAGTATGTGGACGACAGCCTCCTGGTCTTGGGCAATGGGGACCGGCTGTACCAGCTGGTAATGATCCTGGGGGACAATGCCATCAAATATTCCCCGGACAGCTCTGTGATCCGCTTCCAGGTCATAAAGAACCGGCAGGGCGGTGTCATCCTTACGGTGGTGGACCAGGGATACGGGATCCCCGAAGAGGACATCCCCTACATCTGGGAACGGTTCTATAAGGCGGATAAATCCCATTCCCGCCATATCCCCGGCACGGGCCTGGGACTGGCCATCGGGAAGGAAATCATCCGGATGCACAAGGCAAAGGTCCAGGTGAAGAGCAAGGTGGGCAAGGGGACGGCTTTTGTGATTACCTTCCCTCCTTTCCAGGAAAAACCGAAAGTGACCCAAGATGGTGCCCATGAAGCCGAAGTGGTGGAGAATATCCAGCCTCTGGCGGAAGATGATACCGTTGCGCAGGAAGAGGAGGAGAGAAATGGGTAAGAAAACAGGGATCCTATCAGTTTGGCTGGCCTTTGGCCTTTCCCTGACGGCCTGGGGCGGTGGCTGGGAACCGGAGGACCTGAACCGGGAAGAAGCGGCACTGATCGGGTTTTACCAGGGCAATGGAGAGCAGGTGGCAGTACGGGAGGACAAAGGACAGCTCCAGCTGCTGTACCATTTCCAGCCCAAGGACCGGGATTATACCGGCAGCAATGTGTATACCCTGGTCAAGAACCATTATGACAATTACGAGCTCCGGGAAGTGGGTCCCAATACGGATGCGGACAGTACCCTTCGTTTTGATCGGGACAAGAACGGTCTGGGGATCAGCCTGAACCTGGGACAGAAAAGCTATACCCGCAGGTTCATGGGGGGAGAGAATGGTAAGCCCATCCGGGTGACGCCGGCCAGGCCTCTGGAAGAACTGCGGAAAGAAGCGGCTGTGGCTGTGCCCCCCAGCCTGCCCTATGACAAGACCGCAGAACTGGTGGACCTGGCCCAGGCAGTGCCAGGACTGAAGTTGGATCTCCGGTACACCACGGACAACAACCTGTTCGGGGCGCCTCTGGTGCTGAGCACCCAGGCTCTGCTGGACCGGAATGCAGCCCAGGCATTGGCGCGGGTCCAAGCGGGACTACGGCCCTATGGATATGGCCTGGTGGTCTGGGAAGCCTACCGTTCCTGGCAGGATTTTAAATTGGCTGCCCTGGCCCTGGGCAAAGAGCATGCCGCGATGCTGCCCAAGGCAGAAGCAGGCTATTCCCATAACTCCGGCCGGAGCATCGATGTGAGCCTGTACCAGCTGGATACCGGGGAAGAAGTGGCCATGATCTCAGATTTTGACGAACCTTCCCCGGCTCAGTACGCTCAGTTTGCTGGAGGAACCCAGAAACAGCGCTGCTTGCGGGACCTGCTCCGGCAGCAGATGACTCTCCAGGGGTTCACTGCCAGCGACATGGAGTGGTGGCATTTCGACTATGATGCTGGGAACCGGTATCAGGTGCTGAATCAGTGAATGGGGGCATGAAAAAATTCACACCCCCGTCATACGTCATAGGTCCTACGTCGATGGAAGCCAGCTGGTGCTGGGGACGAATGCAAGAAAATCTATTGAATTCCATAGTAGGTTTTGAAATTTCAAAATCAATTTGGAAAAAATTGATTTCTATATACTGTACCCATAAGTGTGGACACTTTTCAAGAGTCACCCTTCCCCCAAAATTTGGACAGGAATACAATTCGTATCCGGTTTTTTGTACAGACTTCTTTTTGGACCCTGTCCGTTAGACATGTACATTTCGAACCCAATGGATTGGACACAGCTGGTTGTATGTGGTATTCTCAAACCTAATAAAAACAAGGAGAGACCACATGAGCAGACAACTTTTCACCAACGAACAAATTGAATCCCTGCGCCAGAACCCTCATGTTTATCACGTGAGCGCATCAGTCCTGGTCTTTAGGAAGGAGTTTAAAGAACGCTTCTATGCTGAATACATGGAGGGCACCTTCCCGAGGGATATCCTCAAAAAATACGGGATTGATCCGTCTATCCTGGGAAAATACCGTATTTCCAGCATTGCACGGCATATTAAGAATGAATATGCCAAATATGGCGGATTCTACGAAGGCAGAAGACCGGCAGACAGGTCTGGCACAGCAAAAACGGCTGCCCAGAATACCCCGGAAAAAGAGCTCCAGTCCATCAGGCATGAGCTTGAATATATGCGGCAGGAGCTGGAGTATTTAAAAAAAATTTCTGCGGTCAGAATGTCCAAAAAATAGGAGGTCTGCTCATGAATCAATCCTCCTGTGTGTTCGAAATCATCGACAAGACCTTGAAAAACAGTAACAATCGACTTTCAGTCAGCAACTTGTGCAAGATTGCTGGTGTTTCTCGAAGTGGTTTTTATGCCTGGGTAAAAGCCAAAGCATTCCGGCAGGCTCAGGAAGAAAAGGACCGCAGAGATTTCGAGCTGATCCTTACCGCATTCAAACGTCGCGGCTATGAAAAAGGAGCTCGAAGCATCTATATGGAATTGATCCATCAGAATCCTCCTGTCATCATGAATCTCAAGAAGATTCGACGGCTGATGAAGAAATTCCGCTTGTATTGTCCCATCAGAAAAGCGAATCCATACAAAGCACTGGCCAGAGCCTTGAAAAGCAGCAATACAGCGGCGAATCTGGTGCAGCGCCAGTTCGAAGATTACGGCCCCAGGATCGTGTTGCTGACAGATATCACGTACCTTCCTTATAATGGAACCTTCGCTTATCTCTCCACCATTCTGGATGCCTATACCAAGCAGATCCTGGCCTACGTGGTC
>SFHH01000109.1 GCA_004555735.1 Acidaminococcus fermentans
GGCGGGGAGATCTCTTCCCGGAAACGGGTAGCAGTCCCTGGAGCTTTCCTGAAACTACCTTTCCTCTCCGAGGCGGATGTATCCGATATCACATTTGCCGCCCAGCATGGGATGACCTATGTGGCGGCTTCCTTCGTGCGGAATGCCCATGATGCCATGGAGATCCGCCGTCTCCTGGAACGGCTGGGGTCTCCCATGGGGATCATCGCCAAGATTGAGAACCAGGAAGGGGTGGACAACATCGATGAGATCCTCCAGGTGGTGGATGGAGTCATGGTGGCCCGTGGGGACTTGGGGGTAGAGATCCCTATGGAAGACGTGCCCATCGTCCAGAAGGAAATCATCGCCAAATGCAACGCCCTGGGCAAGCCGGTAGTCACCGCTACCCAGATGCTGGAAAGCATGATCACCAATTACCGGGCTACCCGGGCCGAAGCCAACGATATCGCCAATTCCATCTTTGACGGAACCGATGCCATCATGCTCAGCGGAGAAACCGCTTCCGGGGCCTATCCTCTGGAAGCCGTCCAGACCATGGCCCGGATCGCCAAACGGACGGAAGAAGCCATCGACTATGTCCAGGTGTTCCAGCACAAGGGCATCGGGGCCCAAGTCCAGATGACCGATGCCATCAGCCATGCCACCGTGCAGATCGCCCAGGAACTGGAAGCCAATGCCATCATGTCCATCACTGAAAGCGGCTATACCGCACGGATGGTAGCCAAATACCGGCCCAAGGCCCATGTACTGGGGGTCTCTCCCAAAGAAGAGAGCCTGCGCCGGATGAACCTGTACTGGGGTGTGACGCCTCTCCAGGGAGAGAACAAGACCAGCACCGATGCCCTGATCGATGCGTCCCTGAAGAAAGCTCTGGATACCGGCCTTATCAAGAAAGGCGATTCCCTGGTGGTCACTGCCGGCATGAATGTGGGCAAAGTGGGCAGCACCAACCTGATCCAAGTGGTCAATGTGGGCCAGAAAATCGTTTCCGGCCAGGGCATCGGCAAAAAAGCCACCAGCGGTGTGGTCCTGCGGGTGGAGAAGAAAGCTGATCTGGAACAGTTCAAACCGGGCATGATCCTGGCTGTAGCGGCTTTGGAAAACGAAATGGGTACGGCCGCCGCCCAGGCTGGCGGGATCATTGCGGAAGAAGGAGGATTCACCTCTCCCGCTGCCATCATCGGCATCAACTATGGCATCCCCGTGATCGTAGGAGCCAAAGGAGCCATGGAATCCCTGGAAACCGGCGACCTGGTCACCCTGGACGTGACGACAGGGAGCGTATATGCGGGGAAAATCAATGTGAAGTAAATGGTCTCGAGTCTCGAGTCTCGAGCCGTCGGACAGGACCTGTCCTGCGGCCAGGTCCTTTTGAAGGTGTAGAACCAGAACCGTAATGAATCGGATTTTTGTTGATCTGATTCAAATTTGAACTATTTTATACAGCAGGAGTTGTATTCATGGAATACTCACATAAGAAACTGATCGTTTGGCAAAAAGGAATGCAGCTGGCAAATCGTATTTATGATTTAACGGAAAACTATCCATCTAAGGAAATTTACGGACTGGCTAATCAAATGAGAAGGGCAGCGGTTTCCATTCCCAGCAATATTGCAGAAGGAAGAACGCGGGGAAGCGATAAAGATTTTATACGGTTTTTATTAATTGCCAGGGGTTCTTGTGCTGAACTGGATACACAGTTGCTGCTCAGTGAAGCAAGGGAATATATCACCAGAGAACAGGCAATTCAGGTTTGCCTTTTATGTGACGAAGTCGGTGGTTGTCTGACAAAGTTAATTAAAAGTCTTGAACAAAATCATCGCTTTTGATCAAAAAAAATCCTGCCTCATAGAGGCGGGATTTTTTTATTCATATCATACAATCGACAAGCAATGGAACACCATGACATTTTACAAACAGGGTTCTGCATCTTCAAAGGAAACTGTGCAGGCAGTTTCCCTCCAGAGGCTCGAGACTCGAGACTCGAGACCCGAGACCTGCTCTGCAGCTTTGGAATCCGGACTTCCGACTAGAAGCGGTGACCAGCGACCAGTGACAGCAGCAAAAGCCTTCAGGCTTTTGCTGCCCTGAATCGATGCCACATCTCCGCCCCTCCCCATGACAACAGGAGTACGGCCATGTAAAACGCTTCCATCGGAACCTGTCTGATCCCTACGGTCCGATTCAGCAGGTTTTCCAGCTGATCGATGAATACGGGATGGATCAGGTAGATCACGAAGGAACGGTCACTCATGCTTTTCAGGGCTCTTTTCAGGGGATAGCGGCCGCTTTGGAGCACCATGCTGAAGAACAGGACCGAGGCTATGGTGTACACCAGCCCGGGCAGGCTCAGCTGCTGCAGATAGTTCACCGTGTTCTCATAGGGCATCTGCCATTTGAAGGTCCACCGATAGAACAGCCAGGTATTGCAGCCGGCACTGGCGGCGAAGAAGGCTGTCAGCAGGGCTTTTTGCCGAGTGATCAGCTCTTTGAAGCCTTCATAGTGCCGGGCGATGACCCCGCCCAGCATGAAGATAAACAGGTAGAAGAAAGGAAAATAATTCAGACGGTAGTTGCACAGGTTCAGCAGAGCCGGGCTGGAAGCAATCCATTGGGGATAGGTCCAGAAGTGGAAATTCCCTTCAAACAGCAGCAGCTGGGCAATGAACAGCAGGGGCAGAGCCACCTTCAGCCCGATTTTTTCCATGGCCCGCATCAGGCTGCGCCAGAGAGGGAAGAGTAGATAGATATTGGACGGATCCAGCACGCTCATATCCCGGTTCAAAAAGGCGTAGTAGCAGAGATAGAACAGGGAGGCCAGCAGGTAGGGGCGGCCGATGCTTTTCAGCCTCTTCTTCAGGAAAGCTCCGTAATCCAGACGCTCTTCCAGCGGTTTGCTGTAGAAGAGTCCATAGCCAGAAATGAAGAAGAAGGCCGGGACGCTGTAACGGCTCAGGATATTGGTGATGAGCACCAGGAAAGGAGAGGCTTCGGCATCGGTGACGGCCATGCTTCCCACATGGATGGCAATGACCCCCAGCATGCAGATGCCCCGGAGATTGTCGAATACAAGATTGCGCTGTTTCACAGAAAACTCCTTTTTCAGTAAGGGTAATATATCTATCTTTTCATTATAATTTCCGGTGAAATCTTTCTCAACCCCCTTTTGCTTGCCTTTTTCTGCTCAGCTGATTACAATAGAAAAAGACACAAACATGACAGAGGGAAAGGGAGGGATCATCGTGGAAAACAACATCCGTCTGCTGGTCCGGGGAGCCTTGCTCCTGGCCATCGGGGCGCTCAGCCAGCAGCTGCGGCTGGTACTGCCCCTGCCCGTCCCTGTCATGACCCTGCTCATCGGCACCCTGGTGAACGCCGTCCTGGTGCTGGCAGGGCGGTTCACCACCCGGCTCCTTGCCTGGGCCATCTGTGTGGCCCTGGCGGTCATCGCCTTTTTCCAGGGCCATATCCTGGGTCCCGTAGTGCCGGTGATCGCCCTGGGGAATGGCATGTACGTGGAACTGGCCCGCAGTCTTCCCCGAGGCCCGGCTCTTTTCCTGGGGGCTCCCTTGGGGAAGACCTTGGTGCTGGGCATCGGCATGGTGGGGGCGTTGCATCTCCTCCAGCTGCCCTGGAACGCCATCAATAAGACCCTGTCCCTCTTCCTGCCCCTCCAGCTGTCCACCGGTATCCTGGGGCTGCTGCTGGCCAAAGGAGTGGAAAAGAGAATCCTGGGCACCCGGACACCGAAAGGCCCCAAAAAATCCACCCCCAGGAAGAATAAAAGGAAATAACAACAGTTTTGTATGAAATGTAACAAACTTGTAGATTTTTTAGGACGTCTGGTGTATAGTAGAAGAGATTGACAAAAGGCCCTCTGGGCGGCCAGGGAAGGGTATGTCCATCCCGGTCACCCGGCGTGAGGTTCCTGCGATTTTATAGATTCATAAGGACTTGGACGAAGGAAAAGTCCTATCCAGTGGCCCGAGACCCGAGACTCGCGACCGGAGACCAGGGGCATCAGCCCCTCACAAAAGGAGTACTGCCATGCAGATCATAGTTGTAGGCTGTGGGAAAGTGGGGCGCAGCATCATTTCCCAGCTGGCCCAAGAAGATAATAATGTGACGGTGATCGATACGGACGCTGCCCTGATCCGGAATATCTCCACCAATTATGATGTGATGGGGATCGTGGGCAACGGTTCCAGCTTCAACATCCTGGCCAAAGCCGACCTGGAACATGCCGATATGCTCATCGCCGTCACAGAAAGCGACGAGGTGAACCTTCTCACCTGCGTCATCGCCAAATTGAACAACAGCCAGTGCCATACAATCGCCCGGGTCCGCAGTCCCCATTATTCCGATGAACGCCATTATCTCCAGAAAGGGCTGAACCTTTCCATGACCATCAACCCGGAAATGGAAGCGGCCAAAGAAATCGCCCGGCTGCTGAATTTCCCCTCGGCCATCGAAATCGTCAGCTTTGCCAAAGACCGGATCGACATGCTCCGTTTCCGGGTGCCTGCCAGTTCCGTGCTCATCGGCCGCTCCCTGAAGGACATCGCCGACCTGACCGTGAACCTGCTGGTGTGCGTCGTCGAACGGAACAACAACATCCTGGTCCCTGACGGCAATACGGTGATCCAGGAAGGGGATATCCTCACCATCATCGCTATGCCCCGGGATGCCCAGGCCTTCTTCAAGAAAATTGGCGTCCGCACCAACAAATGCAAGAACGTGATGATCGTCGGAGGCGGCCAGCTCAGCTATTATCTGACAAAGATGCTCCTGAAGAGCCATACGGATGTGACCATCATCGAACGGGACATGGCCCGGTGCGAGGAACTGGTGGAAGCCCTCCCTGGAGCTGCCATCGACTGTGGAGACGGTACCGAAGAGGAACTGCTGAAAGAAGAACATCTGGAGAGCATGGACGGTTTCGTGGCCTGCACCGGCATGGACGAAGTGAACGCCATCCTTTCCCTCTACGCCCTGAAGCACATGGGGAAGAAAGTGGTCACCAAAGTGAACCATGTGGATTTCGGAGACGTAATCGAAGGGCTCCAGCTGGACAGTATCGTGAACCCCAAGGAACTCACGGCCCAGCAGATCGTCCAGTACGTCCGGGCTGCCGGCAACAGCATGGAATCCAATGTGGA
Organism: Acidaminococcus fermentans; assembly: GCA_004555735.1. GTDB lineage: Bacteria > Bacillota > Negativicutes > Acidaminococcales > Acidaminococcaceae > Acidaminococcus > Acidaminococcus fermentans_A. Next base: position 5,160 of record SFHH01000109.1, read on the forward strand.
AACTATGTACCGGCTCATGAACGGGCGGGTCGAAGCCCTGGAATTCCTGCTGGATAAGGAATCTCCCATCATCGGGCCCAAACTGGCGGAGATGCAGATCAAGAAGAACGTGCTGATCGCAGGCATCGTCCGGGAAGGGAAGCTGATCATCCCGGGAGGCCAGGACGCCTTCCAGGTGGGGGATACGGTGATCGTGGTCACGACCAATCTGGGCTTCCATGATATCGAAAACATCCTGGCATAAAGGAGCATGACTTCTATGAATTATCCTGTGATCGGGCAGGTACTCTCCTGGATCCTCTGTACCGAGGGGACGCTGATGCTGCTGCCCGGCCTCATTTCTCTCATCTATCGGGAAGACCAGGGCATGGTGTATTTCGCCCTGGCTTTTCTGGCCATTGCCCTGGGTTTCCTCACAGGCCGGCGGAAAATCGCCAACAAGGCCATCTATCAGCGGGAAGGCTTTGTGGCCGTGGGTCTTTCCTGGATCCTCCTGAGCCTTTACGGAGCCATTCCCTTTGTAGTCACGGGGGAGATCCCTTCTTACGTGGATGCGGTGTTTGAAATCGTTTCCGGTTTCACCACCACAGGGTCTTCCATCCTGGGAGATGTGGAGGCCCTGTCCCATACCTCCCTGTTCTGGCGGAGCTTCTCCCACTGGATCGGGGGCATGGGAGTGCTGGTATTCATCCTGATGCTGGTGCCCACGAACCGCGGCGGTACCCAGATGAACCTGATGAAGGCGGAAAGCCCCGGCCCGGATGTATCCAAGTTCGTACCCCGGGTGCGGAATACAGCCATCGTGCTGTACAAGATCTACCTGGGCATGACCCTCCTGATGATCGCTCTCCTGGCCCTGACCGGCATGGACTGGTTCCACAACCTGTGCATCACCTTCGGGACCGCGGGCACCGGGGGATTCGGCGTCCTCAATGACAGCTGCGCCAGCTATACGCCCATCCAGCAGTGGATCATCACCTTGTTCATGATTGCGTTCGGGGTGAATTTCGGCTTCTATTATCTGTTCCTCATCAGCCGTTTCCGGGAAGCCATCGCCATGGAAGAAGTCCGGGCCTATCTGGGGATCATCCTGGCTTCCGGTCTGGCCATCGCCTGGCAGATCCGGGGCCGGTTCGACACTTTGGAAGAGACCCTGCGTGCGTCTTTCTTCCAGGTGGGGAGCATCATGACCACTACCGGATTCAGTACGGTGGATTTCGACCTGTGGCCCAGCTTTTGCAAGTTCATCCTGGTGCTCCTGATGGTGGTGGGGGCCTGTGCCGGCAGTACCGGCGGCGGAGTGAAAGTGAGCCGGGTGGTGCTGACCGGCAAATCCATCGCCCTGGAACTGCGGCAGGTGCTCCATCCCCATGGTGTCCAGCGGATGCGCATGGACGGGAAGACCGTGGATAGCAAAGTACTGAATTCCGTCTACATTTTCCTCATTTCGTATTTCCTGATCTTCTTCCTGTCCATCCTGGCGGTGAGCCTGGACGGATTCAGCCTGGAGACCAACTTCACTGCGGTGGCCGCTACCCTGAACAACATCGGCCCCGGCCTGGCCGGAGTGGGCCCTACAAGGAACTTCAGCGCCTACAGCAGTCCGTCCAAACTGATCCTGATCTTCGACATGCTGGCCGGCCGCCTGGAACTCCTGCCCATGCTGATCCTGTTCTATCCCAGGACCTGGACGAAACATTGATGGGTTGCTGTGCAATATTTGTTTCAATTTTGAGCCGAAAAAAACGGAGCTTTTGTTTCCTTTTTTTCGGCTAATTCTTTTCTGAGGAGTTTTTTACCCATGTATTCTGCTATAATGATATTGCAGAAGAAAAATGGCTCCCTCCCCGGGAAAATACTTTTTCAAGGTGAAATGATGAAATGTTCACAAATAAGACGTGATATTACTGAAATTTTGCATTTTCTTCATTTTGTTATTGTAAAAGATAGAATGTATTGGTATACTAATAAATATCTTATATACGAAAGTATACATTCATGTAAAACAGATGCCTGTGAGATTCTGGTCAAAAGACTGGATATCAGCTTAATCGAATACTTACTGTCATATATCGGGGAGGTACAGGCATTTGTCTATACCTCTCTTTCTTTATGACAGAATAGAAGCATTGTCCGGTAGTAATATTCTGTATAATCCACCAAATCTAAAAAAGAGTATGGTGACTGTTTTCAAGAAATCTTTGATCGGCCTAAGGAAACTGTTTATGATGACTTTTTCGAAATAGAATGCCGTATCTCAGATATAAAAATTTTCAAGGAGCTGATTTTCTATGAAGAGGAAAAAAGCAACATTGGAAGGAATGATTTTAGGAAGTATCATGGCCATGGCAATTTCGGGTGTAGCCGGAGCTACAGCCAACATCGGGCCTGTAACGGTGGATGGGGCTGCCACTGAAGTATCCGGAGACGGAACGGCAATCACTGCAGGCAAGCCGGGCAGCAATGTTTCCATCGGACAAATGGAAGGAACAGATCCTTACAGCTTTTTCCTGGTAGGGGAACAGAAAGTCAGTGTATCTGGGAAAAAGGTGGATACTTCTGGCATGATGGTGGCACTCGGGTCCGATTTGCAGGTGGGAAATACCAATACGGATACAGTGACCATTACCGGCAACCAGGTTCCCTCTGACAGCAAATCTGCGTGGGGCGAGTATGGAACCATGGCCTATGGTGCAGGCGCCAAGGCTACGGTACAGGCAAAAAATATTGCTGTCAGCACGAAATCTGATGATCCATACGCCGGTGCCGTCTGGGCACAAAACAATACAGGAAACCAAAATGCTCCCAAAGATGCGGCTTCCATTTCCTTAACCGGTGATACCATTTCCATTACGGCTCCCAGCCTGGGAATCGTGAACTATTCCAATGGTCAGATCAATGTTAATGGGGATTTGACATTGACAGCGCCGACGGCTATTTCTGCCCGTGGCTATTCTACGACGAACATCAATACGGATGGGAAACACAGCACGGTGATCAATGGGAATATCGAATTTGAGACACCGGCTACAAAATCCAATCCGCATAACAGCGGTAATGTCATCGATGCCAATGTAAATCTGAATTTGACCGGAGCCGGATCTGTCTGGAATGGACGTGCTTACGAGAAATATCAAGATGAGGGTGCTGCAGAGGAAAGCGAACACTTATCAGGGAATGAATATGTGGGGACTGATACTCATCTCAATTTGACCATGAAAGATGGAGCAACCTGGAACGTGACAGGCGATTCCATCATGGACAATTTGCAGGCAGACGGCAGCACGGTCAATGCCAAGCCTGCAATGACCAGGATGAACAGCAAGATGATGAATCTGAACAGCTCTACGCTGAAATTTGAAGGAAGCGGCCAGCTTATCGATGTGGAATCTCTAGGCGGGAATGATTCCACCATCAATACGTCCAGCTTGGACAACCAGCTGCGGGTCAGCAAACAAAGTGATGCAAAGAATCTGACCATCCATGGAACTGGTGCTATTGCCGATTCCATTGCAAAGGACAGCAGCAATGCGCAGAAACTGGCCGATGTGGCTGTTATGGCCGATTCTGAAAAATCCGTGGCCAGCCGGATTGCTACGGATGAAGGGGTCCTGGCAGGGTTCTATGATTTGAAGGTCACTGACGGCAAAGTGGATCTGGCCAACAGCACTTATACCCCGAATGTGACCAACGTGGGCATTGCTTCCATGGCAACTATGAACCTGATGACCTGGCGTCAGGAAAACAACGACATGAATAAACGGCTGGGTGAACTGCGGGACAGCGAAGGGCAGGAAGGTGTCTGGGCCCGTATGGCCCGGGGTGAAGCCAAGTATGGCGCTCGGAATATGAAGAACCAGTACAATTATTATCAGGTCGGGTATGATACCAAAGTCGGCAAAGGATGGACAGTAGGGGCTGCTTACAGCAAGACTGACGGCAATACCACCTTCAGCCGGGGCAAGAGCGACAATGATCACGACAGCGTTGCCTTTTATGGCTCTTATCTGAGCGACAACGGCAGCTTTGTGGATTTGATTGGAAAATATGCCCGTTTGGATACCGATTACCATGTCATTGGCGGCGTCGGTGATGGAGATTATGACACCAATGCCTACAGCTTCAGTGCCGAATATGGCAAACGGTTCCATGGACAACAGGGATTGTGGATCGAACCACAGGCTGAACTGACTTATGGCCGGGTTGATTCCGCGGACTATACATCTGCCAGAGGAATCCATATCCATCACGACAGCATGGACAGCCTGGTGGGCCGTCTGGGCTTTACAGCAGGCAAAGATATCAAAGCAGGACACCTTTATGTGAGAGCTTCTTACCTGTATGATTTTGACGGC
>SFHH01000110.1 GCA_004555735.1 Acidaminococcus fermentans
AAGGGATCAGGGATCCTTCCGGCACCCGGCAGTATTCTCCGGCCACCCATCCCAGGGATCCATCTTTCCGGCTCACTTCATACCATTTCCGGCCTTCATTGACGTTGCTTTTCAGGACTTCTACCTTTTCTCCATCTTCAAAATACCCTAAGATCTCCGTATCCGTCCCAGCGCCCTTCCGCATCCGCACTTCGGTACCGATGATGGTCCCAGCTGCAGCAGCATCCGCTTTTCGCTCCATGGGGAATGTCAGACCCAGCAGACAGCAGAGTGCGGCAATGATCCGTCCCATCTTTTTCATCACGGTCTGCCTCCTTCTCCTTTGATGTAGTCATTGTATCACGAACATCGCTGACCTTCCAGTCAAAAAGATGAATTCACTGGATCAGCTTTGGGCACAGAAATCCGCGGAAACCCAGCCTACGGAACCGTCGCTCCGCTGGACCTTCAGCCACCGCTGGCCTCTGCTGGTCACATCGTCCAGGATGGTCACCGTTTCTCCGTTGTCGAAATATCCCAGCACATCACTGTCCGTACTGTAGCTGGCCCGCATCCGTACATCAGTGCCAGTAATGGTGCCGGCAGTGCTACTGGGAGAGTCACCGCTGCCCAGGCTACAGTAATCGGCAGCCACATATCCAATGAATCCGTCACTGCGGGTCACCTTATACCATGTCATGCCGTCCGCCCGGGTGCTGCCCAGGACTTCCACCGATTCTCCCCTTTCAAAGGCTCCGATGATACTTCCATCCAGGCCGGCACTGGACCGCATCCGTACTTCGCTGCCGGTGATCACCCCAGCTCCGCTGACAGCCGTATCCAGGGCTGCTGCGGCTCTGGCCGCTTCCGCCTGCCGTTCGGCTTCCGCCGCTGCTTCCGCTTCCCGGCGGGCTTCTTCTGCTGCCCGTTCTTCCGCTTCCCGGCGGGCCTTTTCCTCGGCCGCCCGTTTTTCAGCGGCTTCTTTGATGGCCACCAGTTCCTTCATCCGGGCTTCTTCCCGGGCCGCCTCTTCTTTGGCTTCCTGGGCCTGGATGGCCGCCACTTTTTCCTTTACGGTCAGGGGACGGGCAGGAGCCTGTTCTGCCGGTTTGGTGATTCCTTTGGCCGCCGTCAGGCTGCTTGCCGCTGCTTCCGCTGTTCTATTTTTCTCAGCTGCCTCGGCTTTGGCCGCTTCTTTCCTGGTTTCTTTCTCAGCTTTGGCTCTAGCCTCAGCCCGTGCTTTGGCTCTGGCTTCCGCTCTGGCCTGGGCATCGGCTTTGGCCTGGGCTTCCAGCCGGGCCTGTTCCTCTGCTTTGGCTCTCACAGCTTTTTCTGCCTTGGCCTTATCCTTAGCATCAGCTTGGGCTTGTGCTTCCGCCTGGGCCTTTTCTTTAGCCGCCAGACGGGCCCGGATCCGGGCCAGGCCCTGACCGGTGCTTTCCCCGGCTTCGGCAGCAGACCCTGCCGATTTGACCGTTTCGCTGACAGCCGTTTCCTGGCCGGAAGCGTTTTTCTCCGGTGCAGCACTGCTGTGGTCGATAGGAGCTTCGGTCACATTGCCGTCTGCATCCATACCCGCAGCGGACAGGTTGATTTCGATTTCTCCTTCGCTTTTATCCAGTACGGCCCCTGCGTGGTACACCCCGATCAGGCTGCCGTCTTTATCTACATAATAGGTATCTGGAAGGGTCTGGAGCTTGGCCGGATCAACGTCATACAGATACTGGAGCCCATTCTGGGCCAGTCCCGCAAGCTGGTCTTGGGTATAGTAGTAGCTGAGCGGGCGCAGTTCCCCGGTTTTCCGGTCGAAGGTCATGCCGATGCTTTCCTCTACCCCCATATTGGGAGTCATCACCAAAGTGAAGCTGATCAGTTCAGCATCAGATTTGTGGACATCGTAATGGACTTTGCCTCCGCCCAGGGTGGACGCTTCACTGACAAAGGAAGCCACCTGGCTGCTCAGAGCCCGGTTGATCCGGTCATCCGCCGACCGGCTGCCTCCGCTGACCTGAGGACATTCCACCGTCACCTTGTTTTCCGTACGGGTAATCGTTTTTATGGATACGCTGGCATCCGCCGCCCAGACAGGAACTGTGGCGGCCCCCAGGACCAGACAGCTCATCAGGACAGCACAAGTTTTTTTCAGCATCGATCATGCCTGCTTTCTAAGATAGTCTTTCCCCATCATCTCATGATGTACAATAATATTAGTGTACTGTATCGAGAGGGGAAAATCAAGGTTGAACAGGCTCCGCAGGACATTCTTCAAAGAAAGTTTTCTCTTCTTCCAAGGTCACCGGCCGGCTGAGAGTTTCCGTGAGCCAGGCTTCTGCTTCCTCTTTCCGGCTCTGGGGCATCACCAGGTGGATTTTGGCCCGGTTGGCGTATTCCACTTCTCCCACAGCGAACAGGGACTGCTGGTACAGCTGGTTCAGCACCCGTCCCACATCCTCCAAGGACCAGACGAAAGAATAATCCCCCATGGGCACTCTTTCTGCCAGACCCGCTTCGTCCACTGCCTGAGCCACACATTTCCCGTAGGTCCGGGTCAGCCCTCCGACTCCCAGCTTGATGCCCCCGAAATACCGGGTCACTACTGCTGCCGTATTGTAAAGTTCCTTCCGGCGGAGCACTTCCAGCATGGGAGACCCTGCCGTGCCACTGGGTTCCCCATCATCGTTGGACCGTTCTACCCGGTTGTCCGGCCCCACGATGTAGGCCGAGCAGTTATGGGTAGCGTCCCAGTATTTTTTCTTCATGGCCCGGACAAATTCCTGGGCCTCTCCTTCTGTTTCCACCCGGGCCAGCGTACACAGGAAGCGGGACTTTTCCACCACCAGCTCACTGACCACAGGCCGGGCGATTACATATTTTCCCATTGCAGTTTGCGTCCTTTCTGTTGGGATCTTCAGGTTCATTATATCATAAGAAAGACCGTTGCTCATAGGACAGCCTTTCTTATGATATAATAGGGACGCTATATAAAGGAGGTCATCGTTTTGCTGCATGTTTTTCATCGTATATCCCTTTTGACCGGTGCCCTTTGCCTGTCTGCTTCTGTGGCTCTGGCCGCGGCGGCCATGCCCGGCACACCGGCTGCTCTCACCAAACCTTCCGCCTGGACCACCCCGGCGGGCAATACGGTCCTGGCCACTCCGGAACGGATCCGTGCCATGAACGCCCAGATGGAGAAGGCTATTTTCGGTGATTCCATCCAGGACCTGGGGCCCACCATTTCCGGCACCAAACTCTCCAGCTATGTGAATTTCTTCGGGATGGATGAAGATCAATACGTCCAGCGGGCTCCCCTGAGCCATTCCTTTGCCACTCAGCTGGTCCAGGATGCCAAAGCCAATATCCAGTCCACCAATACGGTGAAATACGGTGTGGTGGTGGACCGGGTGGATCTCCGTTCCTTCCCCACCCTCCAGCGGGCCTTCGATTCCCCTTCCGACACCCAGTTCGACAACTGGCAGGAAACGGCGGTGGATCCGGCCACCCCGGTGCGGGTATACCACACCAATCCCCAGGGAAACTTCATCTTCGTCCGGACCCCCCATTACCGGGGCTGGGTCCCCCGGAACAAGGTGGCCATCACCGACGCCAAAACCTGGCAGACCTACGCCAGCCCGTCCTCTCCCGCCGTAGTCACCGGCAAGCTGCTGAGCTTCAAGGCCGGTACCGACACCCAGCTGTACCAGATGGGTACGGCCATCCCCACTTCCAACGGCAATCTGCTGCTGCCCACCCGGGATCACAGGGGCTATCTGCAAATCGTACCGGTGAAGGCCACTTACGGAGCCGACCTGCACCAGGGCTACCTGCCCTACACCACCAACAACACCATCCAGATGGCCTTCAAGCACCTGGGCGCCCCCTACGGCTGGGGTGGCATGCATAACAGCGTGGACTGCTCTTCCTTCGTCCAGGACGTGTACAAGACCATGGGGATCCAGCTACCCCGGAACGGAGATGAGCAGGCCCAGTCCTTCCCGGGCAAGAGCTTCTACGGCATGAGCCATGACCAGAAGCTGACCTATATCAGGACAGCCGCCCCCGGTTCCCTACTGTTCACCCCCTACCATGTGATGATGCTGCTGGGGAACAAGAACGGTACACCCTACATGATCCACTCCCTGGCGTCCTACGGGGTCAATACCGGTGATGGGGTGGTGAAGAACCGGATCATGCAGGTGGTGGTCAGCAAGGTAGACCTGATGGCCGGCAGCGGAACCCCGCTGGTGGACCAGATGACCCAGTGCAATACCTGGAGATGAAACAGGCATAAAAAGGGTATACGTCTCCCTTTCCCCTGAGATCAGCTTTTTAAATTAAGCTGCCATATCCATATGTGCCTGCTGCTTCCTACACGAGAAAGGACTTTCAATTCGCAAGAATCGAAAGTCCTTTCTCGTGTTCATGGATCTATTCTTTCACAGCTCCATTTTTATAGTCCAGCTCACCCCGGCCGCCAGGGCGCACAGGAGTGCGTCGGCCAGCCACAGGGTGCCGTAGGACCCGGTTCCCAGCCAGGAGCTGACAAACGCCCCCACCTGGTGGCACACGAAGGTGATCCCGAACAGAAAGCCCAGGGCCGCCGGACCGAATCTGCGGCTGACAATATCCGATGTGGGCGTCACCGTGGCGTCCCCGGTAAGCCCCAGCAGCAGGGCGAATACCGTCAAAAGCACCGGCGTGGGCGACAGCAGAAACATGAACAGTCCCACCGTGACCACCCGCACTCCATACAGGCTCCCCAGCACCCAGGATAGGGGGAAACGCAGGCACAAAACTCCGGACAGGACGGATCCCACCATGGTGGTGATGCTATACCCCGTATAGATCCAGGCCGCCGCAGCCGCCGGGATCCCCGTGGTTTCCAGCTGTGTCACCAGATGGGTCTGGATGATGGTCATATGGAAGCCGCAGGTACTGAACCCCAGCATCAGAGCCCTAAACGTCCAGGTCCGGAAAGCGAACCGGAACAAGTCCCTCACTCCCTGCTGCTTTTGATCTGCCGCAGCCGGGACTTCCTCCTTTTTCCGTTTCTCATATCTCGTCAGCCAGCCGATGACCGGAAGCGTACCTGCCAGGATCCCGGCCAGCAGCAACAGGCTGGTCCGTACGTCCCAAGCTGCCGTGACACCCTGGAACACCGGCCCCAGAATGGCCCCGCCGATACCCGAGCTGGCATTCAGCACCCCGGAGGCCGCCGACGCCTTTTCCCGTCCCAGCACCGGCGAAATGGCCCCCATCAGGAGGCCGAAACACAATGCCCCGGTCCCAGAGGCCATGATCACCCCAAGGACCAGCGACAGGGCTTCCACGCTGTGGACGAAAGGCATGACCGCCAGCCCCGCCGCCAAGCAAAAGGCCCCTGCCAGCAGCACCTGCCGACTGCCCCGGCGCAGCACCAGGGCGCCCCACAAAGGCTGGGTCAGGCCATAGCACAGTTGAGCGATGCCGAAGGCAAAGCTGGCCGACGCATAGTCGATGCCCGTCCATTGAGTCAACGGCCCGATGATGATGCCATAAATGGCCCGGATGCCGCCGCTGAGGGCATACAGCAGGCAGGCCGCTGCCACCAGCAGGGTCGTATTTCTCCAGGGTTGCTTTTCCATGGAATTCCTCCTTACGCAAAAAAAGACGTGAAAAGCTCTTTCCACACCCCTTCCCGCCATTGGAACCGATAACCGGAAAGCCACACATGGACGGAAGGATTCCTCCAGCGATTGAAACCCAGGGCCGCTATTGTCCCCACCCATTGCCCGATGACCGTGGCAATGGCCGCACCCTCGATGCCCAGGGCCGGAAAGCCCAGCAGTCCGAAGATCATGATGGGGTCCAGAAGGATATTCAGCACCGCCCCGATGACCAGAGAAACCATACTGTACACCGTATCCCCCACGGACTGGAGCAGCCGCTGTCCATATGTCTGCAGGAAGATGCCCTGGAAGAACACCGTGCAGATCCACATATATTGGCTGCAGAGCCGGGCCAGATCAGGATCCGGTGTCAGCCGCCGAGAAAAGGGGCCGGAAAAAGCCATCCCGCCCTGGGAAAAGACCAGGGCCGAGACCAGTGTGACCCACAACCCGGTAGTGGCCACCCGGCAGGCTCCCTCCGTATCCTGTCTGCCCAGCAGCCGGGAAACCAGGGCGTTGAGCCCAACAGCAGTCCCCACGCTGACTGCAATCATCAGGAACTGCACCGAAAAAACCAGGGACGTAGCCGTCAGTGCCGTTTCGCTGAGCCGGGCCACGAAAATGCTGTCAACGATATTGTACAGAGACTGGACCACCAGGGACAGCATCAGGGGCACGGCCATGGTCAGCAGCAACCGCCCCATGGGCATGGTGGCCATTTTATTGGATTCCTGCATGGAAAAAGCCTCCCGTTTGAGGAAAAGTCCATCAGCCGTAGCTGAAGAAAAAACCTTTACTTCTTTTCCGGAATATGGAAATCCTTTCCATAATTCCAGCAGCGGCCGGTCACCTTGCCCGTCTGGAGATACAGGGCATTCTTGAATTCGAACAGGATGGGGCTCATTTTTTCATAATCGGGCTTGTTCCGTTCGTTCAGATACCGGTCGTCCACGTAGGTATGGACGGGATCCAGGATGTAGTTTTTGAAGGAATCCACTTCCACCTTCTTCACAATCCGGCAGGTCATGACCAGAGGTGCATTTTCGGGAATGGGAGCCCCCTTCACTTCATCGAAATGATAAGGGAACACACCGGACTTGTCCTCTTTGGCTCCCTTATGCATGCCGCAGTAGTCAGCAGCTTCCAG
>SFHH01000111.1 GCA_004555735.1 Acidaminococcus fermentans
AAAGATTGTGCACTCAATGTTGAAGCCAATTTAACCATGATTAGAGATGAGGCTGTCAGTGGCTCACTTCGAAATGACATGTTGGAATTATTTTTGCTGGCTGTAAAAAACTGATGGAAGGAAGGATAACAATGAAAACCTTAATGGCAGAAGTGAACTTTAGTGAAGGGAAAAATCAGGAAACTATTGAAAAAATCAAAGAGGCCATGTTGGATGGAGAACCCATCGATGTGATGGAAATTTCTTCTGATCCGAATCATAATCGGACAGTTTTTACGTTTAAAGGAGAACCTCAGAATGTATTGAATGCGACCAAGAGACTGTCTGCAAAAGCTGTGGAATTGATTGATATGACCAAGCATAAAGGGGCTCATCCACGGATTGGAGCTGTTGATGTTGTGCCTTTTATCCCGGTAAAAGAAGTAACGGTAGATGAGGCTTTGGAAATTTGCCATCAGTTCGGCCGATTTATGGGAAATCTTGGAGTCCCTGTATATTATTATGAAGATGCTGCTACCAGTGAAGAAAGAAAAAGCCTCCCGAAAATCAGAAAGGGACAGTATGAAGGTCTGGAAGAAAAAATGAAGGATTCGAATTGGTTTCCTGATGAAGGCCCCAAGACTTTTAACGCCAAAAGCGGTGCTACTGTAACTGGTGTAAGATTTCCGTTGGTTGCTTTTAACGTGAATTTACAGACAAAAAATCTGGATATTGGTAAAAAAATCGTCAAGGCTGTCCGCGCAGTAACGGGAGGGTATCAGTATGTTCGTGCCATCGCTTTGACCTTGGAAGACCGGGATGGGATTGTTCAGGTTTCTATGAATTTAACGAATTATGAAAAAACTCCAATCCACCGCGTTTTCGAAACCATAAAAAGTGAAGCTACCCAATATGGAGTTAGCGTACTTGACTGTGATTTGGTCGGACCAGTTCCCATATATGCCGTGGAAGATGTCCTTAAATTTTATCTGCGGGTACATCGTTTTTCCATGGAGCAATTGTATATGTAAGAACTGTTTAACGTAAGATAACGTCATTTGAGACGAGAGCTGTGAAAGTTGCCATACATTGCTTGACGGTGACTTTTACAGCTTTTTCTTTTGAAATGTAACGGCCGTAACAACAATTAACAATATAAGAATAAATCAATATTAAATATAATAAAAATGTTGCAATCCTCCCAAGATATGCTACAATAAAACGGCGACACGAATGATAAAATCTGTAAAATGTAAAGTGTTCGCTCTATACAATCTCTGGAATCAGAAGGAGGAACTCCTATGCGCGCCATCCATAAAATCCTGGTCCCCAACCGAGGGGAGATCGCCATCCGGATTTTCCGGGCCTGTCATGAACTGGGCATCCGTACGGTTGCCGTCTATTCCCAGGAAGATATCCTGTCTCTGCACCGCAGCCGGGCCGATGAAGCCTATCTGGTGGGGAAAGGGAAAAAGCCGGTGGATGCCTATCTGGATATCGAGGACATCATCCGGATTTGCAAGGAACATGAGGTGGATGCCATCCATCCCGGCTATGGGTTCCTGGCGGAAAATGCCCAGCTGGCCCGCCGCTGTGAGGAGGAAGGGATCATCTTCATCGGTCCCCGGGTGGAACATCTGGAGATGTTCGGGGATAAGGTGAACGCCCGGATCCAGGCGGAGAAAGCCGGGATCCCCATGATCCCCGGAACCAAAGGAGCGGTGAAGAGTTTTGCAGAAGTGAAGGCCTTTGCGGAAGAAGTGGGGCTGCCGGTGATGATCAAGGCGGTCAACGGAGGCGGTGGCCGGGGTATGCGGAATGTGGACCGGATGGAAGACCTGGAGGAAGCCTACAATCGGGCCCGTTCGGAAGCAAAGATGGCTTTTGGAGATGAAGACATCTACGTAGAGAAGTGCATCCTGAACCCCAAACATATCGAAGTCCAGATCCTGGGAGATGAACAGGGCCATGTGGTCCATCTCCATGAACGGGATTGTTCCATCCAGCGGCGGCATCAGAAGGTCATCGAGATGGCTCCGGCCTGGTCCTTGCCCCAGGAACTGCGGGAATCCATCTGCCAGGCGGCATTGAAACTGATGAGCAACGTCCATTATGTGAATGCCGGTACGGTGGAATTCCTGGCGGATCAGGATGAGAAACATTTTTACTTCATCGAAGTCAATCCCCGGGTCCAGGTGGAACATACGGTAACCGAAGCCATTACCGATGTGGATATCGTAAAGGCCCAGATCTTGATTGCGGAAGGCTATGGGCTGGATGATCCGGAGATCCATGCGGACCGGCAGGAAGACATCCCCTGCAACGGGGTGGCCATCCAGTGCCGGATCACCACGGAAGATCCCCAGAACCAGTTCATGCCGGATACGGGGAAGATCATTGCCTACCGGAGTGGCGGCGGCCCTGGGATCCGTCTGGATGCAGGGACGGCCTACCAGGGAGCGGTCATCACCCCTTATTATGATTCGCTGCTGGTCAAGGTGACAGCCCATGCTACGGAACCGCTGGCTACCATCCATCGGATGCTCCGGTGCTTGGACGAATTCCGGATCAGCGGGGTGAAGACCAATATCTTCTTCTTAAAAAACATGCTTCAGGATCCTGCCTTCCAGGCCGGGGCCTGTGACGTGAACTATATCGACCGTCATCCGGAACTGCTGGTGGATCCGGAGGAAGTCAGCGACAGAGGGACCCGGATGCTGACCTATATCGGGGAAGTGACAGTGAACGGGTATCGGGGGAACGGCCATCAGACCAAACCGGATTTTCCGCCGCAGGTGCGCCTGGAAACGGATGGAAGCCCCTGTCCGGCCGGGACGAAGCAGCTGCTGGATAAGCTGGGACCGGACGCTTTTGCTCGCTGGATCCTGGATCAGGAACAGGTACTGCTGATGGATACCACCTACCGGGATGCCCACCAGTCCCTTTTGGCTACCCGGATCAGGACCCGGGACATCCTGGGGGCCATCCATTATACGGCCCAAAAAGTGCCCCAGCTGTATGCTTTTGAAAACTGGGGCGGTGCTACCTTCGATGTGGCCTACCGCTTCCTGGATGAAGATCCCTGGCAGCGTCTCCGGCTCATGCGTCAGGCAGCTCCCAACATCCTGTTACAGATGCTGACCCGGGGAGCCAATGCCGTGGGCTATACCAATTACCCGCCGGAAGTGATCCGAGAATTTCTGGCTCTGGCAGCTAAGAATGGCGTGGATGTGTTCCGGATCTTTGATTGTTTGAACCAGCTGGACCATATGACCTTTTCTATCGACGCGGTCCGCAAACTGGGGAAAGTGGCAGAAGGGACCATTTGCTATACGGGAGATATCCTGGACGACCGGCGGCAGAAATATTCCCTGCAGTATTATACGGATCTGGCCAAAGCCCTGGCCGATGCAGGGGCCAATATCATCGCTATCAAGGACATGGCCGGCCTTTTGAAGCCGGAAGCGGCCTATGCCCTGGTATCGGCCCTGAAGGATGCGGTGGATCTTCCCATCCATCTCCACAGCCATGAAGGGGGCGGTTGTACCCTGTACAGCTATGCCAAAGCGGTAGAAGCCGGGGTGGATATCCTGGATGTGGCCACCAGCGCTCTGTCCGGCGGGACCAGCCAGCCATCTATGACGGCACTGTGCTATGCCCTGGAACACACGCCCCGGCAGCCGAAGCTGGATCTGGATGCTTTGGAAGCCATCGACCGATATTGGCAGGGAGTCCGTAAGTATTATGCCGGCGTGGATGCCCGGATGACCTGTCCCAATACTACGGTGTTCCAGCATGAGATGCCGGGCGGGCAGTATTCCAATCTGCAGCAGCAAGCCGCCGCGGTGGGACTGGGAGACCGTTGGCCGGAAGTCTGCCGGATGTATGCACGGGTGAACCAGCTGTTCGGGGATGTGATCAAAGTCACGCCTTCTTCCAAGGTGGTGGGAGATATGTCCCTGTTCATGGTCCAGAACCATCTGACGGAGGAAGACATCTACCAGCGGGGAGATACCCTGGATTTTCCCCAGAGCGTGGTGGATTTCTTTGACGGAAAATTGGGGACGCCCTATGGCGGGTTCCCGGAACTGCTCCAGAAAATCATCCTGCGGGGTGCCAAACCTCACTTGGAGACGCCGCCCCAGCCCATCGATCTGGACAAACTCCGGGAGGATTTGAAAAAACTGCACATCCCGGATACTCCGGAGGCTGTCAGCAGCTGCTGCCTGTATCCCAAGGTCTATAAAGACTATATGCAGAGGTACCATCAATACGGGGACATGAGCATCCTGGATACGCCTACTTTCTTCTTCGGCATGAAGCCAGGGGAAGAGATCCGGGTGCACATGGATGGAAAAATGGTGCTGGTCCGGCTGAATTACCTGACCCGGCCGGACCCGGAAGGGTATCGGGAAGTCCAGTTCGAGATCAACGGGATGCCCCGGGAAATCAAAGTCCGGGATGCTAAGGCCTCAGAAGGCAGCAGCCTGGCCCGGAAAGCGGACCCCACGGTGCCGGGAGAAGTGGGCGCTACCTTGTCCGGCTCGGTACTCCGGGTCCAGGTGGAACCGGGACAAGTGGTGAAACAAGGAGATCCGCTGATGGTCACGGAAGCCATGAAGATGGAAACCACTCTGACGGCACCGGTGGACGGTTTGGTGAAGGAAGTACTGGTCAAAGCCGGCAGCCGGATCCAGTCGGGGGATCTGCTGGCCGTGATCCAGTGATGAGAGAGGTCAAAGGGGCTGCTGCATGCGCAACAGTCCCTTTTTGGGGTCTTGAGTCCCGGGCCTTTGGATAGAACCTGTCCCTATGGAATCATTTGTCTTTTTTTGGACGCTGCTGCGTTATGGTAAAAGAAAGAAAAATCTGACAAGGGAGGAGTCAATGATGAATCGTGAACTTACTCAGGCCATCCAGGACAACCTGCCAGAAGCTTTTTCGCTGGTCCGGTACCTGTATGACCATCCTGAAACAGCGGGGAAGGAAGTCCAGTCCAGTAAAGCCTTGGTGGAAGTGCTCCGCAAAGCCGGGTTCCAGGTAGAGTATCCTTTCATGGAAAAGGAACTGGGCTATGGGACGGCATTCCGGGCTGTGTTGGAAAACGGGGAGGGACCCCGGGCTGCCATCTTGGTGGAATATGATGCCCTGCCGGAGATTGGCCATGGCTGCGGACACAATCTCCACGGACCGCTGTCCATCCTGGCTGCGCTGGGCCTGGTCCGCTGCAAAGACCTGTTTTCCGGGACCCTGGAAGTCATCGGGACCCCGGCAGAAGAGGAAGAAGGAGCGAAACTCCATATGGCTTCAGCCGGCCTTTTTGATGGGATGGACCTGGCCATCATGATGCACTGCGGCAGCGGTCCCTGCAGCCAGACGGAGATGGATGCCACTAGCCTGCGGTGCTATATCGTGGAATTCTATGGGCAGAGTGCCCATGCGGCTGGCAGCCCCTGGCTGGGACATAATGCCCTGACGGCGGCCCGGAAATTCATGGATCTCCTGGATGCCCGCCGAGATTCCTTCCAACCGGGGACTATCATGAGCGAAGTGATCCTGGACGGAGGCAAACAGCCCAATATGGTTCCGGATTATGCCAAGATCCGGATGGAATTCCGCTCTCCCTCCATGAAGAACTTGACAGAACTGGACCGGATCGTCCGGAACTGCGCCCAGGGAGCAGCCCTTGCCTTGGACTGCAAGACCAAGTTCACGTTGGGATTCCCGGATTTCTATGACATGGCCCGGATCCCGGCTTTGGAAGCTAAGGTGAAAGAGAAATTCCAGGAACTGGGTGCACCGATCGAAGATCCGCTGCCGGCAGGGGGATCCTCTGATGTAGGGAATGTAAGCTATCACTGTCCTACCATCCAGCCCATCATCAGCATCACGGATGCGCCTTATTCCCTCCATACGCCGGAGCTGCGGGATGCGACCTTGACGCCCCATGCCCGCCAGCAGATGGCCGTGGGCGCGGAAGTGATCGCAGAGATAGTTTTGGCCATTTTCAATGATGGAAGCTTCCGGGCAAAAGTCCGGGAAGATTTCCAACGGGTCTTGGCCTGTAAGAAAGGGTGATTTCGATGGCAGAAGAAAAAGTGGAAGTGATGCCGGAAGCAACCGGCAGGAAAAAATTGGCACTGCCCCATATCTATGCCCTGCTTTTTGGCATCATCATCCTTTGTACCTTGATGACTTGGGTCCTGCCAGCTGGTGAATTTGACCGGGTGACCAATGGGACGGGACAGAAAATCGTCGTGGCAGGGACGTTCCATCTGGTGGAAGGCCATCCCGTAGGGATTTTCGAGATGTTCAAATGCATCTATGAAGGACTCTGCAATGCAGCTAATGTGACCATGTTCGTCTTTGTGGCCTATGCCTTCATCGGATTGATCATTGCTACCGGTGCTTTCAACGGGCTGGTGGCTGGCCTTTTGCGGGTGTTCAAAGGGAAAGCCAAAGCAGCCATCATCCCGATCTTCATTACTCTGATCGGTCTGGCTTCTTCTACCATCGGGGTGTTTGAAGAGACCTTCCCCTTCATCCCGATTTTTGTGGGGATTGCCATTGCCATGGGGTATGATGCCATCGTAGGGATGGCTATCGTTTCTCTGGCCGCCGCCATCGGATATGCCGGCGCCTTTATGAATCCCTTTACCGTAGGGATGGCCCAGAGCATTGCCGGTGTACCCATTATGTCCGGGACAGCTTACCGGCTGTTCTGCCATTTCTGCATGATCGTGGTAGCTTCCATCTATACCGTCCGGTATGCCCTGCG
>SFHH01000112.1 GCA_004555735.1 Acidaminococcus fermentans
CATCAACTGGGTCACTGGGTCCTTCGGGTCCCACACCTCCTGTCTGTACCCCATGAGCATCCTCAATGGGGAAGGGGCCCACTGTGAATTCACTGGGGTCACCTTTGCGGGCAAGGGCCAGTACTTGGACACCGGGTCCAAGGTAGTCCACAATGCGCCCCATACCACCAGCAACATCAACTCCAAATCCATCTCCAAGGACGGCGGGGTATGCATCTACCGGGGCAGCGTGGTGATCAACGAATGTGCCGAAGGGTCCAAATCCAATGTGAGCTGCGAATCCCTGATGCTGGATGAGCAGTCCCAGTCCGATACCATTCCGGCTATCGTGATCAAGAACGACAATGTGGATCTGGGGCACGAAGCGAAGATCGGCCGGATCTCCGATGAGGCCATCTTCTACCTGATGAGCCGGGGCCTCAGCGAAGACGAAGCCCGGGCTATGCTGGTACGGGGGTTTGTGGATCCTGTATCCAAAGCCCTGCCTCTGGAATATGCAGTGGAAATGAACAATCTGATCAATCTGGAACTGAAGGGTTCCATGTAAGGGGGCGGAAATGATGAGCAAAGAACAATTCAATGAACTTCCGCGTCCCACCTTCCGATGGATGAAGGTGAACCATCTGGAACTGGATCCATTGGCTGCCCAGGAACTGCAGCCGGTGGAACTGGCAATCCGTCAGGAAGGCTGTGCAGAAGTACGGACTTATGAAGGCAATGAGTTGCCAGACTTGGGAGATTTCCAGGGTGCCAGTGAGGCGTCCCTGGCCCAGGTCCAGAAGGGCGGCAACGTGAACTGCAGCGTCACGGTCCCTGCAGGGGAAGAAGCTTCTGTCTGGATCAGCTATACGGTGACGGGGGATGTACCCCTTCTGGTGGGACAGCTGAAACTCCAGGCTGGAAAGGACAGCCGGCTCCATGTGTATGAACTTTTTGATGGAAACGCCGAAGGCGGGCTGGTAAACCTGCTCCAGTATGTGGAAGCAGGAGACGGGGCCCAGGTGACCATCAGCAAAGTCCAGATCCATGGAGAAAAGGTGCGGCACATCGATCAGCGGCTGACCCGGGAAGGGAAAGAAGCCCAGGTGAAGTTCGTCAGCGCTGAAGTGGGCGGCCACCAGAACCTGGTGTATGTGCGGACGGATCTGGACCATGACGAGGCCCAGTTCAAAAGCGCTTCCATGTATCTGGGCAGCGATGACCAGCTGTTCGACTATTCCTACTGGGTCCCGACCAAGGGATGCAAGACGGATACAGATATCCTGACCACCGGTGCCTTGATGGGAACCAGTAAGAAATATTTCCGGGGGACCATCGATTTCCTCCGGGGCGGCAAAAAGGCAGTGGGCAACGAATCCGATGTGTGCCTGCTGCTGAACAAAGGAGTCCATTCCATCTCTGTTCCTCTGCTTTTGTGCAAGGAAGATGATGTGGTGGGCAACCACGCTTCCAGTTCCGGCCAGATCGACCAGGACATGCTGTTCTATCTTATGAGCCGGGGCTTCAATGAAGCAGGGGCCCAGCTGATCATCGTAGAGAGCAACATCCGCCCAGTCATCGACCAGCTGGGGGACGAAAATCTGGAAAACAAGGCGCTGCAGGCTGTTCGGACGAAAATGCAGTTCTGCCACCAGAAAGGAAATTGCCATGATAAATGTACGCAGAGATTTCCCCATCTTGACTAAAGTCCATAATGGACATCCATTGGTATATCTGGATAATGCGGCTACGACCCAGAAACCGTATCAGGTGATCCACGCTTTGGTGGATCTGTTGGAGCATCACAATGGGAACCCTCACCGGGGAGCCCATGTGCTGTCCATCGAAGCCGGTGAACTGTATGATCAAGCCCGGGAAGCTGTCCGGAAGTTCATCAATGCCAAGCATTTCGAAGAAGTGATCTTCGTCCGGAATTCCACCGAAGGACTGAACCTGATTGCCCGCAGCTATGGAGAGTCTCACCTGCATAAAGGCGATAAAGTGGTGATCCCCATCTCCGAACACCATTCCAACCTGGTGCCCTGGCAGAGAGCCTGCCAGAAGACCGGGGCGGAACTGGTCTATATGTACCTGGATGAGACAGGGCATTTTACGGAAGAAGATCTGGCCAAGATCGATGGACGGACCAAAATCGTTTCCTTTGCGGCGGTAAGCAACGTGCTGGGCATGAAACGGCCGGTGAAGGAACTGGTAGAACGGGCCCATAAAGTAGGAGCCATTGCCATCGTGGACGGCGCCCAATCTACGCCCCATATGAAGACCGATGTCCAGAATCTGGACTGCGATTTCTATGTCTTTTCTGGCCATAAGATGCTGGGATCCACCGGTACCGGGGTGGTCTACGGAAAGAAAGCCCTGCTGGAAGACATGGAACCCTTCCTCTTGGGCGGGGATATGATCGAATACGTCCAGGAACAGACCACCAGCTTCAATGAACTGCCCTATAAATTCGAAGCCGGGTCCCAGAACGTAGAAGGGGCTGTTGCTCTCCATGCGGCCATCGATTATCTGAACGATATCGGCATGGACCAGGTGGAAGAACATGAACATGAACTCACCAAACACTGCCTGGAAGGGATGCTGAAGCTCCCCCATATCCACATCCTGGGGTCCACGGATCCTTCCGAAAAGACCGGGGTGATTTCCTTTACCATCGATGGAGTCCATCCTCATGATGCGGCTACCATCCTGGACAGCTACGGGATCGCCATCCGCAGCGGCCATCATTGTGCCCAGCCTCTAGGGGCCCATCTCCATGTGGAAGCCTCCAACCGGGTCAGCTTCTACATCTATAATACTCTGGAAGAAGTGGATTATTTCCTGTCCAAGCTGCCGGAAGTCCGGAAAGTCATGGGCTTCAAAGATTGAAGGAAACAGGTGAATGATGATGGAAGATATGAATCAACTGTATTCTGATATTATCCTGGAACATAATCAGGATCAGGCCAACAAACATGAGCTGGATCCCCATAATCTCCAGGAACATGGCCACAATCCCAGCTGCGGGGATGATATCACCCTCCAGGCGGATATCCAGGACGGGATCATCAAGGATGCGGCTTATACCGGGCACGGCTGTGCCATCAGCCAGGCTTCTACGGATATCATGGTGGACTTGATCCGGGGAAAATCCGTAAAGGAAGCCCTTCGGCTGGTGGATCTATTCCTGGCCATGATCAAACGGGAAGAAACGGACGACAGCAAGCTGGAAGAACTGGACGATGCCATCGCCCTGAAGAACATCTCCAACATGCCCGCCCGGGTGAAATGCGCCGTCCTGGCCTGGCATACCCTGAAAGCGGCCCTGGAGAAGGAAGAGGAGAAATAAATTCGTCATACGTCAGTCGTCATACGCTTTTGGAAATCAATTTTTACAAATTGATTTTGAATTTGAAAACCTGTTGGAGAATTCAACTGATTTTTTAAGTTAACGCCAGCAGAGCTGGCTTCCATCGGCGTATGACCTATGACATATGACGTATGAATGGGCTGTTGCGAAGGCAACAGCCCATTTTTTATAGCTTTTTCCCCACCGGTGTAGTATAATCTACCCATAATGTCAAGAGAGAAATAGAAGGAGGATGCAGAGGATGCATAGTTTTAGTACGGATTTTGGAGGCCGGACCCTTACCATTGAAACAGGTAAGATCGCCAAACAGGCCAATGGGGCTGTATTGGTCCGCTACGGCGAAACCGCTGTAGTGGTGGCAGTGACGGGGACCGATACTCCCAGGGAAGGGGTGGATTTCTTCCCGCTGACAGTGGACTTTGAAGAAAAGATGTATGCAGTGGGCAAGATCCCCGGCGGGTTCCTGCGGAGAGAAGGCCGGCCGGCAGAAACGGCCATCCTGACTTCCCGGCTCATCGACCGTCCTATCCGGCCTATGTTCCCGGATGGATACCACAATGACGTGCAGATCGTATGCACGGCCGTATCTGTGGATCCGGACAATGCCCCGGACATTCCGGCTATGATCGGTGCATCCTGCGCTCTGTCCATTTCTGATATCCCCTTCGAAGGGCCTATCGCCGGTGTGCGGGTGGGACTCATCGATGGGCAGTTCATCGTGGAACCCACGGTGGAACAGGCCAAAGTCAGCGAACTGAACCTGGCCGTAGCCGGTACCAAAGATGCCATCCTCATGGTGGAAGCCGGTGCCAAGGAAGTTTCTGAAGAAGTGATGCTGGACGCTATCTGGTTCGCTCACGGAGAAATCAAGAAACTGGTGGAATTCCAGGAAAAAATCCAGGCCGAAGTGGGCAAACCCAAGATGGATTTCGAAGTCTATACCCCGCCTGCTGATCTGGCTCGGGAAATCGAAGCCTATGGGGAACCCAAGATCCATGATGCTCTGATGGATCCGGACAAGCTGCGCCGGGACAAGATGGTCAGCGAAGCCAAGGAAGAGATCCTGGCCCACTTTACGGAACTGTATCCGGACAATGAAATCGACGTTGCCCATGTGGTGGCCAAACTGGTGAAACGAGTATTCCGGCACATCATTACCGTGGACAAGATCCGTCCCGATGGCCGTGCGCTGGATGAAGTCCGTCCCATCAGCTGTGAAGTGGGTCTCCTGGCCCGGCCTCACGGCTGCAGCCTGTTCACCCGGGGACAGACCCAGGTCCTGAACTGCCTGGCCCTGGCTCCCCTTCGGGAAGCCCAGAACCTGGAGACCCTGGCCGGGGATATCCAGAAACGGTATATCCATCATTATAACTTCCCACCCTACAGCGTGGGCGAAACCAAACCCCTGCGCAGTCCGGGCCGTCGGGAAATTGGCCATGGAGCCCTGGCAGAACGGGCTCTGCTGCCGGTGATCCCTTCTGAAGAAGAATTCCCCTATACCATCCGTCTGGTTTCTGAAGTGCTGGAATCCAACGGATCTTCCTCCATGGCCAGCACCTGCGCCAGCACCCTGTCCCTGATGGATGCCGGCGTGCCCATCAAGGCGCCGGTTTCCGGGGTGGCCATGGGCCTGGTTAAGGAAGGGGAGAATTTCACCATCCTCACCGATATCCAGGGGCTGGAAGATGCCAATGGAGATATGGACTTCAAGGTGGCCGGTACTTCTAAGGGCATCACGGCCATCCAGATGGATATCAAAGTGGACGGGCTGACGAAAGACATCCTCCAGGCGGCTCTGGCTCAGGCCAAGAAAGGCCGTGCTTTCATCTTGGGCAAGATGCTGGAATGCATCGCTGAACCCCGGAAGCAGCTGAAGAAGTATGCTCCCAAGATTACCACCATCAAGGTGAATCCGGAGAAAATCAAGGATATCATCGGGCCTGGGGGCAAGATCATCAAAAAGATCGTGGAAGATACCGGTGCCCAGATTGATATCAACGATGATGGTACTGTATACATTGCTGCAGCTGACAGTGAATCTGCCGATGCGGCCATCAAGACCATCCAGGATATCACGGCAGAACCGGAAGTGGGCAAGGTCTATACCGGGAAGGTGACCCGGATCATGAACTTCGGCGCCTTCGTGGAATTCATGCCCGGCCGGGAAGGGCTGGTACATATTTCCCAGCTGGCCAAGGAACGGGTGGAAAAAGTGGAAGACGTAGTCAGCGTCGGCGACGAGATCGTCGTGAAGCTGGTGGAAATCGATTCCAAAGGACGGCTGAACCTGTCCCGGAAAGCTTGCTTGAAATGATTTAGGGGGGTGTTGCACGTGGAAAAATGTATGCAACACCTTGTCATACGTCATAGGTCATATGTCATACGCCGATGGAAGCCAGTTCTACTGGCTTGAATGTAAGAAAATCAGCTGGATTTCATAACATGGTTTTGAAGTTCTAAATCAATTTGGTGAAAATTGATTTCCAAAAGCGTATGACGTATGACGTCTGACCTATGACGAAGGGAGTGTTGCACGTGTACTTTTTTTACACGTGCAACACTCCCTTTTTATGCTACAATGATACCGTACACACAGAAACAAGGAGATCATACGATGGGATTTTTTTTCAGGAAGACGAAAATTGTGCTGACGGCGCCTTTGACGGGGACGCTGGTTCCTCTGGAACAGGTGCCGGACCAGGCTTTTGCCCAGAAAATGCTGGGGGACGGAGTGGCCATCCAGCCGGAAAACGGCGAATTGGTGGCTCCATGTGATGGGGAAATCACCTATGTGCCGGATACAGCCCATGCTATTGCGCTCACCGAAGGCCACGGACTGGAGATCCTGCTCCACGTGGGGATGGATACGGTGGAACGGCAGGGAACCGGCTTCCGGGCACTGGTGAAAGCCGGCGACAAGGTGAAGGCCGGGCAGCCTCTGCTGGCTTTTGACCGGGAAGCTCTGGAAATGGCAGGGTGCGATCTTTCCACGCCCCTGGTGATCACCAATGGGGAGAAGGTCGGAAAAATGGAAAAAGCCCCATCCGGTCCGGTACGGGCCGGACAGGATACAATCCTGACCATTACCCTGAACTGAGAGGAAAGGAGCAGTCATGGAGGTAAAAGGCAGCGGCGGAAGTTTTGTGGAACAGGCCTACAACCTGGCTCCGGCAGTGGCCTGGGAACTGGGACTCCAGGTGTGCCGAGAGATGCAGGTGGAAGTGGAGAAACAAGATGATGCCGGGATGCTCCTGAACGGGTCCCTGGTGTCCGAAGAAAAATCCTTCCTGTTCGGGAAACCCAAACG
>SFHH01000113.1 GCA_004555735.1 Acidaminococcus fermentans
ATTTGCCTGCAAATTTCGCCTTCGGCTCGAGACTCGTGACTCGAGACCCGTGACCTTTTACCTGGCCAGATACATCCCCACGCCCAGGAGCGAGAACAGGCAGCTGGCCAGGAAGAACCGCTTCACCACGGTGACTTCTTTCCAGCCTCCCAGTTCAAAATGGTGGTGCAAAGGCGCCATCCGGAAGATCCGCTTCCCGTGGGTCATCTTGAAATACCCCACCTGGAGCATCACGGAGAGGGCTTCCAGCACATAGATGCCCCCGATCACCACCAAAAGCAGCTCTGTATGGGTCCCGATAGCCACAGCAGCCACCGCACCTCCCAGAGCCAGGGAACCAGTATCCCCCATGAAGCATTTGGCCGGGTGATGGTTGTAAATGAGGAAACCCAGGCAGCAGCCCACGATGGAGAGAGCAAACAGGGCTTCCGGCATCAGTCCGCTGGCAAAGCCGATATAGGCAAAAGCCAGCATCACCGGGACGGTCACACTGGAAGCCAGCCCGTCCAGGCCGTCGGTCAGGTTCACGGCATTGGTGGTCCCCACCAAGAGCAGCAGCAAAAACAAGTAATACCCAGCGCCCAGGTCCAGGGTGGTATTCACCAGGGGTACCCAGATCCGGGTGCTGTACACCGTCACATCCCCGGGATAGAACAGGTACACCGCCGCTACCAGGATCTGGAGAGCCATCTTCTGTTTGGAAGTGAGGCCCAGGTTCCGCTTGAAGAAGATCTTCAGGCCGTCATCGATGAACCCGATGATCCCATAGCCCACAAACAGCCACAGGGCCACGATGGTCCGGGCATCCAGGGGGATCCACAAAAGGGACGCCACAATGGCCGCGGCGATCATCATCAGGCCCCCCATGGTGGGGGTGCCGTTTTTCTTCAAATGTTCTTTGGGCCCACATTCCCGGATGCTCTGGCCGAAATGCCATTTGTGGAGCAAAGGCAGCAGGAACCGGCCGAAAACAGCCGTCAGGACAAAAGAGGTCACCAGGATCCCCAGGCCGCTCAGCATGATGCAGCCTCCTTCCGGAACACTTCATCGATCAGCTTGAAGACTTCCATGCCGTGGGAGCCTTTCAGCAGCACCACATCCTCCGGGCGCACCAGCTGTTCCAACACCCGGGCCGCTTCTGCCCGGTCCTTGGCATAATGGACGGGTACGCCGGCCTTTTGGGCCGCCTCCGCCGTATACCGGCTTTCCGGTCCGTAGCAGATCAGCTCATCCACGCCGTACTTTCCGCACCATTCCCCCACTTGGGTATGGCCGCTGCGGGAATGGGCTCCCAGTTCCAGCATATCCGCCAGCACCGCAATGGCCCGGCCCTTCCCCTGGTCCTTCACCACATCTCCCAGGGTCTTGAGGGCTGCTTCCATAGAAGCCGGGCTGGCGTTGTAAGCGTCGTTGATCACCGTCACCGACCCGCAATGGAGGATTTCCTGGCGCATGCCGGTCATCTTCAGGTTGGCCAGTCCCCGGGCAATGGCCTCATCAGGGACACCGTACACTTCCCCCACCGCTACGGCAGCTAAGGCATTCATCACATTGTGCCGGCCGATCAGGGGCAGCTGCACCCGCTGGGTGGCGCCGGTGATTTTGCTCCGGTAGGTGAATACCGTCCGGAGCCCGTCGGCGGCGATTTCCACCGCCTTCACATCGGCATCGCTGTCAATGCCATAGGTATGGACCGCAGCGCCGGTCTGCATGATGCTGACCCGGGGGTCATCCCCGTTGAGGAAGGCATGGTTCTTCGCGGTAAAATCTTCCAGGATCTCGCTTTTCGCCTTGGCGATATTTTCCAGGGACCCCAACAGTTCCAGATGGGTATCCCCTACATTGGTGATCACCGCCCCATCAGGATAGGCGATGTGCTTCATGGCCCGGATCTGCCCCAGGCCCCGCATGCCCATTTCCACCACGGCCATTTCCGTATCTTCCTGGATGGTCAGGAGGGTCTTAGGCAGGCCGATTTCGTTATTGAAGTTGGCCTGGGTCTTGATCACCCGGTATTTTTCCCCCAGCACGGCGGCGATGCAGTCCTTGGTGGAGGTCTTGCCGTTGCTGCCGGTAATGGCGATCACCGTCAGCCCTTTTTTGTCCAGCCGATACCGGCTGGCGATCTGCTGGTAGGCCGTCAGGGTATCGGGCACCACCACACAACGGTCTTCTGGCACTCCTGCCGGCACTTCCGACACCACCGCCGCCCGGGCTCCCTCCTTCAGGGCCTGGGCCACGAACCGGTGGCCGTCGAACTTTTCCCCTTTCAGGGCTATAAACAGACAACCGGGCACAATGGCCCGGGAATCCGTCACTACATCCGTAAACTCTTCCCCGTCTCCCAGAGCCATGGGCACCTGGAGGGCGCGTTTCAGCAAAGCAGCATCAAGCATTGGTCTTCCCCTTCTGGAAAAAGTCCCGTACCACTTCTCCATCATCGAAATGGATGGTCCGATCCTTCAGGATCTGGTAGTTCTCATGACCTTTTCCCGCTATCATCACCACATCTTCCGGTTCGGCATGGGCCATCACATATTCGATGGCTTCCCGCCGGTCGGTGATCTTGTGGATTTCCTTTCCTTCCGGATTGTCTTCCAGCCCCTCTTCGATATCCCGGATAATGGCTTCCGGATCCTCAGAACGGGGATTGTCGCTGGTGACGATCACCTTATCCGCCAGACGGAGAGCGATCTGCCCCATGATGGGCCGTTTTTTCCGGTCCCGGTCTCCCCCGGCTCCGAAGATGACCCACAGTTTCCCTCGGGTGATCTGCCGGGCCGTCTTCAGCACGTTCTCCAGGCCGTCCGGAGTGTGAGCATAATCCACCACCACCGTAAAGGGCTGGCCCGCGTGGATTAGCTGGAACCGTCCAGGCACCCCAGCGAAATCGTCCAGGCCCTGGATGATGTCCTCCCGGGTCAGTCCTTCCCCAATGGCGGCACAGATGGATCCCATCACATTGTACACATTGAATTCTCCGGTAATATGCAGCTTCAGATCCATCTCCCCTACAGGAGTATGGAGGTTCAATTCCATATGGCTGGCGGCCACGTGGAAGGTGAGAGGATATACGTCGTTGTCCTTCCCTTTCCCGTAGGTCATGATCTTCGTCTTCACCCGGGGCATGATGATGGCCGAGCTGGGATCGTCGCTGTTGAACACCGCCGTCTTGTTGGGCTTCATCCCTTCATGGAGACGGGTGAACAGCAGGGCCTTGGCTTCCCGGTAGTTTTCCATGGTCTTGTGGAAGTCCAGGTGGTCCTGGGTGATGTTGGTGAGGACCGCCGTATCGTATTCGATCCCTGCCACCCGGTCCAAGGCCAGGGCATGGGAGGAGACTTCCATGACGCAGGTATCGCAGCGGTCTTCCACCATTTCATAGAGCATCTTCTGGAGATCCACTACATCCGGGGTGGTATTGTGGCTGGTGCGCACTTTTTCCCCGATCATCACGTTGATGGTGCCGATGAGCCCCACCTTGTGGCCGGTCCGGGTAAGCAGGGTCCGGAGGATATTGGTGGTGGTGGTCTTCCCATTGGTACCGGTGACCCCGATCATCCGCATTTTTCGGGCAGGCCAGTCGTAGAACCAGGGTGCCAGGGTCTTCACCGCTTCCTGGGTGCTGGGGACCCGGATCACCGTCATCCCTTCCGGCACTTCCGTCTCCTGTTCCGTCAGGGCCGCTGCAGCCCCCTGGGCCGCCGCTTTGGCAATATACTGGTGGCCATCGGTATTGGCCCCTTTGATACATATAAAAAGGCTGCCAGGGCCGGCGGTCCGGGAATCGATGGTCAAATCGCTGACAGTCCGATCCGTCCCATTTCCTGTAACCACGGCGCCAGGCAGCTGGCTGATTACATCCTGCAAATTCCTTTCCATGTTGATCCCCCTTGTAATTGGCAGACATTTGGAAAAAGGATAGTCTGCCAATGATTCAATGGGCCTTTCAGGCCCGGTCTCGCGTCTCGAGTCTCGCGTCTCGAGTCGGAGGCAACAAATTGCAAGCAATTTGTTTTGATACAGTAAACCAAAAAGATTTTTGTCCATCCATAGCCAGGGGACCTGGCTTCCTTCGGCCCGAGACGCGAGACCCGAGACCGATGGGGGCAGTCTGCTGCTCTACTCCCTTACATAAATATTGCTCCGGGCGGTCTTCATGCCCAGTTTCTTTTCGGCGATGCTGGTGATCCGTTCCGGGCTCCGCAGCCGTTCCACATCGATCTTCAGCGTTTCGTTCTCATCCAGGCACTTGGCTTCCTCGCTTTTCAGCTGGATCAGGGCCTGCGAATGGGTGAAATACAGCTTATTCAAGACAATATTCACGAATACTAATGATAATACCAAACACACCAGAAATGCAACCCGACGCAGCTGAATATTTTGCCCCTTTACGGCTTTTTTGGGTCTGACCGGGCGGGAAGGCCGGTCATGCCCGGGAATGACTTCTTCCTGGACAGCCGTGGAACCGTAACTGTATGGATGATGAGACGGCCACTCCACGGGTCGACTGTGTTTCTTGGTAACCATGTTGCGTCTCCTTCATTGTTTGCTGTCCGTTCGTTATATTTTTACCGCTCCCCGCAGCCGGGCGCTCCTGGCTCGTGGATTCTCGGCCAGTTCCGCCTCACTGGGGGTGAATTCTTTCAGTTTCTTCAGTTCCGGCTTCCGTCCGCAGACGCACACCGGCAGTTCCGGCGGACAGATGCAGCCCCGCTGGAGCCGTTTGAAGGCCTGTTTGATGATCCGATCTTCCAGAGAATGGAAAGTGATCACTCCGATGCGGCCTCCGCTCTTCAGATGATGGACGGCGGCTTCCATGGCAGCATCCAGGATCTTCAGCTCGTCATTCACTTCGATCCGGATGGCCTGGAAAGTCCGTTTGGCCGGATGGGGACCATCCTGCCGGGCTCCTTTGGGGATGGCGGCCTTGATGATGTGCACCAGTTCCCCCGTAGTCGTGATGGGATGTTCCTTCCGGGCCGCCACGATGAACTGGGCGATCCGTTTGGCCCACCGTTCTTCCCCGTACTTGTAGATCAGACCGGCCAGGTCATCTTCCTTATACCGGTTCACCACTTGTTCCGCGGTCAGGCTGGCTTCCTGGTCCATCCGCATGTCCAAAGGACCGTCATGCATGTAGGAAAAGCCCCGTTCCGGAGTATCCAGCTGGTAGGAAGAGACCCCCAGGTCGAACAGGATCCCATCCACCTGCGGGACCCCCAGCTGATCCAGGACCTGATCCAAGTTCCGGAAATTATTATGGACGATCTTCACCTGGCACCGGGCTTCTTTCAGCCGCTCTGTGGCCGCAGCGATGGCATCCTCGTCCTGGTCGATGCCGATCAGCATCCCTTCCGGCTCCAGCATCTCCGTGATCCGGTGAGAATGGCCCGCGCCCCCCAAAGTGCAGTCCACATAGATCCCTTTGGGATCCGTGACCACCCATTGGACACTTTCTTCCAATAATACACTTTTATGGACAAATTCCATGTCAAACCCCATTCTATCAGTCCAGACGCTGCAGGCGTCTGGCTTCCATCGGCCGCTGACAGTTGCCATTTGACAGCTGACCGCCCCTTACTCAAAATCCAACTCTTCGATCAGTTCCGCCACATCGCTTTCCACGGCTTTGGTATAGTCCGCATAGCGCTGGGCATCCCAGATTTCCGCCTTGTTCCCTACCCCCACGATCAGGGCCGTTTCCCCGATCTGGGCATAGGTCCGCAGATTGGCCGGCAGGAGGATCCTCCCCTGTTTATCCGGCTCTGCTTCACAGGCGCCCCCGAAGATGAACCGGGAGACATCCCGCATCTTCTGTTTGGGCATCATTTTCTGCGCAAAGCTGTTCTTCAGCTTCTCCCAGGCTTCCATGGGATACACATCCAGACAGCCATCCACGCCTTTAGTCACAACAAAGGGTGTTCCCAGGCTTTCCCTCATTTTGGCCGGGACGAACAAACGGCCCTTGCTATCCAGGGCATGTTCAAATTCCCCCATCAACATAAGCCGTCCCTCCTGACCTTGAGAAATAATTCGCCACTTTTCACCACTTTTCACCATTATAGAATGTTTTAGGGGAAAAAGCAACGAAAAATCAGACAAGACAACGGTAAACTTAGATCACAGGGTTGACAAAATATGATATAATGATTCCATACCCATTAAATGTAATCGAGGAGGATTCAGATGGAAAAGGTTACTGCTGATTCCAGCATTATCGAAACGGTGCAGATGCACCCTGAAATCGTCAACATCTTCATGCAGTATGGTCTGGGCTGCATCGGCTGCATGGCCGCCAACTTCGAGACCATCGGCCAGGGCGCTGCTGCCCACGGCATCGACGTGGAAGCCCTGATCGCCGACATCAACGACTGCATCGCTGAAGTGGAAGGCGACGACAAAAAAGAAGCAAAATAAGGCACAAAAAAAGACGCTGTGAAAAATTTCCCACAGCGTCTTTTATTTTGCCAGCATTCGCTGGCTTCCTTTGGCTAGTGACTAGTGACCAGTGACTAGTGACGGGGGCTGTTGCATGCGCAACAGCCTCTTTTTGAGGTCTCGGGTCTCGAGTCGTGAGTCTCGAGCCGTTGGATAGAACCTGTTCCCATGGCCAGGTTCT
>SFHH01000114.1 GCA_004555735.1 Acidaminococcus fermentans
ATATATAATTTTTTGTGATTAATAAGATAACCATTATTGTTGGTAATTTTCTGATATTTTCCTTGTTATTCAAGGACTCGTATGATAGAATGTTTCCGTAACAAAGGCTGTCCGGACTGGAGACGGACAGCGCGTTGCATGCTCTATATATTATATTTTATCTATTGGAGGAGGATCTTAAATGGAGAGGATGATTATCAAATTATCCATGTTCCACACCCTGGCTTTGGGGGTACTTTCTATCTGGTTCGGTGACTGGCTGCGGTCCAAATTCCCCGTCCTGAAAAAGTACTGCCTGCCGGGCGCAGTTGTCGGCGGTACGATTTTTGCTATCATCAGTTTACTGCTTTATAATGCCGGTGTCTGCGAACTGCAATTCGATTACAAGGTGGCCAACAGCCTGTTCTACTGCATCTTCTTTGCTGCCAGCGGTGCAGCTGCCAGCCTGAGCCTGCTGAAGACCGGCGGGAAATATGTGGTGATGTTCTGTATTTCCGCCGCTGTCCTGGCCGCTCTCCAGAACGGTATCGCTCTGGGCCTGGGCAAGGTCCTGGCAGTTCCGCCTCTGCTGTCTATGATGACAGGTTCCATCCCGATGACCGGCGGCCACGGCAACGCGGCAGCTTTTGCTCCCATCGCCGTCCAGTTCGGCCAGAGCAATGCGATGGAAGCCGCTATCGCTGCTGCTACCTTCGGTCTGATCTCCGGGGCTATCATCGGCGGGCCTTTCGGCCGCTTCATCGTTCGGAAACATCACCTGGAAGATCCGGCTCTGGATGGCAAGGGTGAAATGGAAGAAGAATCCGGGAAATCCACCATGGGCAACCTGATGCACAAAGGCGATGTGGTCCAAGCCATGTACCTGATGTGCTTTGCCCTGGGTGTGGGTGGCGCTTTCTTCACCGTATTGAAAGCCCTGCACATTTCCTTCCCGATCCACGTATGCTGCATGTTCGCCGGCATCCTGATCCGTCTGTTCTTCGATGCCAAGAAGGGCGCTGACCATACCGCCCTGTACGAAGGCATCGATACCGTCGGGGATTTCTCCCTGGGTCTGTTCGTTTCCATGTCCATCATTTCCATGAAACTGTGGACCCTGGCCGGCATGGGTGTCCAGCTGTTCATCCTGTGCATGGCTCAGGCCATCTTCATCATCTTCTACTCCTACTTCGTGGACTTCTTCGGCATGGGCAAGAACTACGATGCGGCTGTCATCGCCGTGGGCCATACCGGGTTCGGCCTGGGTGCTGTGCCTGTATCCATGGTAACCATGACCGCTGTCTGCAAGAAGTACCGGTATTCTAAACTAGCCTTCTTCGTTGTGCCGGTGATCGGCGGGTTCCTGAGCAACATCACCAACGCCATCATCATCAGTAAGTTCCTGGACATCGCCCATACCATGCAGATGGCTATGGGACTGTAAGGGAAAACGGTACCAACAGAATATCCCAACGACACAAAGAGGATCCTGCTCCAGAGGATCCTCTTTTTCCATATCTGAGAAAATTCTCCAAACCCGCGTCCTGCCTTGTCTTCCATGAACATACGTTTTTGTCAAGTCTTTTCTATTTTTTCTGTGGTGTTATAATGAGTACAGTTTGCGGAGAAGGGAGGGAAGACGATGCATATTGCAGGCTGGCAGAAAGTATCCCTGGTGGATTATCCAGGGAAAGTCGCCTGTACCCTTTTTACGGGAGGGTGCAATCTCCGCTGCCCCTATTGCCACAACAGCGAACTGCTGGAAGGACGGATCCCTTCCCAGGATAGCCGAGAGATCTTTGCTTACCTGGAGGCCCGGAAGGGCATCCTGGATGCTGTGGTGGTCAGCGGCGGCGAGCCCTGTCTCCAGCCAGATCTGCCCGAGTTCCTGGAACGGCTGAAGCAAGAAGACCTCCTGGTGAAACTGGATACCAATGGCTGTTTTCCCGATCTCCTGGAACAGATCCTCCAGAAAGGTCTGGTGGACTACGTAGCCATGGACTGGAAAAATGCACCCGATGAATATGGGGTGACCAGCGGACGGGAGAATGTCCCCGTGGAGGCCATCACCCGGAGCCTGGAACAGCTGCTGACGGGAACGACCCCTTTTGAGCTTCGTACAACCGTTGTGGAGCAGCTGCATAATGAACACTCGTTCGAAAAAATCAGGGATTTCCTGGAGCCGCTGGTTGCCAAAACTGGGAAAAAGATCCCCGCTTTTTATCTCCAGGCATTCAAGGATCGGGAAACGGTCCCCTTTGCTGGTTTGACGGCGCCGGATAAAAAGACCTTGGAACGGTACGGGACCTGCCTGGCGGCGGTTTCCGACCGTGTCATGATACGTGGCTTGTAGACACAACATTTAGTATACAACGTTGTATAGAACCACTACATATTGACAATCCGGAGATTCCGGTCTACAATGGAAGAGCATTATGGAAATGTAAATTCGAGAGAAAGAGGGAATGGAGCCATGTATTCCGTGGTTAAGCGCGATGGCCAGATCGTTGATTTTGACGTGACCAAGATCAGCAGTGCCATCACGAAAGCATTCGTAGCACTGCATAAGAACTATCATCCCAGCATCATCAATATGCTTGCTCTGCAGGTGACGGCTGACTTCGATCCCAAGATCAAAGAGGATCGGATCAGTGTAGAGAGCATCCAGGACAGCGTGGAAAAAGTCCTGTCCGATTCTGGCTATGCAGATGTGGCCAAGGCTTATATCCTGTACCGGAAGCAGCGGGAACAGATCCGGAACGTGAATTCCTCCCTGCTGAACTACAAGGAACTGGTGGACAATTACCTGCGGGTGAACGACTGGCGGGTGAAAGAAAATTCTACGGTGACCTATTCTGTGGGCGGGCTGATCCTGTCCAACAGCGGCGCCATCACCGCCAACTACTGGCTGAACGAAATCTACGACAAGGAAGTGGCCGATGCTCATAAGAGCGCAGCTATGCACATCCATGATCTGAGCATGCTCACCGGCTACTGCGCCGGATGGAGCCTGAAACAGCTGATCCAGGAAGGACTGGGGGGCATTCCCGGGAAGATCACTTCTTCTCCTGCCAGCCACCTGTCCACCCTGTGCAACCAGATGGTGAACTTCCTGGGGATCATGCAGAACGAATGGGCCGGAGCCCAGGCATTCTCCTCCTTCGATACCTACCTGGCGCCCTTTGTGAAAAAGGATAACCTGAGCTACAGGGAAGTGAAGCAGTGCGTCCAGTCCTTCATCTACGGGGTGAACACCCCCAGCCGCTGGGGCACCCAGGCGCCTTTCTCCAACATCACCCTGGACTGGACCTGTCCCGACGATCTGAAGGACGTGCCTGCCATCGTAGGAGGCAAGGAGCAGGACTTCACCTATGGCGACTGCAAGAAAGAGATGGATATGGTGAACAAAGCCTTCATCGAGAACATGATCGAAGGGGACGCCAACGGGAGGGGTTTCCAGTATCCCATCCCCACTTATTCCATAACCAAGGATTTCGACTGGAGCGAAACGGAGAACAACCGGCTGCTCTTTGAGATGACGGCCAAATATGGGACTCCATATTTTTCCAACTACATCAATTCCGATATGAAACCCAGCGATGTGCGGAGCATGTGCTGCCGGCTGCGGCTGGACCTGCGGGAACTGCGGAAGAAATCCGGAGGCTTCTTCGGGTCTGGGGAATCCACTGGGTCCGTAGGGGTGGTCACCATCAATATGCCCCGGATCGCCTATCTGGCCAAGGACAAACAGGACTTCTATGACCGGCTGGACCATATGATGGACATCGCTGCCCGGAGCCTGAAGACCAAGAGGACCGTGATCACCAAGCTGCTGAATGCCGGACTCTACCCCTATACCAAACGGTACCTGGGTACCTTCAAGAACCATTTCAGCACCATCGGTCTCATCGGCATGAACGAAGTGGGCCTTAACGCCAACTGGCTCCGGAAAGACCTGACCCATCCAGAGACCCTGGCCTTCACCAAAGAAGTGCTGACCCACATGCGGGAACGGCTGAAGGACTACCAGGAAAAATACGGGGATCTGTACAACCTGGAAGCGACTCCAGCGGAATCCACCACCTACCGGCTGGCCAAGCATGATAAGGAACAGTATCCGGACATCATCACGGCCAATGAACATGGGACTCCGTACTATACCAACTCCTCCCATCTGCCGGTGGGCTATACCCAGGATCTCTTTACGGCCCTGGATATGGAAGATGATCTCCAGACCCTGTATACTTCCGGGACTGTATTCCACGCCTTCTTAGGCGAAAAGCTGCCGGATTGGCAGTCGGCCGCCGGGCTTGTACGGAAAATCGCCAACAACTACAAGCTGCCCTATTTTACCCTGTCGCCCACCTACAGCATCTGCCGGGAACACGGGTATCTGACAGGGGAGCAGTATACCTGCCCGTACTGTGGACAGAAGACGGAGGTCTACAGCCGTATCACCGGGTATTACCGGCCGGTCCAGAACTGGAATGATGGGAAAGTCCAGGAATTCAAGGATCGGAAGGTCTATGATCTGGGCCAGTCCCACCTTCGCAAGGGGGAAGCTCCGAAAGAACGGACGACATTCCAGAAACCGGCGGTGAAGCCGGTTCCGGCGGAAGGGAAGCGTGTGGCCAAGAGCGGTCAGGATCAGGAAAATACCTGGATCCTCTTCGGGACCCATACCTGCCCCAACTGCAAGATGGCTGTCCGGGAACTGGAAAGACATGGAGCGGCTTTTAAAGAGATCTTTGCCGAAGAACATCCGGAACTGGCAGAAAAATACCAGGTCCAGAGTGCACCCACCCTGCTGGTGAACCAGGGAGATACCCTGAGCAAGATCGAAGGCTTCGGACCGATCCGGGCCTTCATCAAAGAGCAGGGGATGTGAAGACTGGAGCCGCCAGTCCCGAGCACGCAATAAGGAAAGGACCCGCCCTTTTGAAGGACGGGTTCTTTTTCTTCATTGTAATGTGTATAATAGATTTGTTCGAAATCATTGGAAAGAGAGGAATCAGTGCGTTGGCTGCTTCTCAAATCAATATGCTGGAAGGCTCTCTGACGAAGCCTTTGTTTCAATTTGCCATCCCGGTGGCCCTGATTGGGATCCTGCAGCAGATGTTCAATACGGCGGACATCATGGTCCTGGGGCGGTACGTGGGAACGGAAGCCCTGGCAGCGGTGGGGAATAATGCCCCAGTGATCGGGGTCATGGTCAATCTTTTTTTGGGAATCTCCCTGGGGGCCAATGTGCTCATTGCCCGGCGGCTGGGAGGCCGGCAGTTGAAAGAGGCGTCGGGAGCCGTCCATACCACAGTGCTCATGGCCCTTTTGACCGGACTTTTCATTTTGGTGATAGGGGAAATCCTGGCGGGTCCCCTCATGGGTTGGATGGGGGTCCCAGAGAAAGTGCGGGCCTCCTCGGAATTCTACCTGCGCATTTACCTGCTGGGAATGCCGGGGATGACCCTGTATGATTTCCTTTCCGCCATCTACCGCAGCCATGGGAATGTGCGCACCCCGCTGCTGTCCTTGGTCACTGCCAGCCTGGTGAATATCGGAGGGAATTTCCTGGCGGTATTCCTGGGGTTCGGGCTGGCCGGCGTGGTGGTGGCTACGGCGGTGGCCAACTATGTGAGTTCCGGGCTCCTGCTCCGGATGCTGCGCTATGGACATGGGGTGCTCCATTTTTACCCGGGGGCCATCCGGATCCGCTTGGATGACATCCGGGAAATCCTCCGGGTGGGGGTGCCCGCCGGGATCCAGGGCATGGTGTTCAACCTGTCCAATATGGTGATCCAGTCCGCCATCAACAGCGAAGGAGCCCTGGCCATGGCGGCCTCGGCTGCGGCCTATGTACTGGAAATCAACAGCTATCCTTTCATCATCGCTTTCGGCCAGGCTATCACCACCTTCACCAGCCAGAATTTCGGCGCCGGAAACCAGGAACGCTGCCGGGAAGTGATACGCCGGGGGCTTTGCCTGAACTTCTTGTTCACCTGCGGCCTGATCGGGCTGGTTTTCCTGATGGCCAGGCCTTTCCTGGAAATCTTTGGACTCCAGGAAGAAGCGGTGGAACTGGGCCTTGTAAAAATCCATCTCATCATCGGATTTTATTTCCTATCCACCGTCTACGAAAGCCTGTCCGCTTCCCTGCGGGGATTCGGCAATTCCCTGGCGCCGGCCCTGGCCATGCTGGTGAGCATCGTCGGTGTCAGGATGCTGTGGCTGGCTACCTTTTACGCCGCCAACCCCACCTATCGGAACATCATGTACTGCTATCCACTGAGCTGGCTGACGGCCGATGTGCTGATCGGGGGATTGTTCTGGCGAGAGATGAGGAAGCAGAGGCTGACCCTCCTTCGTGTAAAATAGTTTTCAGCAAAATGGAAGATCCTTTATAAACTAGTAAAAAGGAAGGCTTTCATCTTAGCAGCTCCTTTTTCCTTTTTTCTCCCTCTATGGTATAATCAAAAGATAAGAAGAGATGAAGGAGAATTGCCATGCTGGCTGATTTACATATCCATACAACGTTTTCTGATGGAGTGTATACTCCGGAACAGATCATTGCCCAGGCCCGTGCTTCCGGGATCACAGCCCTGGCCATAACGGATCACG
>SFHH01000115.1 GCA_004555735.1 Acidaminococcus fermentans
AAGGATGGATCCCTCCTTCAGAAAATGTCTTTCTTTTCTTATCTCAGGGTCAGCAGGCAGACCGTCTCCACATGGCTGGTGTGGGGGAACATGTCCACGGGCTGGACCTTCCGGACCACAAAGCCTTTGTCCCGGAGAATGGCTGCATCCCGGGCCAGGGAGGCCGGGCTGCAGGAAACGTACACCACCCGCTGGGGGCGGACTTTGGCAATGGCTTCCAACACCCGTTGTTCACAGCCGGCCCGGGGCGGATCCAGGACCACTACATCGGGACGGCTGCCCTGGCGGACCAGTTCCGGCATCTCTTTGGCTGCATCGCCACATAAAAAGTCCACATTGGCTACCTGATTGTCCCGGGCATTCTGCCGGGCATCCCGGATGGCCGGTTCCACGATTTCGATGCCCAGGGCCCGCTGGGCCTTCTGGGCCAGGAACAGAGTGATGGTGCCGGTGCCGCAGTAGGCGTCGATGACCTTCTCCTTTCCGGTAAGGGCTGCATACTGGAGGGCAGTTTCGTAAAGCTTTTCCGCCTGGAGGGTATTCACCTGGAAGAAGGAATGGGGCGAGATGGTGAAGGTGAATTTCCCCAGTTTGTCGTGGATCACTCCAGGACCCCAGATGATTTTGTTTTTCGGTCCCATGATCACATTGGTGTGGCGGGTATTGATGTTCTGGACCAGGGTGGTGAAGCCGGGGATTTCCTGGCGGGGCAGGGAGGTCAAGTCTTTCAGATGGGGGACCTGGGGTTCGTTGGTCACCAGTACGGCCATCACTTCCCCGGTCTGGACGCCGACCCGGCCCATGATGTGGCGGACGATGCCTCGGCGGGCATCTTCTTCCAATGCTGGGATCCGGTATTTTTCCATCCAGGACCGGACCGTTTGGACGATCCGGTTATTGGCCTGCTGCTGGATCAGGCAGTCCTTCACATCGATGACCCGATGGGTGCCCTGGGCATAGCAGCCGATGGCCAAGGTATGGTTCCGTCCCTGGGCGGCTGGTACCTGCATCTTATTCCGGTAATGCCAAGGGTCTTCTGCCCCTAAGGTTTCCTGGACACTGAGCTTGGTGAAATGGCCGATCCGTTCCAGAGCATCTACTACGGTCTGCCGTTTCAGGGCCAGCTGGGCCGGATAGGACAGATGCTGGAGCTGGCAGCCGCCACACTGGGCGTAAACGGGACAAGGGGGCTTTACCCGATCAGGAGAGGGGACCAGCAGCTTCAGCAGCTTAGCCTGGCCGTAACTCTTTTTCAGCAGGGTCACCTGAGCTTGGATCCGTTCCCCGGGAAGAGCGCCGGGGACAAAGAAGGTAAAGCCGCTGACTTTGCCCACTCCTTCCCCTGAGCTGCCCAATCCGGTAACGGTCAGTTCGATATTTTCTTTGAGTTTGAAGGGTATCTTATTTTCTTTCATGATACTGTCATTATACCGTTGTCCCCGGTCAGGCGCAATGTTTCCAGGGGAAAAGTCCTTAAATAGCAGGAAAGAACAGGAAAAGTCAGAAAGTCAATCAATCCTGCAGATAATCAAATGAATTGACAAAATACATCGTTTTTACTATCATAATAATATAGAAGGACGCTGGGAATGGATTCAGCGCCCGTTTTTTCAAATCAGGGGAAAAAGGGTGCAGCTGGGAGGCGTGATTTTACTGGTATTTTTATGAGGGGGACAAGTTTATGATGTGGAAACAAGATGCACTGCTGCTGCTTTATGTGGCCCTGGGGGGTGCCCTGGGGTCTGTAGCCAGATACCTGGTGGCCGCAGCCCTGAAAGGGGTCTGGAGCAATCATTTTCCTTGGGAAATGGTCTTCGTGAATACCTTCGGCTGTATCCTGGTGGGGTTCTTTGCCGCCTTTCTGTATACTAAATTCCCTCATCCCCGGTGGGCCATGCTGCTGTATTGGGGATTCATCGGCGGCTTCACGGCCTTTTCTTCCTTTATCAAGGAAGGACTGCATTTCTTTCTCCACGGGGATCATATGACGGGGTTCTTGTATCTGCTGCTCCAGAACACCTTGGGCCTTGTGGCAGCCAGTGTGTCTTTCTGGGCAGGGAAAACTTTTTTCTAAAGGGATGATCGTAGGGTGAAATCTTTTTTCATGACGCTGCTCCTTATAGGCCTGGGCGGTTCGGCGGCTATTTGGGCCATGTACCGGACAGGCCTGTCTTTTTTGCGTCCCTTCTGGACTCTTGGGGTATTCCTGCTGATGCCACTATGTTTCGTCCTCAGCAATGTATATCTCCATGCCCTGCCTCGGCCAGCTATCCGTTTCCTGGCCTGGACCGGCGGCCTTTGGATGGGCTTCCTCTATTATTCGGTGCTGGGGCTGTGTCTGTTCTTGCCGGCTCTGCTGCTGGGGAAACTGGGCCACTGGCCGCTGTTGGCCCCTCGGGTGGTGCAGGTCCTTTCTGTAGGCATAGTCTGCCTGATCCTGGGAGGCTGCTGGCAGGCTCTCCATCCAGTGGTCCGGAATTTGGAGTATGTGACGGATAAACCCATTCCCGGTCCTTACCGGATCGTCTTTGTCTCCGATCTCCATTTCGGGGGTCTCTTCGGGACTTCCTACGGAGAAACCTTGGTCCGAAGGATCAATGGGCTGCAGCCGGATCTGGTCCTTTTGGGAGGAGATATGGTGGACGGCGACCTTCCGTTTGTCCAGCAGGAAGGCAGCCTGGCTCCTTTGGCCCGGCTCCAGAGCCGGGACGGGGTGTACGCTGTTTACGGCAACCATGATAAGAGGATGGGGACGGAAGTGGTGGAGCGGGCTCTTCTGGAATCGGAAGGCATCCGTTTTGCCGTGGATGAGAACCGGGCGGTGAATCCTTGGCTCAGCCTGACTGGGATGGATGATTATCTGTTCGGGGACCGAAAGGCTGCTTTCCAGCCGGAAAAGGGCAAATTCAATGTCTTTATGGAACATGAACCCCGGCGGATCCAGGACGCGGCCGACCAGGGATATGACCTGTATTTCGCCGGCCATACCCATGCAGGGCAGATGGCTCCCAATCGGCTGATCACCCGGAAAATGTACTTCCTGGATTACGGTTCCGAAATGGTAGGACGGATGCTGGCTACGGTGTCCAGCGGGTACGGACTCTGGGGCGTCCCGGTCCGTACCGGGCCTAAGCCGGAAATCGTTGTTGTGGATATCAAAAAGGGGACTCTGGAGAAATGAGCAACTCATTTCTCCAGAGTCCCCTTTGGGTCGCGAGCCGTGAGTCGCGGGCTTGTTGGAGCAGACCGAAGATTCAATTTTGTAAATCCCAACCGATTTTCTCTTATCATCCTATAGAAAAAGAACGAACGGCCTAGACGTCCAGGCCCGTGACTCGAGACTCGCGGCCCGCGACCGGAGGTGCTGCTGCAAGCAGCACCTCCTTGTACTTCTCCGCTTTTTTCTCCAGCTTCATGGGATAGGCCCGGGAGGTGGAAGGCAGACGGGAAAGCTGTAGTGTCCTGTCCGCCAGGACCACGGGAATGGACGTTCCGGTCCGGGGCAGCTTGGGGGGATCGGTGCATTGGTGGAGGACGATTTCTGTGGCCTTTTCTCCCGTAGTGATCAGCTGCCGGCAATGGGGAATCTGCCGGAGCATGGCACCCAGGGAGGCTTCTTCCACCACATGGAGGAACTTGTCCGAAGCATTGCCTTTTTCCCGCTGGGCCCGAAGCACCGTGGGGCCAAGTGCGATACCTGTTTCTGCCAGAAAATGCTGGATCTTTTCTGGATCGAAGGCTTTCTCTGTCCCTTTCCGGAAATGGTCAGGGTCTCTGAAATACACCATTCCCATGATCCGCCATATGTCATTCTGGAAATTGGGGTAATAGAAATCCATAGCCCGTTTTTCCGCTGCAGGAGGAAAAGTCCCCAGGATCAGCACCCGGGCCCCTGCCGGCAGGAAAGGCGGAAAAGGATGCACCTCCACCGGGATCCCCGGCAGGATTTCTCCTGTAAGCTCCATTTGTTTCATGACAATATCGCTCCTTTTCATTCAGCGCCGGCAGAACAGAAAGCCGGCATCCAGCGGCCATTGATCATTGACCATTGACAGCCTTTTACTCCTCTTTCAGCAGCTTGAAGCTTTCCTTGTGGTATTCCAGGATGCCCTCTTTCTGCATCTTGCTCAGTTCGTTGCTGAGAGCACTCCGGTCTACGCTCAGATAGTCCGCCATCTGCTGCCGGTTGAAGGGGACCGTGATGATTTTTTTCTTCTGCTGGGCAGCTAGGAAAGACAGGTAGGAAAGCACCCGTCCCCGGATGGATTTGGAAGAAGTATGGAGGATCCGCCGGGAAAGGGACAGATTCTTCCGGGCCAGGATGTGGAGCAGGTTGTCGCTGATCTGCTGGTGCTGGGGACAGCTGCGGGAACAGGTGTGGAACACCTTGGAAAGGTCCATCATCAGGACAGTGGTATCTTCTGCTGCCAGCACATTGATCAGCAGAGGTTCGTTTTCTGCGCAGGCATAGGCTTCCGCAAAGAGCTCACCGGGGCCGATCTGTCCTAGGAGATTCCGGTTGCCCCATAGATCATCGTTTTCAATGATGACTTTCCCGGAAAGGACCATACTGACCGTATGGACTACATCTCCCGCATAGTGGATGTAGGAACCTTTTTGATAAGAACGGACCGTACCGCCCAGACAGTGCATCCGGACTTCGATCTC
Source organism: Acidaminococcus fermentans (assembly GCA_004555735.1). GTDB lineage: Bacteria > Bacillota > Negativicutes > Acidaminococcales > Acidaminococcaceae > Acidaminococcus > Acidaminococcus fermentans_A. The sequence goes on from SFHH01000115.1 coordinate 4,669, forward strand.
TGTGGGGGGGACATTTTTAAATAAGGCCGTTTGGGCCAGGAATGCAGTATCCATCATTTTCCTCCGTTGTTATAACAACATAAATACTACCCTCAGTATACGGCTGATCCTCTGGAAATGCAAGGGGAGGAAAAACTTGACGAATGGATTTTTCTGTGATAAATTGAAAGCAATTTAACAGACAGACCTGCGATGAAAAGAAGAGTACCTTTTGCAAGCCGGCACAGAGAGCTTCCACCTGGGTGCAAGGAAGAGCGGCGGAAAAGGGGAACATGGCCTTGGAGCAGATGATTGAACAGCAGTAGGTCATCCGGGAGTGCCCGTTACCGCACTGGAGCATCCGAATCTTCGTGTGCTCGAGAGGCCTGGTTCGCCAGGCGAAGCCGGGTGGTACCACGATGCTTTCGTCCCTGCAGGGGCGGGAGCTTTTTTTTATGGATGAATAAAGGAGTGAGCGCAATGCCAATCAAAATCGACAGCCACCTTTCCGCTAAGGAAAAACTGCGGGAAGAGAATATCATCACCATTGATAACGACCGGGCCATGACCCAGGACATCCGTCCTTTGAAAATCCTGATCCTGAACCTGATGCCCTTGAAAAAGCCTACGGAACTGCAGCTGCTGCGCCTTTTGGGCAACTCTCCCCTGCAGCTGGAAATCGACTTCTGCCGGCCGGTGAGCCGGGTGGGGACCCATACGGATAATTCCTACCTGGAATCCGCCTATCTGGAATTCAGCGATGTCCAGGATCGGTATTACGATGGTCTCATCGTTACCGGGGCCCCTGTGGAAAAAATGGAATTCGAAGAGGTGGAATACTGGGGAGAAATCGAAGAATACCTGGAATGGGCCCGGACTCATGTGTATTCCGTGCTCCATTACTGTTGGGGCGCCCAGGCCGGCTTGTACTATTATTATGACGTACCAAAGATCATGTTCCCCCAGAAACTCTGTGGTATCTATCCCTATGGCCTGACTGTCCGGAACCATCCGTTGCTCCGGGGCTTCGATGACCGCTATTTCATTCCTCAATCCCGGTATACCACGGTGGACGACGCCAAAGTGTACAGCACCTCGGATCTCCAGGTGCTCAGCCGCAGCGTGGAAAACGGCATCAACATCTGTGCTACAGCCGATCTGCGCCGGATCTTCGTCATGGGTCATTTCGAATACGATCGGATGACTCTGCGGGATGAATACGTCCGGGATCGGGAGAAAGGACTGGAACCGTCTCTGCCCAAACATTACTATCCCACCGACGATACCACCCAGGAACCTCTGTTCAAATGGTGCAGCTATGCCCATCTGTTCTACCTGAACTGGCTGAACGTGGTGTACCAGGATACGCCTTATGACCTGCACAAGCTGACCAAGAGGGAGTAGGAGGGATTAGGATGGACCGGATCACAGGGAGCTGCCTAGCTGCGCGCTCAGATGTGCACTTCATGGAAATGGCTCTGGAAGAAGCCCGGCAGGCGGCCCGGGAAGGAGAAATCCCCGTGGGGGCCGTCTTGGTCCGGGAGGGGCAGGTGCTGGCCCAGGATCACAACCGCAGGGAACAGGACCGGGATGCCACGGCCCATGCAGAGATCCTGGTAATCCGGCAAGCCTGCCAGCTGCTCCAGCGCTGGCGGCTCAGTGATGTCACTCTGTATGTGACCTTGGAACCCTGTCCCATGTGCGCCGGAGCCATCTGGAATGCCCGCCTGGGACGGGTGGTATATGGGGCCTGGGACAGTGCAGCAGGGGCTTGCGGGTCCCAGTTCAACCTGCCGGCCCATGGGTCCCTGAATTTCCGGACGGAGGTCACGGCAGGGGTTCTGGAATCGGATTGCCGAAAAATTTTACAGGATTTTTTGAAAGCACGGCGCTAAGTATGGTATAATAAAACTCTCATGGATGGGTGTCCGAGTGGTCGAAGGTGC
>SFHH01000116.1 GCA_004555735.1 Acidaminococcus fermentans
GTTTACGGTCCAGCAGCGGAGCTCTTCCCTGACCAATTTCATCATGGGCCTCAGCTTCATCACAGAAGGGGCCATCCCCTTTGCGGCGGAAGATCCCTCCCGAGTGATTCCGGCCTGTGCCATCGGAGCAGCTGTGGCCGGCGCCCTTTCCATGGTGTTCGGCTGCACCATCCCGGCACCCCATGGAGGCATCTTCGTCCTGGGTGTGGTGCACAACTGGCCCATGTACCTCCTGTCCCTGGCTGCGGGGACGGCAGTAGGAGCCGTGCTGCTGGGACTGCTGAAGAAAGACCGGTAGGGATTGGCGTTTTCCGGCCCTGTCTTTTTATGGTATAATGAAAAATAAGTTACAACTATAAGGAGGAATTTCCATGATTCAATTTACGTATACGATCCAAGATCCTCAGGGGATCCACGCCCGTCCTGCCGGCATGCTGGTGAAGGAAGCAGCTAAATTCCAGTCCAAATGCAGCGTGGCCGGAAATGGCAAGACTGGTGATCTGAAACGGATCTTCTCTCTCATGGGCATGGGCATCAAAGCCGGCATGGAACTCACGGTGTCCGTGGAAGGCCCCGATGAAAAAGAAGCGGCGGCTGCCCTGGAAGCCTTCCTGAAAGCCAATCTGTAAAAGGGGGATATCCATGAAGTTCGTGGAAGGAAAAGGGGCTTCCGCCGGTGTGGCAGCTGGCCCCATCCTGGTGAAACCAGCTGGACGGAAAACGGAACTCCAGCTGGACACCTGCCTGGATCCCCAGCAGGAGCTGAAACGGTTCCAGATTGCCCAGCAGCAGGTCCTCCAGATCCTGGAGAACCTGAAGGAAAAAGCCCGGGAACAAGTAGGAGAAGAGGAAGCCGGGATCTTTGAAGTCCACCAGCTGATGGTCCAGGATCCGGATCTGTGCGAAGCCATCGAAGGATTGATTCAGGGAGAGCATTTCACAGCGGAAGCTGCTGTCCGGGAAGCAGGGAGCCAGTTCGCAGCCATGCTGGAAGCCATGGACGATGAATATATGCAGGCCCGGGGGGCCGATGTGCGGGCCATCTGCGGCCAGCTGGAAGAGGCCTTGTCTGCCGAGGGACGGAACTGGACGGAACTTTTGACCCGGCCTTCCATCATCTGTGCCGATGATCTGACCCCCAGTGAAACCCTGCAGCTGGATAAATCCCTGATCCTGGGCTTTGTGACCAGCGGCGGCAGTGCCAATTCCCATATGGCCATCCTGGCCCGGACCATGAAGATCCCGGCGGTGGTCCATACGGAAAAAGTGCTGTCAGAGGATTGGAACGGGACCCTGGGAGCCATCGATGGAGGCGCCGGCGTCTTTTATCTGGATCCGGAACCCCAGGTGCTGGAAGCCCTGAAGGAAAAACAGCAGCAGCACCGGGCGGCAGAAGACGCCCTGGAACAGTATCGGGGAAAGCCCACCTGTACAGCTGACGGCCGGACCATCGCTCTTTATGGGAATATCGGCCAGCCGGAAGATGTGGATCTGGTCCTCCAGAACGATGGGGAAGGGATCGGCCTCTTCCGCAGTGAATTCCTGTATCTGGGCCGGGAAGATTATCCCACGGAAGAAGAACTGTTCGAAGCCTATTGCACTGCGGCCCAGGAATTAGAGGGCCGGAAGCTGATCATCCGGACCCTGGATATCGGGGCGGACAAAAAGGTGGAGTATTTCCATCTGCCGGAAGAAGAGAACCCGGCATTGGGCTTCCGGGCCATCCGGATCTGCCTGAAGCGTCCGGAGATCTTCTATACCCAGCTGCGGGCCATCCTGCGGGCTTCCGCTTACGGAGAAGTAGCGGTGATGTTCCCCATGATCATCTCAGCAGAAGAAGTCCGGGCGGCGAAGAAGCTGCTGGAAGCAGCCAAAGCCCGGCTCCGGGAAGAAGGGATCCCCTTCGATGAGGAACTGGAAGTGGGGATCATGGTAGAAACTCCAGCGGCGGCCCTGATCAGTGATGAACTGGCCCAGGAAGTGGATTTCTTCAGCATCGGGACCAACGACCTGGTCCAGTATACCCTGGCGGTGGACCGGCAGAATGCCAGCCTGGAAGATTTGGGACAGGCCAGCCACAAGGCTGTGTTGCGTCTGATCCGGCTGACCATCGAAAATGGCCACGCAGCAGGCTGCTGGGTGGGCATCTGTGGGGAAGCGGCAGCGGATCCGACCCTGATCCCCAGCTTTGTGGCCATGGGGGTGGATGAGCTGAGCATGGCACCGGGGAAGATCCTGGCAGCCAGGAAGCTGATCAGTACCCTGAGATCCCGTTGAGAAAGGAGGCGCAGGCCATTTGATCGATCTGGATCTGCAGCAGGCGGTGGAGAAGGCCATCGCCCTCCAGCCGGAGAAACGGGTCCTGCCGTTCCTGTACCGGGACCAGGCCCTGTTCATCAAACGGAAAGTGTCCAACCACCGGAATGCCTTTGCCAAACAGAGCGTGGAGGCGGCTTTCTGGTGCGAAGTCTATAAAATTATGACGGTGAACCAGTATTTTCCCCTGGCACCGGAAATCGTCCTGCTCCAGGATGGCTATTTTGTCATGAAGGCAGTGGGCAAGACCCTCCAGGGGGTCGCCAAGGAAGCTCCCTGGGCGGACTGCCGGGTCCGGGCGTTCCAGAAAGCCGGAGAAGGGCTGGCCCGGCTGCACCAGGCCGGTCTCCATCATGGCCGTCCGGCCCTGCGGGATATCGCTTACGATAAGGAAAACGACCGGATCACTTTCCTGGACTGGGAAAATGAAAAGCGGTTCATCGAAGCCGATCCCCGGGTCCTGGATCTGTTCCTGTTCGTCCACAGCTGTTTCCGGGAAAAAAGCTGGAAAGACCGTTCCCTCCTGGAAGCAGCTATGAAGAGCTACTGCAACAGCCCGGTGGGCCGGGAAATCGTCCGCCAGGCCCGGGCCTTGATCCGAAAGTACCGGACTGCGTTCTGCCTGTGTGAGAGACTCCGGTGCTTCGGCTGGCGGGATGTGACCAGTCTGGATGATGCCCGGAAGTTCATCTTGGAATGGGAATCAGAAGGAGTGGCACGATGAATTTCGGTATGCGTCTGGAGGCTGTGGCGTCCCTGGTTCCCCCTTGCCAGACTTTGGTAGATGTAGGGTCCGATCATGCCTATCTGCCGGTCCTGCTCCTCCAACAGGGGAAAATCCAGCAGGCCATTGCCGGCGATGTGGTCCCTGGGCCCTGTGAAGCGGCCCGGCATACGGTCCGGGCGTTCCACCTGGAAGACCGGATCACGGTGCGGCAGGGCAGCGGCCTGACGGTGGTGGCACCGGGCGAGGCGGAAGCAGCCGTGATGGCCGGGATGGGAGCGGGAACCATGCTCCAGATCCTGGCAGAAGCACCGACTGTGTGGCAGCATCCGGGGTTCCGGCACCTGATCCTGCAGCCCATGAGCGATGCCTGCCGTCTCCGGCATTGGGCGGAAGACAACGGCTGGGCCATCGTCCGGGAAGAATTGGCCCGGGAGGGGAAACGGCTGTACGAACTGCTGCACTTAGAACCTTCACCTGGCTGGCGCTACCCCAGCACCTGCTATGAGATCGGCAGCGATCTGATCCAGCGGCACCATCCTCTCCTGGAGGACTTGCTGGCAGAACGGAAAAAGAAGCTCCATGGCCTGCTGGAACAGATGGGACGCAGTGAGCGAGCCCGGGCCAGCCGGCAGTATGAGGAATACCAAACCCTTTGGAAACAACTGGAGGCGATTGCACGTGGAAACGGAAGAAATGGAAACGAAAGAAACCACCGTAACGGACATCTGCCTGTTCATGAATGAACTGGCTCCGGTGGCTTATGCGGAAAGCTGGGACAATTCCGGCCTGCTTTTAGGGCACTTGGCCCAGCACGTCCATAAGATCATGGTGGCCTTGGACCTGAGCCCCGAAGTGGCAGAACAGGCCATCGAACAGGAATGTGATCTCATCATCACCCATCATCCCTATTATTTCAGCTTGCCTAAGACTTTGGCGGTGACAGATACGAAGATGGAAGTGCTCTATGAACTGATCAAACACGACATCGCCCTGTATGCAGCCCATACCAACCTGGATGCCGCCAAAGGCGGGGTCAACGATGTGCTGGCGGCCCGCCTGGGCCTGGAAGATGTGACGGAGATCCCCCGGAAGGATTGCCCGGAACAGGGACTGGCCCGGATCGGGGTCCTGGAAGAACCCATGGCTCTGAAGGATTTCGCGGCCAAAGTCCGGGACGATCTGGGGGCGGAACACCTGACCTATGCAGGAGGGGAAGAACCTGTGTACAAAGTGGCCGTGGTAGGTGGCAGCGGAGCTGATTTCATGGAAGATGCCCTGGCGGCTGGTGCCGATACCCTGGTGACCGGCGACTTGAAATACCATGTAGCCCAAAAGGCCCTGAACCTGGGACTCAATGTGGTAGACGGCACCCATCAGCTGACAGAATCTCCCGTCATCGACAAACTGGAAGAAGTCCTGAAGGTCTGGTGCGAAGAATCCGGCCGTCATTTCGAAGTGATTCGGGCCGAAGAAGACCGGATCCTCCAGACGGTCTAAGGGAGCGATTGCAATGATCAAGGATTTGCAGTTGGGGAATGCCATGGAACAGCCTTGCCTGGTCCGACTCCAAAAAGTGGGCACTTCTTCCAATGGCAAGGCCTATGCCAAGGGGCTGCTGGAAGACAACAGCGGCTGCATCCCCTTCATTTGTTTCGAAGCAGGCCCCATCGGACGGCTGCGGACCATGGAAGCTCCCTCTCCGTATATCATCGGGGGGAAAGTGGAACTGAACAAATATTCCACCACCATGGCTTACCAGATCATCGTCCAAAAGGTCCAATCCGTCACGGAGGCAGATGATCTGTCCTGCCTTTTGCCCAGCGGCCATATCGACCTGGCGAAATATGAGGAAGAATTCCACACCTTCATCGGCCGGATCGGTGATGAGGGGCTGCGGAAACTGGTGGAGACGGTCTTTTCCGGGGAAACTTACCGGCAGTTCTGCAAGAATCCAGCAGGGATGCGCCTGCACCATGCCTATGCCGGAGGACTGCTGCACCATACGGTGTGTGTCACCCGGCTGGCCGTGGCCATGAGCAGCGCCATCGGACAGGTGGACCTGGACTTGGTGATCGCCGGGGCTCTGCTCCACGATCTGGGGAAGATCCGGGAAATCTCTTCGGATCTGGGTTTCCCCTATACCACAGAAGGCCGTCTCATGGGCCATATCTCCATCGGAGCCATGGCCGTGGATCGGGCTGGGAGGAAGATCCCGGAACTGACAGCGGAAAAACGGGAGAAGCTCCTCCATATCATCCTGTCCCATCACGGGGACCAGGAAAAGGGCTCTCCAGTGGTCTGCGTCACCAAGGAAGCCTTCATCGTCCACTATGCCGATGAAGTAGATTCCATCATGAACCAGTTCCATCAGAAAGAACGCAGCGGCAGCTGGGAATATGACAAGATGCTGCAGCGGTATCTGTGGAAGGTTTGACGGATTCTCGATCCTATGATATGATTTCAAGATGTGAGTGCAAAAGATAATCGCGGCAGCCAATGGCTGATGAGGAAAGTCCGAGCTCCGCAGGGCAGGATGCTGGATAACGTCCAGTGGGGGCGACCCTAAGGAAAGTGCCACAGAAAACAAACCGCCGGCTTGCCGGTAAGGATGAAACGGTGCGGTAAGAGCGCACCAGCGGTCAAGTGATTGATCGGCTTGGTAAACCCCATCCGGAGCAAGACCAAATAGGGAAGGGATGAAGCGGCCCGCTGATCCTTCCGGGTAGCGTCGCTTGAACCTGCAGGCAACTGCAGGGCTAGATAAATGATTATCCTAGACAGAACTCGGCTTACTGAGCACTCACAACCTGACAGAGAACCTTGTGCCGGAGGCACAGAGGAGGAGATACCATGGATATGATACAGATTGGCAGTGCAGCGGCTTTTGACAAACTGGTGCAGGGCAGCGAGAAACCGGTGCTGGTGGACTTCTGGGCCACCTGGTGCGGTCCCTGCCGGATGCTGGCCCCGGTCATCGAAGAACTGGCGGCGGAACATCCAGAAGTCCAGTTCGCCAAACTGGATGTGGACCAGGTACCGGATGTAGCCATGCGGTTCGGTGTTTCGGCCATCCCTACGGTGGTCCTGTTCAAGGCTTGCAAAGAAACCCAGCGCTTTGTGGGGGTAGAACCCAAAAGTGCCTACGAAGAAGCCTTGGCCGTGTTGTAACAAAGGAGAAGACGCTGCATGAAAAAGATTTCTTTTGTCGTGCCCGTCTTCAATGAAGAGGAAAATATCCGTGAATTCTACAGGCGCCTTACGCAAGTAATGGCGCCTTTGTCCTACGATTATGAGATCCTGTTCATTGACGATGGTTCCAAAGATCGGACTGCTTCTTTGATCCGAGAACTGGCGGGAAAAGATCCCCATGTCCAGGGTTATGTGTTCGCCCGGAATTTCGGCCATCAGCTGGCTCTCACCTGCGGCCTGGACCAGTCTGCCGGGGATGCGGTGATTTCCATGGATGGGGATCTCCAGCATCCTCCGGAAATGATTCCTGAACTGCTGGAGAAATGGGAAAAAGGCTATGAAATCGTCCA
>SFHH01000117.1 GCA_004555735.1 Acidaminococcus fermentans
ATTACGATTTGAAGACTCGGGACGCCAATGATGATCTGAAGATCAAAGACGGCGACCACAGCCGGACTTTGTGGTCGCAGATCGTGGTGACTTTCTGATAGTGGCTGAAAAGACGGCTTCTGCAGGAGCCGTCTTTTTGAAAAAAATGTACTGGACTATACAATTTTCTTCTTAAAACCCAAAAGAAGCCTGGATTCATTGCATTACTATGCAAAATATGGTAATTTTATAAATTGTAACAGGCTTTTCACACAGGCTTTATCTCGGTCAGGCACTGGAACGCTTTTCTTGGAACAGAGGAAACGAGGAGACTCGCGGGAAGGGAAGGACGGAGCAGGGACTGCCTGGATAAAAATAAACTCTGGGAGGAATCTCCAATGAAAAAATCTCTTGTCTTTGCTATGGCCATGGCCCTGGGCGTCAGCGCTACCGCTTTTGCGGCCAATCCCTTCTCCGATCTGCCTGCCGGCCATTGGGCCTATGGCGCTGTGGCCAAACTGGCGGCTGCCGGCGTCGTCGATGGCTATCCTGACGGCACCTTCAAGGGTGACAAGACCATGACCCGTTATGAAATGGCCCAGATCGTGGCCAAGGCCCTGGCCAAAGGCGCTATCGGTGCCGATGACAAACTGGTCAGCGAATTCGCGGATGAACTGGACAACCTGGGCGTCCGGGTGGCCAAACTGGAAAAGAACGCGGACAATGTAAAGATCACCGGGGCTGCCCGTTATGCCACCTATACGGTCAGAGGCGGCGCTGCTAAGGCTGCGTATGGTGGAAATGACCATGGTTCCACCCTCCGGTCCCGTCTATGGTTCACGGGCGAGGTGAACGACAACTGGCATTATACCGGCATGATCCAGAATATCCAGAGTTTCGAAGGAAAGAATGAATCCGGGGATAGTGACACGGAATTCCAGAGAGCCTACCTGAGCGGGAATATCGGGGCTGTGAACCTGACCGCAGGCCGTTACAACGCTTTCTTCTCCGATGGGAACGTATTCGATGATCGGGCCGATGCCATCGAAGGCCGGATCAACTTCGGCAAGACCTATTTCGATGCAGCCTGGGGCAAACTGGCCAACGATGTGAACTATGGCTGGACGGCAGAGGAAGATAAGAACCAATCCGCTGCAGATACTTTCTATGCCTTTGTATTGGGTGGCAACTATGGCAACCTGCACGGAGAAGCAACTTACCTGAAAGCCGATGATGTAAAAGCCATGGGCATGCAGGGGGATGACAAGATCTGGACCTTGGGGGCCGATTACCAGGCTGGTAAGTTGAATATCAATGCCATGTACCTGAAAGGCGATAATGACTACATCGATAAAGTAAGCGGGACGGATGATGACGGCTATGTGGTGGGCCTGAATTATGCCGGTGCTGAAACCAACAAACCGGGGACCTGGGGCCTGTATGCCAAATACTATGACCAGTCCGCTCCTACCGTTCTGGCCCACACCATGAACGGGGATTACACCATGTTCGATACCTACGGCTTCAAAGGCTATATGGTGGGCGGCAACCTGACGGTAGCCAAGAATATGGTGGCTACGGTGGAATACTATGACCTGAAAGGCAAGGGCGGCGACCTGGGTAACAGCCATGCCCGCACCCTGTGGTCCGAACTGACCGTAACCTTCTGATCCATTTCATCCTGACATATACTGATGAACTGGAGAAGTCTGGTCGATGGGAAACTGTCGACCGGGCTTCTTTTTTTTGTAATAAAATATACAATAATTATCTTATACTGCAAATTTGATTTCACCATATTGCCATTTTTCGCAAAATATGTTACAAATATGCAAGATGACACAAAATTCACACGCCCATTCATACCTGCTTTATCCCGGTCAGTGCCGGAAAGCTTTACCCAGAACCAGAGGAAACAAGGAGACTCGCGAAAATGGGGAAAGTGGAAAGGACTGCCTGGATAAAAATAAACTTCAGGAGGACTCTCCAATGAAAAAATCTCTAGTCTTTGCCATGGCCATGGCACTGGGTGTCAGTGCCACCGCTTTCGCAGCCAATTCTTTCTCCGATCTGCCCGCCGGCCACTGGGCATACGGCGCTGTAGCCAAACTGGCTGCTGCCGGCGTCGTCGATGGCTATCCTGATGGGACCTTCAAGGGTGATAAGACCATGACCCGATACGAAATGGCCCAGATCGTGGCCAAGGCCCTGGCCAAAGGCGCTATCGGATCCGATGACAAACTGGTCAGCGAATTCGCGGATGAACTGGATAACCTGGGCGTCCGGGTGGCCAAACTGGAAAAGAACGCGGACAATGTAAAAATCACCGGGAACTTCCGGTTCCATCATAGAGCTGCCAGCGGCGGACGAGTAAAAGCTGCCAATGACGAAGGCGTGGCAGATCGTTCTGATACCAAACTCCGGTCCCGTTTGTTCTTCACCGGCGAAGTGAACGACAACTGGCATTATGTTGGGATGCTCCAGAATATGCAGAACCTGGAAGGCAAGAACGAATCTGGGGATAGTGATACGGAATTCCAGAGAGCTTATTTGACCGGGAACATCGGGGTTGTGGATATCACTGCCGGACGGTTCAACGATTTCATCGCTGATGGGAATGTATTTGATGACCGGGCCGATGCTGTCCGTGCTGGTGTGAAGTTCGGCCAAGGCTATTTCTCTGCTGCTTGGGGTAAGTTGGCCAATAATAGCCGGTATGGTTGGAACACGGATAAGAATGATTCGGTTGGGGATACCTATTGGAATGCTGCGTTGGGCGGCAACTGGGGCAACCTGCACGCAGAAGCCACCTATACGAAAATCAATGAACAGGACTTCGGTTCTGTAGTTGGATATCCTCATCTGGCGAAATCTGACAATAAGATTTGGACTGTAGGCGCCGACTATACCGCCGGAAAATGGAATGTGAGCGCCATGTACTTAAAAGGCGACGCGGATCAGGCTGACGCAGTAAAATCTTGGACGGGTGTCGATCCGGATGATGACGGATATGTATTCGGCCTGAACTATGCCGGGGCTGAAAACAGCAAGCCTGGCAGCTGGGGCCTGTATGCCAAATACTATGATCAAAGTGCCCAGACGGTAGCTGCCCATACCATGAATGGTGACTACTATCTGTTCCCGATCACTGGGTTCAAAGGCTACATGGTGGGTGGCAAACTGGCAGTGGCCAAGAACATGATTGCTACGGTAGAATACTATGATCTGAAGGATAAGAATGGGGATGCAGGGGAATTTGCTGGCAAACACGCCCGCACTCTATGGTCCGATTTGACCGTAACCTTCTGATCATTCCATCAGAACTGCAAAAACGGCTCTCCCCAAAGGAGAGCCGTTTTGCAGTCTCACGCCTCACGCCGAAAAAGAAGTCAGAAACGGCCCCAAAGGGGCCTTGAGACGTCAGCTTTGTTCGGATTAGATGAAGGTCCGGCCTGCTTTATCACAGACAAGCTGACATCTGAAAGGCCCAAAGGGCCGGTCTGACGTCTTTATTTCTCCTCCTTGCTAAATTAATTAGTACGGTGTATAATTTGTGAAGTAAAGTTAGAAAAAACTAACTTATCACACCTTTCCCTTCTCTGTAGGAGGAAACACGGCAACTCCTGACGGACCGGCAATGGTGTGAAAAAGTGCAAGGAGGATTTCTTATGAACAAAAAATTGATCCTGGCCCTGGCTATGGCCTTGGGTGTAAGCGGGACGGCCCTGGCGGCCAACCCCTTCTCCGACTTGCCCGCCGGCCACTGGGCTTACGGTGCTGTGGCCAAACTGGCGTCTGCTGGTGTGGTCGACGGCTATCCGGACGGCACCTTCAAGGGAAACAAGACCATGACCCGGTACGAAATGGCCCAAATCGTGGCCAAAGCTCTGGCCAAAGGAGCCATCAGCGCAGACGATAGACTGGTCAGCGAATTTGCTGATGAGCTGGACAACCTAGGTGTTAGAGTAGCCAAACTTGAAAAGAACGCGGATAATGTCCAGATCACTGGGGAAGCCCAGATCAGCTATCGGAACGATTCCGGCTCCGCCACCGGCAAGGGCAGTGAATCCGATCTGCGGACCCGGCTGTGGTTCACCGGAGAAGTGAACGACAACTGGCATTATGTGGCTATGCTGGAAAACCACCAGTATTTCGGCGGCCGGAACGAATCCGGGGACAGCGACACGGATTTCCAGAGGGCGTTCCTGGACGGCCGGATCGGCAGCGTGGAACTGAAGGCCGGCCGGTATGATGAATTCCTGGCGGACGGGAACATCTACGACAGCCAGGTGGACGGGGTGAAGGCCAAAGTGGATCTGGGCCATGCTTCCTATCTCCAGGCGGCCTACGGGAAAATGGCCGATGTATCCGGGTTCGGGTACATGGGCGATGACGAAAAAATTTCCGTGGCTGATAAATTCTGGACTGCAGAATTGGGCGGGGACATGGGCAACCTGCATCTGGCCGCCACCTACACCAAGGCGGACAATATCACCTTCCTGGACGGGGCGGACAATGAAATCTGGACCGCTGGGGCCGGCTATCAGGCCGGCAAACTGGGCCTCAACGCCATGTACCTCCGGGGCAGCAATGACTACGAAAAAGACCGTGACTGGGACAAGGACGGCTGGGTGGCCGGCCTGACCTACGGCGGTGCGGACAGCGACAAGCCGGGCAGCTGGGGCCTTTTGGCCACGTATTACGATCAGAGCGCTTCTACGGTGATCGCCCACACCATGGATGGCAACTGGGATACCTTCGTCCCCGGAGAAAGTGGAATCACCAACGGGTTCAAAGGCTGGAAAGTGGGCGGAAACCTGACCCTGGCCAAAAACATGGTGGCCGAGGTGGATTACTACGATCTGAAAGGCAAAGAAGGGGACCAGAGCGGGAAACACGCCCGGACCCTCTGGAGCCAGCTGGTAGTGACTTTCTAATTCATTCGATAAAAGGGACTTTCGATTCTTGCGAATCGAAAGTCCCTTTTATCGTTTACATGGAGCGCTTATTTCACAGCTCTTTTTTATTTCTCCAGCGCCTTTTCTATGGCCTTGGCCAGGGCCAGATCGGAGGCAGGATTCTGACCGGTGATTAGTTCCCGGTCGCGGACCACATGGCTCTGGTTCATGCCCTGTACCTGCATTTTGGCTCCGGCTAGCTGCAGGGCCTGTTCCAGATGGAACGGCATGGTAGTTCCCCTGGCTACTTCGCCCGGCCATTCTTCCGCATCGGACAGGGCCGTCATGGTATAGCCGTCATAGATCCAGCCCTTGCCCAGGCTGAGTACGCTTCGCACATCATTGGCCACCAGGGCCTTGCGGTACCCTTCCGGATCAGGCAGTACGGACAGGGCCGCTGCCGGACCGTGGCAGATCATGGCCGTAGGTTTGCTTTTTTCGTGGAAATCTTTCAGGATGGCGCCCAGCTGCCGGTTCTGCATGAGATCTGTCATAGGCGCATGACCACCCGGGATGAAAAGTCCGGTATACTGGTTCAGGTCCTTCCGAGCTTCGGCAAAGGAAATGGGCTTGAGAGTAGAGGCAAAGGCTTCTGCCTTGACACGGGCTGCTTCATCTCCCTGGAAGAATTTCTTGTCATTGGACCCTTTGTCCATGACCGGTGCTTTTCCTTCTGGGGTAGCCAGGACAATCTGCCAGCCTTTTTCGGTGAGATATTGGGCTGGTACGGCCAGTTCATTCAAAAAGTAACCGGTGGGCATTTGGGTATGGTCAGCCAGTTCCAACTGGTCCTGGCTGGATGCAATCAGCAGAACCTTCCCCTTTGCAGGAGCCTTGGCTGAACCGATGGCCGGGATGGATAAGGACAGCGCGTACAGGGAGAGAAGACAGCGCAGAAAGAAACGTTTCATGGTTCAAACCTCCTATTATGATGTGTCTCTATTATAGAAAAAGAAAATTGTCTTGAAAAGAAGATACTTTTTGGGCCGTTAGTACCCAAATGGGTACTGCTCAAAAGGTTCCCTCCATATGTTTCCTTCCCCAGTCGCACATCGCGTAGACCACCTCGTGCAGGGTGTTGCCCAGGTCAGTCATGGTGTATTCTGTCTTGGGCGGTACCACCGGATACACCTTCCGGTGAATCAGACCGTCCTTTTCCAGCTCTCGCAGCTGCTGGGTCAGCATCTTGGCTGTGGCCCGGGGAATGTATTTCTGGATTTGGTTGAATCGCAGCACCTTGTCATCCATGATGTGGTACAGGATGATGGCCTTATATTTTCCTCCAATCAGGCTCAAGGTGGCTTCCACTGGACAATTGAATTTCTTGTTTTCTTCCATGACAATCCCTCCTAGAGTTTCTTAAAAGATAGTATAATACTTTAAAGTGCATTCTTGCTGTTTAGAAATTCTATTGCTAATATGTAGCATATCGAACAAAAAAATACAAATGCAAATTTTGGAGGAATGAAGAAATGTTAAAAGATATCGGCGCAGTGATGGCTCTTTATCCGACCCCAGTAACGGTGGTCGGCACGGTAGTGGATGGTCGGGTGAACTGGCTGACTATTGCTCACGTGGGTGTGGTGGAACATACGAAGTTCATGATC
>SFHH01000118.1 GCA_004555735.1 Acidaminococcus fermentans
AAAGCAACCAATGCTTTGTATATTATATAAAAACTGGAATTGCTAATGGTTCGATTAAAGTTATTACTAATGATCATTGCTATCAAAAACTAAGCTTAGGGGTAAAGACGCTAAAGTCAATTGAAAAATATCAAGTGGATGTATTGGGAAAAGTTCATCCTGTGAAAAAAGAAGTCCGTCAAAAATTTACCATTCAACAGAAGGCTCGATGATGGATAAGGCAGGTCTTAATCAATGGGGTATCGCAATATTGTGATTGTTTCTGCTGCTACTTTATCCTGCAGGGAAAATCAGCTGATTATTTTCAATGAGGAAAACAACAAGGTCCCCATCGAGGATATCAATGCCATTGTTTTGGAAAACCGGCAGAGCAAAATCAGTCTGGCAGCGTTGGAACAGCTAGTTTCCAGTAATGTGACGGTATACCTGTGTGATCAACAACATTTGCCCAGCGCCGTGGTACTTCCTTTTTATCAGCATTCTACCAATGCAGAGGTCATTGAGAGGCAGGAACATCTTTCTGTTCCTCAAACGAAACAAATCTGGAAACAGATTGTCATGGCCAAAATCCAGAACCAAGGGCGTTGCCTAAAGGAAAGGGGGGATAAGGAAGGAATCCAATATTTAACGGAATTAGCCAAAACGGTGACCAGCGGGGATGTCCATAATGTGGAAGCCACTGCAGCCCGGTATTATTTTCGACGGGCATTTGGAGATCAATTTTCCAGGACGGGAGATGATGGAAGAAACAGTGCATTGAATTACGGGTATGCCATTATGCGGGGGCTGATTGCCAGGCTGCTTACAGGGTATGGTTTCATGGTCATTCGGGGAATCCATCATGGCAATAAGTACAACAGCTTCAACCTGGCAGATGACTTTATGGAGCCCCTGCGTCCAATCGTTGATTTGTTTGTATTGAATAATATGTCAAAAGAGGATATGTTGACGCCGGATTTGAAACATGCCCTGGTTAATCTCTTGGGGGTGGATGTAGTGTCTGGAGGACAAATGCACAGCTTGAATTATGGCGCGGAACGGATGATCCAAAGTTTTATGCGGATCTGCCAGCAGGAAGAGAAAAATTTAGTGATTCCTGAGCTGGTTCAACTGAGACAGCATCAATATGAATAAATTTATGCGTATACTTGTACTTTTCGACATTCCGGTAAAAACAAAATACCAACGGCATGTAGCTACGAAATTCCGCCATTTCCTTTTGAAAGACGGATATTATATGCTGCAGTATTCTGTCTATGCCCGTATCTGCAATGGTCCTGATGCCGTGGAAAAACATCGGCAGCGCTTGATGAGGGCCTTGCCGGATAATGGATCCGTCAGGATGGTGGTCCTGACAGAAAGGCATTTTTTAAAAACAATCGAATACGGTTTCAAAAATACCTTACTGGAGGAGTTTTTGAAAAAAGTAGGAAGCCCTTGTGCCAGATGACACAAGGGCTTTTGCTAGTCTCATTGTACCAAACCAATGACCAGCAGGGAACTACAACCGCGCTGGGTCGGGGGCATCCGCTTCTTGGATTGTACCAAACCAATGACCAGCAGGGAACTACAACACCAGCACGCAGAACACCATTGCAGGAAGCATTGTACCAAACCAATGACCAGCAGGGAACTACAACTTACTAACTTCCTTACTGGTTTTCTCTGGAATTGTACCAAACCAATGACCAGCAGGGAACTACAACATAGAAGAAAAATCTTTTTTCGCTATATCTATTGTACCAAACCAATGACCAGCAGGGAACTACAACGTGGCTGTCCAGGGCTTGAATAAATCTGATATTGTACCAAACCAATGACCAGCAGGGAACTACAACTCCGGAGAGGTCGTTGCTTCAGCCCAGTTCATTGTACCAAACCAATGACCAGCAGGGAACTACAACCATCACATCACTCAACCCATAGTTGAATGTATTGTACCAAACCAATGACCAGCAGGGAACTACAACGGCCAACCTGGTTGGTCTTTTTCCGGTCCAATTGTACCAAACCAATGACCAGCAGGGAACTACAACGGGCTTTTTGACGGCCCTCTATCGTCTTTTATTGTACCAAACCAATGACCAGCAGGGAACTACAACTCAACCCCCAGCAGGTGCAGATTTACGTCAATTGTACCAAACCAATGACCAGCAGGGAACTACAACGACCCGTCCACCAAAGAGAGCGATGGCTCCATTGTACCAAACCAATGACCAGCAGGGAACTACAACGGAGCACAGGGGTATGGTAAGAGGTGATAGATTGTACCAAACCAATGACCAGCAGGGAACTACAACATCCTACCAGCTTTTCGTTTATGCAAGAAGAAGGAAGTCCAACAGAATATACTTGTATGTTACTAGACGAAAGGGTTGTTGTACGTGTGTATTTTTCACACATACAGCAGCCCCTCTTTCTCCTCAATTATTCAACAAAACCCCCTTCAGCGCTTCACACAGCTCCATTCCCAGGGTATTTGGGCTCAGGGGATACCAGGAGGAATCCCCTGATTTTCCATGGCTGATTTCTTTTCCGAGGCCGTTGTAGGTGTATTGGTACAGATCGGCACAGACCCGCAGCCGTACATCGTATCGGCTCAACAGGAGGGTAGTCCGGGTACCGGTCAGGACCGTGCCTTTTTTCACCCATTTGTTCCACAGGGTGATGATCCCGGTCTTTTCGTCATACTGGATGCTCCGGGTATCGTAATACACTTCGTAATTGCTGTTGGCACCGGCCTGAGTCCAGGCGGCCGTTTCCTCGGTGGGAGGCACCGGGGGCTGTCCTGCTGGCTGGGCAGGAGCCGTGGCTGTTCCAGAAGCTGTCTCTGCATCACTTGCCAGAGCAGCCGTTCCGTCCGGGGCTTTGATCTCTTTTGCATCATTCGTTACAGAAACGGCCGTTGGAGAAACGGCTTTTTCCTTTTCCTGGGCAAAAAGCAGGGAAGGGAGCAGGAAAAGAGAAACAAACACTATAGGAAGGAAAATAGTTTTTTTCATGTATGACATCCTTTCTGGGAATCCATGGCCTTATTGTACCACATCGTGGTATACTATAGATAAATTAACTGACAGATTAAAATGAAATCTTTGCAAAGGAGGCAGAATCTATGAAAATCACCTTCTTGGGAGCGGATAAAATCGTCACAGGCTCCTGCCATCTGCTGGAAGTCAACGGGAAAAAGATCCTTCTGGACTGTGGCATGTTCCAGGGTCCCAAATTGATCCGGGACCTGAACCGGCGGGCTTTTGCTTTCAACCCGGGTGAAATCGATGCGGTGATCCTCAGCCATGCCCACATCGATCACAGTGGCCTTTTGCCCAAGCTGATCCGGGAAGGGTTCAAAGGGTTCATCCACTGCACCCATGTGACGGAAGAACTTTGTGAGATCCTGCTGCCGGACTGCGGCCACATCCAGGAATCCGATGCAGAGATCGCTACCCGGAAGGGCCTCCGTGCCGGCAAGCAGGCCGTGGAGCCTCTCTATACCGCCGACGACGCCTATCTGGCCCTGAAGCACTTCATCCCCCACGATTACGATGAAGACATCGAACTGTATCCGGGGATCACTTTCCGCTTCCGGGTAGCCGGCCATATCCTGGGCAGCGCCCTGGTGAACCTGATGATTGAAGAGAACGGCAAGAAGACCAAATTGATCTTCACCGGGGATATCGGCCAGCCCAATGTACCCATCCTGGATGATCCCCACCAGATTTCCGGCGCCGATTTCATCATCACCGAATCCACCTATGGGAACCGGCTCCACGAACAGGTGGACCGGGAAAAAGAACTGTGCGATGTGATGAAGGAAGCCCTGAGCCGGGGCGGCAACGTGATCATCCCCGCCTTCGCCGTAGGCCGTACCCAGGTGATGCTCTATTATTTCCAGAAACTCATGTCTAGCGGGCAGCTGCCCGTAGTCCCCATCATGGTGGACAGTCCCATGGCCATCAAGGCTACCCAAGTGATGCTCTACAATCCTGAAGAATACGATGAGGAAGCCCGGACCATCTTCAAGAAACAGGGGGGACGGCTCATCGACATGCCCAATGTGAAGTACACCGAGACGGCAGCGGAATCCCGGGCCATCAACGATATGCCCAGCCCTATGATCATCCTCTCCGCCAGCGGCATGGCCGACGCCGGCCGGGTGCTCCACCATCTGAAACACAACCTGTGGCGGAAGGATTCTTCCGTGATCTTCGCCGGCTACCAAGCAGAAGGGAGCCTGGGACGGCGGCTCATCGACGGAGCCAAGAAAGTGAAGATCATGGGCGAAGACATCGCCGTGGGCGCCAAGATCTACAACCTCACTGGTTTTTCCGCCCATGCGGACCGGGATCAGATGCTGGCCTTCTACAAAGGGATGGAACAGAAGCCCAAAGCTTTTTTCGTAGTCCATGGGGAATACGATGCAGCCAGTTCCTTTGCCCATCTGCTGAATACGGAGCTGGGGACGGCTACGTATATCCCCAATTTCGGGGATGCGGCCATCATCGACGGGAATGACTGGCGGATCGAGGAAACCAAGGTCATCACCAGCGAACCGGCCATCCAGGCCATGCGGGATTATCTGCGGAACTTCGAAAAAGATTATCTGGCCTACAAAGGGCGGATGGAACAGCTCATCACCCATGATCCCCGCCGGATCCCCGACATCCGGGCCAAGATGGACAAGATCCGCAAGTATATCGACGATGTGATGAAGACCCTGTAAATCAATTTGACATACAGATGGGAAAAGCATATAATAGGAAAGTCGAAATGATGTAGTTAACTTTGAGGATGCTTCTTTGACGGGCATCCTCTTGATTTATCTGGAAATAAGAGGGGATTGGGCTTTTATGATTAGAAATGATTTGCGTAACATTGCCATCATCGCTCACGTCGACCACGGCAAGACCACCTTGGTAGACGCTATGCTGAAGCAGAGCGGTGTATTCCGTGCCAACCAGCAGGTACAGGAACGGGTCATGGACTCCAACGATCAGGAAAGAGAACGTGGCATCACCATCCTGGCCAAGAATACTTCCGTCATGCATGATGGCTGCAAGATCAACATCCTGGATACTCCGGGCCACGCTGATTTCGGCGGCGAAGTAGAACGGGTGCTGAACATGGTGGATGGTGTGCTGCTGCTGGTAGACGCTTATGAAGGCCCCATGCCCCAGACCAAATATGTGCTGCGCAAAGCCCTGGAACATCATCTGAAACCGGTGGTGGTCATCAATAAGATCGACCGTCCCGATCAGCGGGTGGAAGAAGTGGTGGACGAAGTGCTGGACCTGTTCATCGAACTGAACGCCAACGATGACCAGCTGGATTTCCCGGTGGTCTATGCTTCCGCTAAGAAGGGTATCGCCAAACTGTCCATGGATGACGACAGCGACAATCTGGAACCCCTGTTCCGCACCATCATCGACAGCATCCCCGCTCCCGATGTGGATGTGGATGCCCCGCTGCAGATGCTGGTGAACACCTTGGACCACGATGACTATGTAGGACGGATCGTAGTGGGCCGTGTAGTCCGCGGTTCCATCAAGAACGGCCAGAATGTGTGCCTGATGCACGATGACCAGCGTTCCAACCAGAAAATCGGGCGTCTGTACACCTATGAAGGACTGAAACGGGTGGAAGTGCCGGAAGCCAAGGCCGGGGACATCATCGCCCTGATCGGCCTGAATACCGCTGAAATCGGCGATACCATCGCCGATGTGGACAATCCGGAACAGCTCCAGGGG
Source organism: Acidaminococcus fermentans (assembly GCA_004555735.1). GTDB lineage: Bacteria > Bacillota > Negativicutes > Acidaminococcales > Acidaminococcaceae > Acidaminococcus > Acidaminococcus fermentans_A. The sequence continues at coordinate 5,745 of SFHH01000118.1, forward strand.
ATCAAGGTGGATGAACCCACCCTGTCCATGACTTTCTCCGTCAACGACAGCCCCTTTGCTGGCCAGGAAGGGGACTTCATCACCAGCCGTCATCTCCGGGACCGTCTGTACAAAGAAGTGGAGACCAACGTTTCCATGAAAGTGGAAGACACCGACAGCGCCGATACCTTCAAGGTATCCGGCCGTGGGGAACTGCATCTGTCCGTACTCATCGAAGCCATGCGTCGGGAAGGGTTCGAACTCCAGGTCGGGAAACCCACCGTCATTATGCGCCGGGACGAAAACGGCAAGCTGCTGGAACCCATGGAAGCCCTGACCATCGAAGTGCCTCAGGACTTTATGGGAGCTGTCATGGAAGGCCTGGGGATCCGGAAAGCGGAACTCCAGAACATGACCGAAATGGCCGGCTACCTGCGGATGGACTTCATCATCCCGGCCCGGGGCCTGATCGGTTTCCGGAACCAGTTCCTCACCGATACCAAGGGCAATGGCATCATGAACCACGTGTTCGCCGGCTGGGGCGCTTACAAGGGTGAAATCCCGGGCCGTACCCGGGGCAGCCTGGTGGCTTTCGAAGCAGGGACCACCACCGCCTATGGCATCGACAAATGCCAGGCCAGAGGCACCATGTATGTGAACCCTGGTGAAGAAGTGTACGAAGGGGAAATCGTCGGCGAAAACAGCCGGGAAGACGATATGGACGTGAACCCCTGCAAGAAGAAACACGTCTCCAATATGCGTGCTGCCGGGAGCGATGACGCCGTCCGTCTGGTTCCGCCCCAGACCTTCTCTCTGGAAGGGGCACTGGAACATATCAACGAAGACGAAACCGTAGAAGTCACCCCCAAGAGCATCCGTATGAGAAAGAGAGTCCTGTCCCGTCTGGAACGTGCCCGCACCAGAGCACGGAACGCACGGGCGTAATGAAAAGGGGCTGTTGCGTGAGCAACAGCCCCTTTTGCTTTCTCCCCCAAATTGGTGTAAAATAAAAAGATACGAAGAAGGGAGGGATGTCACCCATGTTTGCCAGTTTCAAATCGGGAAAAGTCCACCAGGAAGAACGGGAGAATCCTGGACTGACGCTTTTGGATACGCCCAATCTGGATTTGTGTCTCCGGACGCCGGCCAGCCTGGAAGATATCGTCTCCTACGGCAGCCTGATCATGGATGGGAAGGGGCTGCTCCTGTGCCTCAACGACCTGCCTGAACCGGACAAGATCCGGGCCCAGGATTATCTGGCTGGCATTGCCTACACCATCGGCGCCACAGAAACCGAGATTTCTCCGGAAGTCACCATGTACCTGCCGGGAGAAGTGGATACGATTAGAGGATAGGGCATTGCTGCCAGCAGCAATGCCAGTCGCGAGTCTCGAGTCGTGAGTCTCGGGCCTCTGGAAAGAACCCACCCTTCGGTCGGGGCCTTTTGAAGGTGTAGAACCAGAACCGGGCTGGATAGGGAAATTGTTATTTTGTCATTAGCGATTCAGGCTTCATATCTTCAAAAAATTTGCTTTGCAAATTTCTCATTCGGCTCGAGACTCGCGACTGGCATTGCTGCTGGCAGCAATGCCAGTATGCTAAGGAACTGGGGATGCCGGCTTTGGCCATCACAGACCACGGAGTCATGTACGGGGTCATCGAGTTCTACCAGGAATGCCGTAAGGCAGGAATCAAACCCATCATCGGCTGCGAAGTGTACATCACCTCCGGGTCCCATCTGGATAAGAGCCTGGAGACACGGAACCGTCTCTACCATCTGATCCTCCTGGCTGAAAATAAGACCGGCTACCAGAACCTGATGAAGCTGGTTTCCATCGGGGAAGTGGAAGGCTTCTATTATAAACCCCGGATCGATAAAGAAGTCCTCCGCCAGTATAGTGAAGGGCTGATCTGCCTTTCCGCCTGCATCGCCGGGGAAGTGCCCCGCCACCTGATCCGGGGCGAACTGGAAACCGCCGAGAAGACCATGCTGGAATACCTGGATATCTTCGACCGGGACCACTACTACCTGGAGATCCAGAACCACGGACTGCCGGAAGAAACCACCGTCCGCCGGGAACTCCATCGGCTGGCCCAGAAACACAATATCAAACTGGTGGCCACCAACGACCTCCACTATATCCATAAGGACGACGCTTCCGGCCAGGACATCCTCCTGTGCATCCAGACCAATGCCCGGTATCTGGATCCCCAGCGGATGCGGTTCAACAACGATTCCTACTATCTGAAGAGCCGGGCCGAGATGGAAGAGATCTTCCCAGAAGACCAGGAAGCCCTGGACAACACCCTGGAAATCGCCCAGCGATGCGATTTGGAGCTGGAATTCGGGCACCTGCTGCTGCCGGAATTCCCCCTGCCCCTGGGAGAGACTATGGATGGCTATCTGCGGAAACTTTGCGAGGAAGGGTTCCCGGCCCGGTATCCGGACGACGACGGCACGGCCCGGAAACGGATGGAATACGAACTGGGGATCATCAAACAGATGGGGTATTCCGGGTATTTCCTCATCGTTTGGGATTTCATCAACTACAGCCGCACCCATGATATCCCGGTGGGACCGGGGAGAGGCAGTGCCGCAGGAAGTATCGTGGCCTACCTGACGGGGATCACCAACATCGATCCCTTGAAATACAACCTGATCTTCGAACGGTTCCTGAACCCGGAACGGGTGAGCATGCCCGATATCGATACGGATATCTGCTACGTGAAGCGCCACCTGGTGGTGGACTACCTGGCCCGGAAATACGGGGAAAGCCATGTGGCCCAGATCATCACCTTCGGGACCCTGGCGGCCAAGGCAGCCATCAAGGATGTGGGCCGGGCCATGGAGATCCCGCTGAACGTGGTGAACCAGGTGAACAAGCTGATCCCCAACACCCCGGGTACGACTTTGAAAGGGGCTTTGGAAGGCAGCCGGGAACTTCGGGAACTCCGGGACCAGGATCCCAACATCGCCCAGCTCCTGGATTTCGCCCAGAAAGTGGAGGGGATGCCCCGGCACACGTCTACCCATGCGGCCGGCGTGGTGATCACTCCGGGGGAACTGACCAACTACGTCCCCCTCCAGATCACCTCCAGCAGCGATGATGAACATGAATATATCTGCACCCAGTACGACAAGGACCGGTCGGAAAGCCTGGGCCTTCTGAAGATGGATCTCTTGGGTCTCCGGACCCTCACCGTCATCGACGACGCTTTGAAGATGATCCAAAAGAACCGGGGCACAGAAGTGGATATCCGCCATATCGACCTCCACGATCCCAAGACCTGCAAGATGCTCTGCCAGGGAGATACGGCGGCGGTGTTCCAGATGGAAAGCGACGGCATGACCCGGCTCATGAAGCAGCTGGCCCCGGAAGGCTTTGAAGACCTGATCCCTCTGGTAGCCCTGTACCGGCCCGGGCCCTTGGGCAGCGGCATGGCGGAAGACTTCATCGCCGGCCGTCATGGCAAACGGACCGCTCAAGTGCTCCACCCCCTGATGGAACCCATCGTGGCCGATACCTACGGAGTGATCCTCTACCAGGAACAGGTGATGCAGATCGTGTCCGCCCTGGGAGGCTTTACCCTGGGGGAAGCCGATATCCTGCGCCGGGCCATGGGAAAGAAGAAGGCTAAGCTGCTGGATTCCATGAAGGAGAAATTCCTGGACGGAGCCCAGAAGCTCCACAGCATCAGCCGGGAACTGGGCGAAAAGATCTTTGCCCTTCTGCAGCATTTTGCCGGCTACGGCTTCAACAAATCCCATTCCGCGGCCTATGCCCTGGTGGCCTATGAGACCGCCTGGCTGAAGGCCAACTATCCGGTGGAATACATGGCCGCCTTCCTGAACAGCATCATCACCGTAGCGGACAAGGTGAGCTGGTATATCGGAGTGTGCCGGGATATGGGCATCAAAGTGCTGCCTCCGGATATAAACACCAGCGAGGCGGGTTTTTCCGTGGATGGGCATACCATCCGCTTCGGCATGGGGGCCATCAAGAGCGTGGGGGATGCAGCAGTTTCCGTGATCCTGGAAGAACGGGAGAAACGGGGCCCCTTCAAGGATTTCTTCGATTTCACCCGTCGGGTGGATCTTTCCAAAGTGAATAAGCGGGTGGTGGAAGCCCTGATCAAGAGCGGCGCTCTGAATGCCTTCGGCCTGCGGCGGAGCCAGATGCTGGCCATCATGGACCCGGCCCTGGAAGCAGCGGCCAGCGAACAGCGGGACCGGATTACCGGGCAGCTGGGATTGTTCGGGGAAGAGGAAATCGCCAGTGCCAGTACCATTCCCATCCCCGATCTGCCGGAAATCCCCAAAGAAGAGATCCTCCGGCTGGAGCGGGAACTGATCGGCTTCTACGTCACCGGCCATCCCCTGGATGCCTACCGCAATGCGCTCTATCGGCTCACGCCCCTGGCCAAGTGCAGCGAGGAGAATTTCCGGGATGGGGAGCGGGTCACCGTAGGAGGCATCATTTCCGAACTGCGGGTCCGGTCCACCAAGAATGGCGATCGGATGGCATCCTTTAGTTTGGAAGACCTCAGCGGCAGCCTGGATGTGATTGCTTTTCCCCGGGCTTATGCCCACTGCCGGCTCCAGATCGAAAAAGACCGGATCGTCATGGTCCAAGGGATCTTGAAATTGGACGAAGAACAGGCACGGATCTTTGCCAACAATGTGGAACCTCTTCAGGAGGCGGCCAAAGAAGTCCATCTCCACATCGGACCGGGAAAGAATACCCAAACTGTCCAGCAGCAGCTGGGAGGGATCTTTGCCGCCTTCCATGGCAAGAACCCGGTGTATCTCCACATCGCCGACACCCGGAAAGTCATCCGGACCAATCCCCGCTTCTGGGTGGACCTGGAAGCCCCCGGCTTCAACGACGCCATAGAGCGGGTGCTGGGGAAAGGAAGCGTGGAATTGTAAGGCTTGTTGCACGTTCTGTGCAGCAAACCTTTGGTCGCGAGTCGTGAGTCGCGACCCGCGACGGGGGTTGTGAATTTTTTCACACCCCCTTTTTTTATAAGTGATCCCTTATATCTCCCCGAAATCCTCTGTTATTTGTCGTGCAATTCTGTTGAAATTTCCGTTACAGAAGTTGTTGAGAATTATCCGTTAATTTAGAAAGAACGAGTATACAAAAGAAAAATGCAGGCTAGGGGGAATGAACTGAAACGGGCGAGCTGCTGTGCCGGCCTGGCAAGTTGACCCAATCTCTTGCATACCGGGAACACACGTGTTACAATTGGGCTGTGTGGTTTTGAACTATATGATTTTTAGGAGGTCGCTTTGTAATGAACATCGTTGTATGTGTTAAACAGGTACCGGATACCGCTGAAATGAAGATCGATCCGGTTACCAACAACCTCGTCAGAGATGGTGTAACCAATATTATGAACCCGTATGACCAGTATGCTCTGGAAACGGCTCTGCAGCTGAAAGACGAACTGGGTGCTCATGTTACCGTCATCACCATGGGACCGCCTCATGCTGAATCCGTCCTGAGAGACTGCCTGGCAGTGGGTGCTGATGAAGCCAAACTGGTCAGCGACAGAGCCTTCGGCGGCGCTGATACCCTGGCTACTTCTGCAGCTATGGCCAACACCATCAAACATTTCGGCATTCCTGATCTGATTCTGTGCGGCCGTCAGGCTATCGATGGCGATACCGCCCAAGTAGGTCCTGAAATCGCAGAACATCTGGGCCTGCCCCAAGTCACTGCGGCTCTGAAAGTCCAGGTCAAAGACGACGAAGTCGTTGTGGACAGAGATAATGAACAAATGTCCATGACCTTCACCATGAAGATGCCCTGCGTAGTCACCGTAATGCGCAGCAAGGATCTGCGTTTTGCCAGCATCAGAGGTAAGATGAAAGCCAGAAAGGCTGAAATCCCTGTCTACACGGCAGCTGCCCTGGAAATCCCTCTGGATATCATCGGCAAAGCAGGTTCTCCGACTCAGGTCATGAAGAGCTTCACTCCGAAAGTGACTCAGGTACACGGCGAAATCTTCAATGACGAAGATCCTGCTGTGGCAGTCGATAAGTTAGTGAACAAGCTGATCGAAGACAAGATTATTACGAAGTGAGGTTGGGTATAAATGGCTAACACGAAAGGTTTAAAGACCGGTAACGAAAAAGATTTATGGGTCTATGTTGAACATTACAAAGGCGAACCTGTCCATGTAGTATATGAACTGTTAGGCGAATGCCGGAAACTGGCTGACAAATGCAACCAGAAACTGGCCGCTGTCCTGATCACTGACGATGCCAAAGACGTTCCGTCCAAACTGATTGCCCGGGGCGCTGATCTGGTTTATGTCTGCCAGGATCCTGCTTTTAAATATTATTCCACCGATGAATACACCAACGCTTTCTGCGAAATGATCGCTGAATACCAGCCTTCTTCCGTATTCATCGGCGCTACCAACGACGGCCGTGACCTGGGGCCCCGTATCGCTGCCCGGGTGAACACCGGTCTGTGCGCAGACTGCACCATCCTGGATGCAGAAGAAGACGGCCTGATCGAATGGACCCGTCCTGCTGCCGGCGGTAACATCATGGCTACCATCCTGTGCAAAGAACATCGTCCTCAGATGGGTACTGTCCGTCCTAAGACCTTCAAGGCTATGGAACCGGATGCTTCCCGTACCGGTGAAGTGATCAACTACACCCTGAAGAACCATGTGGATGACCGTGTCACCTGCATCCGTAGAGAAGAGGTGGTCAGCGAAGGCGAAATGGCCATCGACGATGCTCCGTTCGTCTGCTCCGGCGGCCGTGGCATGAAAGCCAAAGATAACTTCTCCCTGCTGTATGACCTGGCCCATGTACTGGGCGGCGCTGTGGGCGGCAGCCGTGCTGCAGTGGATGAAGGGTTCATCGAACATCCTCGGCAAGTCGGCCAGTCCGGTAAAACCGTTACCCCGAAGATTTACTTCGCCTGCGGGATTTCCGGTTCTGTGCAGCATAAAGCCGGCATGAGCAAATCCGATACCATCGTCTGCATCAACAAGGATCCGGATGCTCCTATGTTCCAGATCTCCAAATATGGTATCGTGGGCGATGCCCTGAAGATCCTGCCTCTGCTGACCGCAAAGATCAAGGCCTTCAAGGAATCCTAATTTCATAAACGGAACTGAAAAGTCCGGGCTTTTATAAGTCCGGACTTTTTTTCAGAGGGGGAAACTTTTATGAAAAAGACGAAAATCATCTGTACCCTTGGTCCGGCAACGGATAAGAAAGAGCTGCTGGTGGATATGATCAAGGCAGGGATGGACCTGGCCCGGTTCAACTTCTCCCATGGTTCCCACAGCGAATGTGAAGCCCGGCTGAATCTGCTGAAAGAAGCGGAAAAGGAAGCCGGCCGGCTGGTGGGCTATGTGGCTGATACCAAAGGCCCGGAAATGCGGCTGGGACTCTTCCAGGGAGATAAGACCACCCTGGTGCCCGGCCATGAGTTCATCCTCACCACGGAGAATGTGGAAGGGACGGCAGAAAAGGCCCATGTGAATTATGCCGGCCTCCCGGAAGAAGTGAAACGGGGGGATATCATCCTCCTGAACGATGGGAAACTGTCCCTGGAAGTCCAATCCACGACCCCCACGGAAATCCACACCATCGTGGTGAACGGCGGGGAGATCTCTT
>SFHH01000119.1 GCA_004555735.1 Acidaminococcus fermentans
GGGGGGGGGGGGGGGGTGCCCATGCAACACCCCCTTTTTTATTTGATCTTCGTCTTGTTCAACTTTGCTGAGATCCGGTTCCCGATGGTCTGGACCACCTGGACCAAGACGATCAGCACGATCACCGTGGCCACCATGGTATCTGCCTGGAACCGCTGATAGCCATAGCGGATGGCCAAGTCTCCCAGACCGCCGCCACCCAGGGCACCGGCCATGGCGCTGGAACCGATCAGACTGATCACCGCCAAGGTGATGCCCAGCACGATGGAATGCATGGCTTCCGGCAGCAGTACTTTCCAGATGATCTGCATGGGACTGGCCCCCATGCTCTGGGCTGCCTCGATGACCCCCGGATCCACTTCCAGGAGGGACGATTCGATGATCCGAGAAATGAACGGGGTGCAGGAAATGGTCAACGGGACGATGGCAGCGGTGGTCCCGATGGAAGAACCCACGATCAGCCGGGTCAGGGGGATGATGGCCACCATGAGGATGATGAAGGGCACGGAACGGAGAGCATTCACAATGGAGCCCAGGGTCTTGTGGAGAGCAGCATTCTCTTTGATGTGGCCTTTTCCGGTAATGGTCAGGATCACCCCCAGGGGGATGCCGAACAGGGATGCAATGGCAGCGGACAGGGCCACCATGTAAAGGGTTTCCCCCAGGGCCTTGACCAGCAGATGGATCATATTAGGAGACATAACCGATCACCTCATCTTTCACTTGTCTTTCATGGAGGTAATCCAGGGCCTTTTTCAGGTGGTCCTCGTCGCCTTCCACTTCAATGAGCAGGGTCCCGAAGGGGGTATCCTGCAGGGTCTCGATATTGGCCGTGAGGATGTTCACGTTGGTATCGTATTCTTTGATCAGCACGGAGACGATGGGCTCCCCGGCGCTGTCCCCGATGAAGCTCAGGCTCACCAGGGCCTTGTCTCCGGGAAGGTATTCCTTGTGGATGTCCAGCTTCTTGACGAAATCCGGCAGGTCATTGTGCTGGATGCTGGCTACGAATTCTTTGGTAGTGGCTTTCTGGGGATTGGTGAAGATATCCACCATGGAGCCCTGTTCGATGATCTCTCCGTTTTCGATGACGGCCACCCGGTCGCAGATCTCTTTCACCACGTTCATCTGGTGGGTGATCATGACGATGGTGATGTGGAGCCGTTTGTTGATGTCCCGGAGCAGGGAGAGGATACTTTCCGTGGTCTGGGGATCCAGGGCGGAAGTGGCTTCGTCGCACAGGAGCACCTTGGGGTCGCTGGCCAGGGCCCGGGCGATGCCTACCCGCTGTTTCTGCCCGCCGGAAAGCTGGCTGGGGTAGTGGTCGGCCCGGTCGCTGAGTCCCACCAGGTCCAGCAGGGGAGCTACCTTCTTTTGGATGGCAGCTTTGTCCATGCCCTGGATCTCCAGGGGGAAAGCGATGTTGCCGTAGACCGTGCGGCTGGAGAGCAGATTGAAATGCTGGAAGATCATGCCGATGTTCTGCCGGGCCTTCCGCAGCTGTTCCTCGCCCAGAGCGGTCATCTCCTGACCGTCCACGATCACTTTGCCGCTGGTGGGCTTTTCCAGCATGTTGATGCACCGGACCAGGGTGCTCTTGCCGGCCCCGGATAGGCCGATAATCCCGAAGATCTCGCCTTCATCGATGGTCAGATTGATATCCTTCAGGGCATGCAGGTCCCCTGAAGCTGTATGATAGATCTTTTCGATATGCTGCAGTTCTATCATGGGGGTTCACCTCCGTAGAAATAAAAAAACCTCTTCATCTGATGTGAAGAGGAATCAGTTAGGCTTACTCATCTTCATCTTTCAGGCACTGCCTGGTGGACTTAGCACCGTTCAGCCGGCTGCGCCGCTGATGGTTGCCGTAACTTCATTGGGCCAGTCCCTCCGTTACTCTCGATGAAATCAATGCGAATTAAATGATACCGTATAAAGTACAGTTTGTCAATGGGGATTGAAGGAAGACACACTCAACTACCTATCCACTTAACCACTTTATCCCATCCCTCAAAAAATTTTCACAAATTCCCAAAAACTACTTGCATTTATCGCGTCATCGTAGTAAAGTAATAAATCAGTAAAGCAAATATTCCGGAAGCGACCGGAACAGTAAGGAATCTGGAAGAGAAAGGGGTTACGATCATGGTAGCCGGATTGAATGAACGGGAACTGAAACAGCTGGCCAAAGCTTTTACCCTGCTGCAGGATGTGGACGGCAGCCTGGCCTTCCTGGAAGATATCTGCACCCCCAATGAGCTGAAGGCCCTGAGCCAGCGGCTGGAAGTGGCGGTGCGTCTTCATCGCGGCGAAAACTATGCCAAGATTGTCAAGGATACGGGCGCCAGCAGCACCACTGTATCCCGGGTCAATCGTTGTCTGAACTATGGAGCGGGAGGGTATCGTACCCTGATCCCCATCTTGACTGAAGGAGCTAAAGAGAAATGAGCAACAGTACTGTACTGCGGATCCCCTACGGGACCAAAGATATCCTGCCGGGGGACGCCCGGATGAAACGGGAACTGGAAGACCGGATCGCCGGGAATTTCCTTTCCTGGGGGTATGATGAAGCCATCACCCCGACCATTGAATACGCCGACACCTTTGCCCTGAGCGGGGCCGGCATCAGCGATGAAAGCATGCGGTTCATGGACCGGAACAACCGGACGGTGATGCTCCGGAGCGAAATGACCACCCCTCTGGCTCGGATGGTGGCTACCCGGCTGAAGAACGACAAGGGTGTGAAACGGCTGTTCTACATCGCCAATGTGTTCCGCCACGAACAGACCCAGGCCGGCCGCCAGTGCGAATTTTCCCAGGCAGGGATCGAAATGATCGGGGCCGAAGCTCCCATGGCGGATGCAGAAGTCCTGGCCCTGGCCGTCAGCAGCCTGCAGGCCGCCGGGCTCCAGGATTTCCTCATCAGCATCGGTCACAGCGCTTTCCTGGCGGGGCTCATGGAAGAAGCCAAGCTGACGGACAAGCAGGCGGACTTCGTCAAGACCATGATCCTGAGCCACAATGCAGTGGGCCTAGAAGAGGCAGCCGATCGGTTCATCCCCAAGGAACTGAAGGACCTGTTCCGGGATCTGCTGTATCTCCAAGGCGGCCGTGACCTGTTGGATACCTTGGAAAAACGGGTGAAGAATCCCAAGAGCCTGGATGCCCTGAAGAACCTGAAAGCCATCTATAAACTGGCAGAATCTTATGGAGTGGACCAGTACCTGTCCTTCGACCTGTCCTTGATCCGGAACTTCGATTATTACACGGGCATGGTGTTCGAAGCCTATGCTCCCCAGATCGGGTTCAACATCTGCGGCGGCGGCCGGTACGACCATATGATGGAAGCCTTCGGAGATCCGGAGCCAGCTACGGGGTTCGCCATGGGCATCGACCGGATCATCCTGTCCCTGCGCCGGGACGGCCGGTTCAATCGGGAGTCCAAATGGGATATCTACGTGGCCTGGGCCCCTGGCTGCCAGGACAAAGCCATCCAGAAGGCCATCGAATTGCGCAAGGGCGGCAAGAACGTGAAAGTGGCCACCAATGCCTTGACCCCGGAAGAAGCAGCTAAAGCCTGTGCGGCCAACCGGTGCGAAGCCGTAGCATATGTAGGATAGGAGAGAAAACGGAATGGATTATTTGACAATTGCCCTGCCCAAGGGAAAACTTTTTGCAAAATCTGTGGAACTCCTTGCCAAGGTCGGTTATGCGGCGGAAAACGTGGTGGAAGATTCCCGGAAGCTGGTCATCACCAATGAAGAGACCAAGGTGAAGTTCATCATCGTGAAGACGGTGGACCTGCCCACCTATGTGGAATACGGTGCAGCCGATATCGGCATCATCGGCAAGGATGTGCTCAATGAAGAGCGGAAGGACATCTACGAACTGCTGGATATGGGCTATGGCGGCTGCCACCTGATGATGGCGGTGCCGGAAGCCAAGGTACTGCCGGAGATCACCGATTACGCCCATATGCGGGTGGCCACCAAATATCCCAAATGCGCGGCGGATTTCTTCGACAAGCTGGGGATGCAGATGGAAATCATCAAACTGAATGGTTCCATCGAACTGGGGCCCATCGTAGGGCTCAGCGAAATGATCGTGGATATCGTCCAGACAGGCCGGACCCTGCGGGAGAACCATCTGAAGGAAGTAGCTACAGTGTTCCCGTCCACCGCCCGTCTCATTGCCAATAAAGTCAGCTTCAAGATGCAGTACGACCGGATCCGGAAGCTGGTAGAAGATCTGAAAGTGGTCCTGAAGGAGGAAAAACCAGAATGAAAGTCTATGATGAAAGAAAGAGCACGGCAGAAGAGATCAGCCGTCTTTTGGAAAAGAAATCCTTTGATGAAGTGAAACTGTCCCCGAAAGTGGCGGCAGCCGTGGAAAAGATGTTCGGACGGCCTCTCACCGCAGCGGAAGAAGTGGACATCATCGTCAATGACATCCGGAACAAAGGGGATGAAGCCCTGTTCGAATACACCAAGAAGTTGGACGGGGCGGACCTGACTCCGGCTACCATCCGGGTGACGGAAGAGGAATTCGCGGAAGCGGAGAAGGCTGTGGATGAAAAGACCATGGGTGCCATCCGCCGGGCCATCGCCAATGTACGGAAGTTCCATGAAGAACAGCTGCCCAAGACCTGGCTCACTCCCCGGGCCTACGGGTCCTTCCTGGGCCAGAAGATGACTCCGGTGGACAGTGTGGGGATCTACGTCCCCGGCGGTACTGCTGCCTATCCTTCCAGCGTGATCATGAACGCCGTGCCGGCCAAAGTGGCCGGGGTGCCCCGGATCGCCATGGCAGCTCCCGCCGGCCGGGATGGGAAGATGAACCCCTATGTGCTGGCTACGGCCAAAGAAATCGGCATCACGGAAATCTATAAGATGGGCGGGGCCCAGGCCGTGGCTGCCCTGGCCTTCGGGACGGAAACCATCCCCAAAGTGGAAAAGATCACCGGCCCTGGGAACATTTTCGTGACCCTGGCCAAGAAGGCGGTCTACGGACACGTGGATATCGATATGCTGGCCGGCCCCAGCGAGATCCTCATCGTAGCGGATAAAACCGCAGATTACCAGTACCTGGCGGCAGACCTGCTGAGCCAGGCGGAACACGATCCTCTGGCCTGCGCCATCCTGATCACCGACGATGAAGCCCTGGCAGGAAAAGTGGCGGACGAAGTGGAAGTCCAGCTCCAGAAGCTGCCCCGGAAGGAAATCGCTGCCCAGTCCCTGGCGGTACAGGGGAAGATCATCCTGGCCAAGGATATGGATACGGTGGTGGAAATGGCCAACATCTCCGCTCCGGAACACATGGAAATCAACACCAAAGAGCCCTTTGCCCTGGTGCCCAAGATCCGGAACGCCGGCGCCATCTTCCTGGGAGCCTATTCTCCGGAACCTCTGGGGGACTATTACGCCGGGCCCAACCACATCCTGCCCACCGGCGGTACGGCCCGGTTCTATTCCGTGTTGAATGTGGAGACCTTCATGAAGAAGACCAGCATCATCTCCTATACCAAAGAAGCCCTGGCGGAAGCCGCCGATGACATCATCGCCATGGCCGAAGCGGAAGGGCTCCAGGCACACGCCAACGCCATCCGGATCCGGAAGGAGAAACAGCTGTAAAAATTGTCACTGGTCACTTGGCACTAGTCAATGGCGGTGGGAGAGGAACCGTGGCTGCGGTTCCTTTTCCAACCCAGATGGCTGTCCTTGCGGATCAGAGTTTATCATCCTAGCCAATGAGGGGGACGTTGTTATGAGTAACATCCTTGCCCGGGAAAGCCTGTCCCGGATCGAAGACTATCAGGTGGAGACCGTACCTGATGCAGATATTGTCGTCAATGCCAATGAAACCAACTGGGATATGACCCCGGAGATCCGTCTGGAACTGGGGACCCGTTTGGCGGAACATGCCTTCAACCGGTATCCGTCCATGCACGGGGAGGACCTGTGCCAGGTTGTTGCAGATAAGCTGGGGGTCGCCCCGGCCCAGGTGGCCATCGGGAACGGATCCAGCGAGCTGCTGGAAAAAGCCTGCTACGCCTTCGGGGGCGCAGGCCGGAAAATCGCTTCTGCCACGCCGTCCTTTTCCATGTATCAGACCTATGCCATCCTGGCGGACAGCGAACCGGTGCTGTT
>SFHH01000120.1 GCA_004555735.1 Acidaminococcus fermentans
GTCCAGCAGGGGCAGCGGGTCCTTTTCACCGATACAGCCCAGCTCCGGTGCCGGTTCCGGGAGAACCTGAAACATCCAGATGATCCGGACCGGAGCCTGGAAACGGCAGACTGCCTGATTATCGACGACCTGGGATCGGAACGGTTCAATGCCTGGGGACTGGAACAGCTGGCCCGGGTCATTGACATCCGATACCGGCAGCAGAAACTGACCCTGGTGACCAGCAACGACAGTCTGAAGACCCTGGGAGAAAAGATGGCCCAGGTGCGGGGAAACGCCGGGAAGCAAGATGCAGAAGTGGCTGCCCGGATCGTCAGCCGTCTGGCCGGGATGACCGTGCCCCTGCCTTTCTATGGGCTGGACCGGCGCTGGGGAGCGGAAAATGCAAGGATCCACTGCAGCCGACAGGGCGGGGAAGGAGCCATGGACCTATTCGGAAAAGCTTGAAGGAAGGAGGCAGCATGGAAAAAGAAAGAGAACTGGAAGAACTGCTGGTTTTGGCAAAACAGGGGGACCAGGAGGCCCAGCTGGCCATCGTCACCGCTTTCCGGCCCCTGGTGCGGAAACTGGCCGCCCAGGAACGGGACTTTTCCCGGCGACCGGACCTGGCCAGCCAACTGGTACTGGGGCTCCTGGAAGCCATCCGGAAATATCCGGGGGAAGATGCCAAAAGGTTCCCCGGCTTTGTGAAGACCCATTTGACCTATCTGCTGTTCCATTACATCCGGAAAGAAGTACGCTGGAACAAACTGAAGGAGAAGCTCTATGACCAGACTCAGGAACCATGTTACACGGAAGACTTTACCCTGCGGCTACAACGGAGGGAACTACAGGACGCGCTCCAATGCCTTACCCCCGCCGAACAGCGGCTCGTCTATCTCGCTGCCAGCCAGCGGACTCCCTGGAAATCCCTGGGAAGGGCCTTCCAGAGCCCAGTGTCAACGCTTTATGGACGCTATAAAAGGGCTCTGGAGAAGGTGAGGAAGGGGCTGGAGGGGAAATAGGGAAGAGAGGCCTGACGTCTTTACAAAGCTGGCGGTTCCATTTTTGGAATCGCTGGCTTTTTGTCCGCTTTTTGGGACGGAGGAGGGGGTATAATAAAATTGAAGGAAGAACAGACAGAAATTTGTTATAATAAAACACAGAACACAGCAAAGGAGGACGAGGGGATTGCCGTTGGAAGAAAATAAAGCCATAGGGGTGCCACAGACGGATCAGGCCCAGGACGTTCCCCTGATCAAATCCAAGGAACGGGTGCAGAAGCATGGAGAGGTCTTTACCCCGGATTGGATGGTGAAGAAGATGCTTTCATATCCGGAAATCCAGGAAAAGCTCCAGGATATGCACGCCACCTTTTTAGAACCCAGCGCCGGGGAGGGGGCTTTCCTTACAGAAATCCTCCGGCAGAAGCTGGCCTATGTGAACCGGAATCCGGCTTCCCGGGGTGGGCACTGGCAGTACAACACCCTATGGGCCCTGATGAGCATTTACGGGATCGAATTCCTGGAAGACAACCTGAAAAACGCCCGGGCCAATATGCTCCAGGTGTTTGCAGAAAATTACCGGGAAAAGACGGGACGGGAGCTGGCCGATGATTCGGAGCTGTACCGCTCTGCCCGGACCATCATCCAGTGGAACATCGTCCAGGGCAACACCCTGACCCATAAAAAGAACGACGGCAGCTGGATTATGCTGAACCAGTGGATCCAGGGGGGACCCAAACACCGGCGCAGCGTGATCCGCCGGCCCTTTTCCTTCGATTCCCTGTTCCCGTCGGAAGAGGATACCATGGGGAATCTGTTTGGGGAACAGGAAATCGATGAGGGACCCAAAGAATATCGGATCCGGACCAT
Organism: Acidaminococcus fermentans; assembly: GCA_004555735.1. Classification (GTDB taxonomy): domain Bacteria; phylum Bacillota; class Negativicutes; order Acidaminococcales; family Acidaminococcaceae; genus Acidaminococcus; species Acidaminococcus fermentans_A. The sequence goes on from SFHH01000120.1 coordinate 1,854, forward strand.
CTTACGGATGTGGGAAGAAGAGGAATGAAAATGGGAGAGAATAAGAAATTCAAGTTTGATGTGATCATTGGGAATCCGCCGTATCAGGAGGAAACGATTGGTGATAAATAAAGGATTTGCGCCACCTGTTTACCATAAATTCTTAGATCAAGCATATGATATATCGAATATTGTTGAAATGATTCATCCTGGTAGATTTCTTTTTGATGCCGGAAGTACACCTAAAAGTTGGAATCAAAGGATGCTTCAAGATAAACACTTGAAGGTATTGTTTTTTGAACAAAACAGTAGCAAAGTTTTTTCTGGAACCGATATAAAAGGTGGGGTTGCCGTAACTTATCACGATGTATCTAAAACATTCGAACCAATTGATACTTATACAATCTATCCTGAATTGAATAGTGTTCTTCATAAAGTTATGAAGATTGGCTTGAATCCGTTTAGCTCAATTGTTTATGCTCCAGAAAGCTATAAATTTACTGAAAAGCTACATCAAGATTATCCGAATGCCGAATCTTGTTTAAGCAAAAGCCATAAATATGATTTAAAGTCAAATGTTTTTGATACTTTAAACTTCATATTTAAAGATCAAAAACCTAATGATAATAAAAAATACGTTGGAATTTATGGGCTCTCAAACAAAAAACGCACAAAAAGGTACATTAGAGCTGATTATATTAAAAATGAGACAAATTTGAACAACTGGAAGGTTTTCGTGCCTAAGGCCAATGGTAGCGGCGCCATAGGAGAGGTCTTAAGCACACCCCTAATCGGGGAACCCCTAATCGGGAATACCCAAACCTTTATAAGTATAGGAAATTTTAAAACTAAAGATGAAGCGATTGCTTGTATGAAATATATTAAAACTAAATTTGCACGAGCAATGTTGGGGATTTTAAAAATAACGCAAGATAACACAAAAAGTAAATGGGAAAAAGTCCCTCTCCAAGACTTCACTTCTCACTCCGACATCGACTGGTCCCAATCCATCCCGGACATCGACAAGCAGCTGTACAAAAAGTATGGCCTGTCCCAGGATGAGATTGATTTCATTGAATCCCATGTAAAGGAGATGGCGTAAATGACAGGGGTACAGATCAAAAGCTATGAACCCGTGGTTCCCATGATTTACGCCTATACCACTCCGGGCGTGCCGGCCCATGATGGCTGGACGAAAATCGGCTATACCGAACGGGATGTGGACCAGCGGATCCGGGAACAGACCCACACGGCCAACATTGCCTACAAAGTGGAATGGAAGAAGGAAGCCCGGTATACCGACGGCAGTGAGGGATATTTCGATGACCATGATTTCCACGACTTCCTGACCCAGCATGGGGTGGAACGGGAAAAAGGGACGGAATGGTTCCGCATCGATCCGAAAAAAGCCCGGCAGTATTTTTACCAGTTTGCCGGGAAGGATTTGGATGATGGGTATGCCAACGTCCCCCAGGGCAGTACCTATATCCTGCGGAAGGAGCAGCAGGAAGCGGTGGCCCAGACCCTGGCCTATTACCAGGCCGGGACCTATCCCCGGGAATTCCTCTGGAACGCCAAACCCCGGTTCGGGAAGACCCTGACGGCCTATGACCTGGCCCGGCAAATGAAGGCCACCCGTGTGCTGATCGTCACCAACCGGCCCAGCATTGCCAATTCCTGGCTGGACGACTTCCAAAAGTTCATTGGCTGGCAAACCGGATGGAAATTCATCAGCGAAAGTGATTCCCTGAAGGGGAAAAAAGGGTATATCAGCCGGCAGCAGTATATGGAAGACCTGGATAAAATGAAGGAGGACGCAATCAAAGGCGAAGTGGCCTTTGAAAGTCTCCAGGGGTTGAAAGGATCCATCTATTTTGGTGGACAGTATGATAAACTGGACTGGATCCAGAAACAGAAATGGGACCTGCTGATCATCGACGAAGCCCACGAAGGGGTGGATACCTATAAGACGGATGTGGCTTTTGACAAGATCCAACGGAAGTTCACCCTCCACCTTTCCGGGACCCCCTTCAAGGCTATTGCCAGCAACAAATTCCGGGCCGATCAGATTTTCAACTGGTCTTATGAAGATGAACAGGAAGCCAAAGCCAACTGGGACGAAAATACCCAGGGCGGCAATCCCTATGGAAAACTGCCCCGGCTGAACTTGTATACCTATCAGCTGTCCCATATGATCCAGGGCCAAATCCAGAAGGGCATGGACCTGTCGGAAGACGAGCATGCGGAATTCGCTTTTGATCTGAATGAATTTTTCCGGGCGGAGAACGAAAAATTCGTCCACGAAAAAGAAGTGAAGAACTTCCTGAACATGCTGGCCCACAACGAAAAATATCCTTTTTCCACTCCGGAACTGCGCAAGGAACTGGCCCATACCTTTTGGCTGATGCACCGGGTGGAAAGCGTCAAGGCCATGGCCAAACTGCTGAAGAAGGACCCGGTGTTTGAACATTATGAGGTGGTGGTGGCAGCCGGGGACGGAAAACTCACTGCCGAGGAAGAAGAGGCGGAAGCCACCCAGGATAACGAAGCCAACAAGAAAAGCTTCGACAAGGTGATGGAGGCCATCCGGGAAAACGACCGGACCATTACCCTGAGCGTAGGGCAGCTGACCACGGGGGTTACGGTAAAGCCCTGGACGGCGGTGCTGATGCTGAGCAACATGAAGAGCCCGGCAGAATACATGCAGGCTGCATTCCGGGCCCAGAATCCCTACGAATACACGGACCCCAAGACCAAAAAGCGCTTTCAGAAGCAAAATGCCTATGTGTTCGATTTCGCTCCGGAACGGACCCTGATCATCTTCGATGAATTCGCCAACAACCTGAACAGCGGGACGGTTGGGGGACACGGGAGCCGGGAAGAACGGGAAAAGCACATACGGCGTCTGCTGAATTTCTTCCCGGTGATCGGGGAAGACAGCGAAGGGAGAATGGAGGCCCTGGATGCCGCCCAAGTACTCACTATCCCCAAGACCATCAAGGCCCAGGAAGTGATCCACAGAGGGTTTATGAGCAATTTGCTGTTTGCCAATATCGGGGTGGTCTTCGGAGCCCCTGGAGCCGTGAAGGCGATTTTGGACAAGATCCCCAAAGCCCAGGAACAGCCCAAAAAGGATACGGCGACCCTGGATAATGCGGGAGACGTCCACACCAATGCCCAGGGAGAAGTGGAAATCCCCGGGGCCATGGTCATCAATCAGACCAAAAATATCTTTGGAGAGAAAAAGTTTGAAGACATCCAGCAGCCGGTGGCAAAAGCCATGGAGAAAACCAAGGATCAAGACGACAGCCATAAAGTGGTAGCGAATGTTACCCAGGCGGTGATGCAGAAGGTCAAGGAAGCCAGCGAAGAAACCATCAAAGGCGCCTACAATCTGACCAAGCATCAGACAGAGCGGGCTTTCCGGCACAGTGAACAGCAGATCCAGCAGGCATTGGACAAGGTGGCGGACGAACACGAAATCAAACAGAATGTATTGAAGGCCGAGCATGAAAAGAAGGTCCAGGCAGCTGCTTCCCAGGAAGAAAAAGAGAAATTGGAGGAGAAGCTCCAGCAGGATCTGGCCAAAGAAAAGCAGAACTTCCAGCAGTCCATCCAGGAAACGGTGCAGACGGCACTGGAAGACAGCCAGAAAACCATGGTCCAGCAGCTGGAGACCCAGAAGGAGCAAAAGAAGGCCAGGGCCATTGAAGAAGATGTGCGAGCCCATTTGCGGGGATTCTCCCGGACCATTCCCAGTTTCATCATGGCCTACAGCGAACAGGAAGGAACGGAAGGGGGCCGGAACCTGAAACTGAGCAATTTCGACGATTATACCCCTGATGATGTGTTCCAGGAAGTGACCGGGATTTCAGAAAGTGAATTCCGTTTCCTCCGGGATGGGGGACCCTATACCGACGAAAAGACCGGGAAAGAAATGCATTTTGCCGGGCATGTATTCGATGAAGTGGTGTTCGATGAAGCCATCCAGGAATTTTTGAACCTGAAGGAAAAGCTGAACAACTATTTTGCGGATGCCAGCGACGAAGATATTTTCGACTACATCCCGCCCCAGAAAACCAACCAGATCTTTACCCCCAAGAATGTGGTGGTGAAGATGGTGGATGCCCTGGAACAGGAAAACCCGGGGATCTTTGATGATCCCAACCGGACTTTTGCGGACCTGTACATGAAATCCGGCCTGTATATTACGGAAATCGTGAAACGGCTGTTCCGCAGCCCGGCGTTAAAGCAACAGTTCCCAGAAGAAGAGCCACGGCTGAAGCAC
>SFHH01000121.1 GCA_004555735.1 Acidaminococcus fermentans
TCACCCCAGGGACTTCGTTGACGATCCGGCGGGAGACGATATCCAGCACATGGTAAGGGATATGGGACCAGTCGGAAGTCATGCCATCGGTGCTGTTGACAGCACGGAGGGCGATGGTGTTGCTGTAGGTCCGGAAGTCACCCATGACCCCGACGCTGCGGATGTTGGGGAGACAGGCGAAATACTGCCAGATGGACCGGTTGAGCCCGGCTTTAGCGATTTCTTCCCGGAAAATGGCATCGGCTTCCCGCACGATGTGGAGCTTTTCTTCGGTCACTTCACCCAGGACACGGATAGCCAGGCCAGGGCCCGGGAAGGGCTGGCGCCATACCAGTTCGGAGGGGATGCCTAATTCTTCGCCTACGGCGCGGACTTCATCCTTGAACAGTTCCCGGAGGGGTTCGATGAGGCCCAGTTTCATGTCTTTGGGCAGGCCGCCTACATTGTGGTGGCTCTTGATGGTGGCAGAGGTTCCGGTACCGCCGGATTCCACCACGTCCGGATAGATGGTCCCCTGGACCAGGAAGTCCACATGGCCGATCTTTTTGGATTCTTCTTCAAAGACCCGGATGAATTCTTCCCCGATGATCTTCCGTTTCTTTTCTGGGTCGCTGACCCCTTTCAGTTTGCTGAGGAAACGATCCTGGGCATTGACCCGGATCAGGTTCATGTCGAAATCCCGTTTGAAGACCTGTTCTACCTGGTCCCCTTCGTCTTTCCGCAGGAGGCCGTGATCCACGAACACACAGGTGAGCTGCTTGCCTACGGCCTTATGGACCAGGACGGCAGCCACGGAGGAATCCACCCCGCCGCTCATGGCGCAGAGTACGTTCTTATCCCCTACTTTTTCCCAGATCTCTTGGATCTTGTTCTGGGCAAAGGAAGACATGGTCCAATCCCCGGACAGATTGCAGATATTGAACAGGAAGTTGGAGAACATCTGCTTCCCAAAGGGAGTATGCATGACTTCCGGATGGAACTGGACGCCGTAGAGTTTCTTGTCCTCATTCTGCATGGCAGCGATGGGACATTCTGCGGTATGGGCGATGACAGTGAAGCCTTTCGGGGCTTTTTCCGCATAGTCCTGATGGCTCATCCAGCACACATTGTTCTTTTCCAGGCCAGAGAAAAGACGGGTTTCGTTATCCAGGACGACAGCCGTCTTGCCGTATTCCCCGCTGCCTGCATGGGCCACCACGCCACCCAGGGCTTTGGTCATGAACTGGTCGCCATAGCAGATGCCCAGGACGGGGATCCCCATTTCGAAGACCCCGGCATCCACGCTGGGGGTATTTTCCGCATAGACACTGTTGGGCCCGCCAGACAGGATGATGGCCTTGGGATTCTTGGCTTTGATCTTGTCCAGGGTATAGTTGTAAGGAATGATTTCACAGTACACACCGCATTCACGGACGCGTCTGGCAATCAGCTGGCTGTACTGAGCACCGAAGTCGACCACCAGGACAACCTCATGCTGTAAATTCTCCATAGTCTGCCTCCCTTTGGTAGTTTGTAATATTTAAAACAATATACCATACTTCACAAATTCTTTCAATTCCAAATCCGATTATTTTTCGTTGGACAAGCCCAATTTTTCGAAAATCAGGAATGCCAGGCTGGCCAGGATAGCCACCACCGTAGCCAGGCCCATGCCTTTGAGCTGGACGGGCCCCAGGTGCACTGCCGCCCCGGAAAGTCCGCTGATCATAGTCACAGCCGTGAGGATCAGGTTCTTGGGCCGGGTGAAGTCCACCTTCCGTTCCACCATCATCCGCAGACCGGACGCAGCGATAAACCCGAACAATAAGATGCAGACCCCGCCCATCACCGGAGTGGGGATCCCGTGGATCACCGCGGCGACTTTCCCGATGAAGGAAAACAGGATGGCGAAAATGGCCGCCCCCCCGATGACCCAGGTGCTGTAGACTCCGGTGATGGCCATGACCCCCATATTCTCCCCATAGGTGGTGTTGGGAGTAGAACCCAGGAACCCGGAGAGCACGTTGGACAGGCCATCGGCCATGAGGGACCGGTGGAGCCCGGGATCCTTGATCAGGTCACGGCCCACGATGTCGCTGGTGACGAAGAGATGGCCCAGATGTTCCGCCAGCACCACGAAGAGAGCAGGCAGGATCATCATGATGGCAGAGAGGTTGAACCGGGGCTGGTAGAAGGTGGGGAAAGAGAACCAGGCGGCAGTTTCCACCGCAGAGAAGTTCACCACTCCCATGCACCAGCTGAGGACGTAGCCGGACACCACCCCGATGAGGATGGGGATGATAGCGATGAAACCCCGGCCCAGGACGGTGGCCAGGATGGTGACAATCAGGGTGAACATGGAAATGGTCATGGCCTGGCCGTTGGTCATCCCCTGGACCGGATCCACGAACCCGCTCATGTTGAGGGCCAGAGGCGCCAGTTCCAGGCCGATGATGGCCACAATGGACCCCATGGCCGCCGGCGGGAACAGCACATCGATCCATTCTGTGCCGATCCGTTTCACCAGAAGGCCGATGAAGATGAAGCAGAGGCCGAAGGCGATGAAACCTCCCTGGGCATCTCCGTAGGTCATCCCCGGGGTGGCACAGACGGCCAGCACAGGGGAAATGAAAGCAAAGCTGGAGCCCAGATAGGCAGGAAGCTTCCATTTGCAGATGGTCAGGTACAGCAGGGTGCCCACCCCGTTCATAAACAGGGCTGTGGCAGGGTCCACGTGCAGGAGAAAAGGCACCAGTACGGTGGAGCCGAACATGGCAAACAGATGCTGCAGGCTCAGGGGAATGGTTTCCAGGACCGGAAGCTTTTCTTCCACGTGGATGATTCGTCGTTCTTCCATGGGTCATGACTCCTTTGTGTTCTTTTTGATCTCCCTTATTGTACCATATCTTTCTCCAGATTCGGCACACAAAAAAAAGACTGCTGACTATGCAACAGTCTTTCAAATTCCAATGGTGCCGGGGACCGGAATCGAACCGGTACGGAGATCACTCTCCGAGGGATTTTAAGTCCCTTGCGTCTGCCAGTTCCGCCACCTCGGCGAAAAAGTTGGAGGCGACGCCCAGAATCGAACTGGGGATAAAGGTTTTGCAGACCTCTGCCTTACCGCTTGGCTACGTCGCCATATAGAAATGGAGCGGAAAACGAGATTCGAACTCGCGACCCCCACCTTGGCAAGGTGATGCTCTACCACTGAGCTACTTCCGCATGAAGAATGGTGCCTCAGCGCAGAATCGAACTGCGGACACAAGGATTTTCAGTCCTTTGCTCTACCAACTGAGCTACCGAGGCATTGGCGACCCAGGACGGACTCGAACCGACGATCTCCGCCGTGACAGGGCGGCATTCTAACCAACTGAACTACTGGGCCATTGTCTGTCAGCACCCTCAGGCGCTGTCGACTTGATTAGTATACTGTATAGTGAGGGAAATGTCAAGGGAAAAATTGGGGCTGGAAAAATACTTTCCCCAGCCCCGTCACTGGTCCCTGGTCACTGGTCTCTGGCCTCAGGAAGGAACCCGGGCAGCGGGTTCCTTTTAATTTATGAATGCAACTTCCTCAGAACTTCCATCTCACTCCAGCGTTCCAGCTCCAGTTCTTCCGGTAGGTGCCGGTACTGCTCTTTTCGCCTTCCAGGTAGAACTGGCTTTCCGGCGACAGCTGTACGGCCATCCCGATGCCGTATTCGAACCAGTTGTCCCCGTAATCCCGGTCCAGCTTCAGGAACCCTTCGTCATCGGTGAAGCGGACTTCTCCACTGCCCCCGAATTCGTGGAACCAGTCCGCCTTCAGGAAGAACTGGGCCCGATGGTCTTCGTACCCGGCCCGGAACCCGGCCCGTCCCACCGCGCTGTGGATGTTATTTTCCTCATAATGGACCCCATTGGCCAGGTCCTCCGACGCTCCGTGGAGCCAGCCCAGGGTGAACTGGGCCCGGGGTTCCAGGAACCAGCCGCCGGAAAAGGCCTTCTTCCAGCCGTATTCCGCTCCTGCCGTGAAGCCGTTGTTGTCCAGGGTCCCTTTGGCCCCATAACGGCCGTACACCTCATTGGAGAGATGCTGGCCCTTCAGGACGAAATCCCAGTACTGACCATCTTTCTTCACATGGGTATCGTAGAGACCCAGGCTGATGCCGGTGAGATCCGAAGTCCCTCCGGAGAAGGTCCCCGTACCCCGGCTGTATCCCAGGCCGATGCCCTGGTAATGGCGTTCTTTCCCGTTCTCACCCAGGAGCTTATCGTAACCCACCTGGTACTGATGGTGCTGGAGGGTAAAGCCCCCTTCTTCCCCGCTGCGCTGGCTCCGGGTCCCGGCCGCTCTGGCCCAGACCCCTTCCGGTGCCGCATCCTGGGTATGCAGGTCCCCCATCCGTTTGAACAGGCTGTCCATGTCTTCCCGCCACATCTGGTAATCCATGCCCGGAAGCCCCATCATGGTCTGGACGAAGTGGGTATGATGGCCCTTGTCATCAGTGGGAAGGTTCTGGAAGCCCTTCAGGTACCAATCGGTATTATAGCCGTCGGTGACCGTATCCCCCTGGCTCTTTTCATGGGTATCCAGCACGATCCGATGGAAGAACAGCCGGTCTTCCCGGTCCGGCACATAGAATTTTCCCTGTTCGTCCCCTACACTGGCCAGGACGGACCCGATGGCCCCGTCAGTCCAGGCGCCATGCACGGCATGGAGCTGCAGCTGGGTGGTCCCCGTATGGGTCCCTTTCACATAGAGACGGTCATTCACCTGGGCATCCCCCTGGTGGCCCATAAGGACAGCCGTCCCGTCCCCGGCGAAGTTCCCTGTATACAGGCTCTGATCCGTGGTATCCTGGTTCAGATGGATGGTTCCCTTAGCGGCCTGGAGATAGGTGACTTTGGAATCCCCGTCCAGGTTCCAGATGGCACCGTCATTGAGATGAAGGGTGATCCCCGCATCAGAACGGATGCCATAATCGAGATTTCCATCCTCCACGGTGCCATCCAACCGGGAGCCGCTGCCTTTCAGATACGCCTCCAGAGAGCTGCCGGCATCGGCCGTCAGTTCCCCGTCGATGATCCCGGTACTGCCGTCATGGCCTAGGGTGATAGAGCCGCCCCCGGTGGACCGGGCCGCATAAGTGCTGCCGTTGGCGGAAAGGGCATATTGACCGGCATCCACCGTAATGGGGGCCTTGCCGCATACGGACCAGATTTCTCCATTCACTACGGCATTTTCCGTGGCGCTATCCCCGATTTCCACCGGCATGGCATTGGCCTGGACGGCCCGCATACCGCTGGCCGGATCGATGCGGATGTCCTTTCCTTCCAGATCCACTTTGTTGGCAGAATCCCCCAGGGCCCAGATGCCCCCGTCGATCTGGAGCAGACGGGTCCCATCATGGCCCAGGTTCACGGCGCCTCCGGTGGTGAGGATCAGGTTCTGGTCTTTATTGGCTCCTTCATAGATGTGGATGGTGTCCCCGTCCACGGAATACCCTCCATTGAGGCCCACCAGACGGCCGTCGATGCTCACATGGGAATCCGGTTCCCCGATGACCAGAGCATTGTCTGCTGCCTGCTGGATCACCAGGGCATCATGGGTATGGCTGTCCGGTTCCGTATGGCTGCCATCTGCGTTCGTCTTCACCGTAGTACCCAAGGTCCCGCTGTCCGGCGCCGCTCCGTCACTGAGGGTGATATCCTTCCCCACTACATCCATCCGGGCGACCCCGTTGACCAGCAGCCGCCCTTTGATGGAAACCGTATCGGAAGTACTTCCCTCCGGCGCAGTCCGGCCGATTTCCACGGACCGGCTGGAAGCGTTGGCATAAAGGGCCGTATGGCCGGCGTTATCTAGGAGGATATCCTTGCCGCCCACGTACAGGACCGTATCCACGCCCGTCAGGATCTCTCCATTCACGGTGGTCAGGGCCGTATCTGCATCCCCGATCTGGATGGAAGAATGGCCCCGGTCGATCAGGGAAAAAGCGTTCTGGTTGTGTTCGAAATCCCCTTTCAGTCCGTTCAGGGTGACCGCTTTGCTGCCGTTCAAGACAAAGGCATTGGAGCTGTTGGTGAGGATATGG
>SFHH01000122.1 GCA_004555735.1 Acidaminococcus fermentans
GCCTCCATGTACGGCAACACCGAAAGCACCGCTTCTGTGCTGGCAGCCAAGCTGGCGGAAAAGGGCATGACCAATATCGCCATGTACGATGTGTCCAAGACGGACATTTCCTACCTGATCTCCGATGCCTTCAAATACAGCCATCTGGTGCTGGCTTCGGTGACCTACAACCTGGGGATCTATCCCAAGATGCTGAACTTCCTGGAAGACATGAAGGCCCTGAACCTGCAGAAACGGATCGTGGGCATCATCGAAAACGGGTCCTGGGCCTGCACCGTAGGCGGGCTCATGACGGAATTCCTGGAAAACAATATGAAGGCCATGACCGTCCTCCAAGACGGGGTGACCATCAACTCCCGGATGACCGGAGGCCAGGAGCGGAGCATGAACGACCTGGTGGATGGAATCCTGAATTCCATGAAAGAAGCATAAAAAAACAGGGTGGCTGTTGCTTGTGCAACGGCCACTTTTTCTTTACGGATAACTATTTTATATGATATAATTTTCTCATTGTTTCGTCGTTTTATATCTTTGTTTACTGAAAGGAGACGGTATGCGTCACTTTACTTCCCTGAAAGCCTCTTTGTTCCTGGCTGCCCTGGCAGCTTCTCTTTCTCTTCCCTTGTCTGCCGCAGCGGAAAAAGGAGCTGAGCTCTATTCCCACGAACATCGGGAATCCCACACCACCACCCGGACAGAATCCTCTACCCACACCTCCTCTTCCACCACATCCACCCATTCCAGCAGCAGCGTCAGCCTGGACAAAGAAGGCTCTGCAGAGATCCTGGGCCATATCCTGGTTCCCAATCCCCATCGGAAATTGCCCCGGCTGGACCGGATTTCCCGGCAGGCTTCCCTGGCACCGGTCTTTGCCGGCAGGGACCAGCAGGGCCGCTGGGGGCTTTGGGACAGCCAGGGACGGCAGCTGCTGGCCCCTCGTTTCAAAAAGCTGGAAGCCGGCACAAATGGATCGATCATAGCCTGGGAAGGGAAAGACGCGCCCCGGTATCTGACCCGGACCGGCCAGCCGGACCAGGCTCCGACCTCCCTGGAAAATCTCCGTGCCTTCAAAGAAAAGGGCCGCTGGGGCTTCCAGGATGCCTCTGGGAAAACCGTCCTGCCCCCGGTCTACCAAGCTGTACTCACAGGATTCAGCGAAGGCATCGCCTTTGTCAAAAACAGCAAAGGCAGGACCGTGGCCATCGATTCCCAGGGCAAGGAGCTTTTTGCAGCGCCCTATGACCAGGTCTTCCCCTTCCAGGACGGCCTGGCAGAAACCCGGCGCAAAGTCCGTTCCTTCAACTGGGCCAGTGCCGTCGGAGCAGCCCTGGGCTCCGCCCTGTGGGATACCAATGTATACGATCCTGAGTCCCCCCTGAGCCTGACTTGGGACGGAGTGAAACGAGGTTATATCGATCGATCCGGCCAGGTCATCATCGATGACCGGAACGATGCCGTATTCCCCATGACCCCTTGGGGCACCTTTGTGAAAGACAAGGGAGAGCTGTGGTTCGCCGACCGGCAGGGAAAGATCCTGTTCGGGCCGGGAAAGTATGATATCAACGGCGGCGGCCTGGACGAAGCAGAAGGCCTGGCGGCCATCCAGGACAAAACCAGCAAAAAATACGGCATGGTGGATCTCGGTGACGGTTCCCTGCGCCTGCCCTTTGCCTGGGACGGCATCCGATTCCTGGGTGGTCAGCGGATGCTGATCAAAGAAGGTTCCTCCACCCGGCTGGTTTCCGAAACCAGTGGCCAAGTGCTCCGGACCTGGCAGGAGCCGGTGACGGTCACACCCTTCGGGGCTGGTGCCGAAGTCACCTGGATCCAGGAGAAAAAGACCTTCCGGCTCATGGACCGGGAGGGGAATCTGCTGCCCGTCCGGATTCCCGCAGAAGTGACCCAAGCGGCCTCTTTCCAGGGCAAGGCAGCTCCTGTCAAAGGAAAACAAGGCTGGGGCCTGCTGGATGTCCAAGGGAACTGGCTGGTCCAGGGCCTGAAAGAAATCAAAGTTTTATAAGACAGGAGGTGCTGCGCGTTCCGCGCAGCACCTCCTGCTTTTTTACTTTCCATGATGCTTCTTGCTGTCTTCCACGGTCCGCACCCGCTCGATGGTGGGTTTCCCGTGCTTGTCTTTTGCGATCACGTCGATGCGGATGTATTTCAGTTCCCCATCGAATTCCTTTACCAATTTACCCAAAGTCCCGTCCTGGTTCAAAGCCGGGTTGGAGGCTGCCCCGGCCATGATAGCCCGGTAGATCACGGCGGCGAATTCGTACCGGGTCATCATTCGATCACCCTTGAACTGCCCATCCTCATACCCTTCCACGATGCCGGCCCGGGCCAGTTTCGTCACATAGTCATAGGCCCAGTGGTTTTCCGGGATATCCGGGAACAGGGCATCTTTATCCACTGCCATGACAGTTTTCCCGGCCATCTGGTTCATCAAGGTCTTCAGCTGCTGCATTTCTCCATCCTGACGGGCCACCAGGGCTTTCAGGTCCCGGATTTCCTTGGCCATGGCCACCCGGCTGTTAGACACATGGTTGTGCTGGCCGATCTTGAAGGTGGCCCCCACATTGATCATATTCTCTCCCCCGCCGGTGCTGCCGCCCAGGCTGAACATCACATCTTCGTTAGGCCGGTAGAAGGCTCCCAGGGCCACCGCGTTGGCCCCGCTGTAGTTCCCGGCGCCCACCGCGAAGTCCAGTTTGTCATCCGGATCGAAGTCCAGGGGATGGAGAGCGGCCAGAGCGGCCGAATTAGCCCCCACCCGGTCCACCCGAGTGCCCAGCTTATCCAGGCTGCTGCCCAGCTGGTTGATGGCCCGGCCGGTCTGCTGGAGCTGGCTCACGTTCACCGCATCCGTAGGCGCCGTCCCCGGTGCCACATTGTGGATCTGGTTGCCGCCCATGTCCACCTTGCCGTCCTGGACCGTAATATTCCGGTTGGAATCCCCAGTCTTCACCGTCAGCCCGCCATTGTCGATGGTGGTGTTGCCTGTCGTGACGCTGTCCAGACCGGTAATATCCTTAGCCAGGCGGACATTCAGGGTATTGTCGTCCCCCTTCACGATGCCGATGTTGTCCGCACTGCTGACTTCCTGGGCACCGCCCTTGATATTCAGGGTCTCACCCATATCTACTTTGACTTCTTTTCCATCATCCCCCTGGAACTTCTGGCCGCTGAAGACCTTATCACTGACGGTCTTCAGCTGGTCTTCCGTGGCGGCCCGGCCACTCTGGATGTGTTCGCCATCCCATTTCCGGTTGTCCAGGCCGTTCAGATAGTTTCCTTTTTCAGGGTTGCCGTCGGCCACGTTGTTTTCTTGCTGCCCCAGAGTCAGGATACTGTCACCGGATCCGATGCTCACCTGGCCATTAGAGCCATGGATGGCCACCTGCTTATTGGGATCGTCGCCCAGGGTGATATCATCATTCAGGTTCACCGTATGGTCATCTTTCACGGTGATGTTCTTGCCACTCTTGGCTTCCGAAGCCTTGGCTTCATTCTTGGCCAGCTGCTTCACATCCCCGATGCTGGCCGCATTGTTGTCACCTTCATCGGCATACTGCTTGCCGTCGATGCCGCTGGCGATGTTGGTGATCTGCTTGGCCCCGCCGTCTATGCCATTCCGGGTGATGGTGATGTCCCCGACTTTCACTTCGTTGGTTTTCACCCCATCTTTGTCGATGGTTGTTTCGCCGGCTTTGAGGCTACCGTCTTGGCCCAAATCCACATCCTTCTTCAGGGACACTTCCAGAGCACCGTCATTCACCTTGGTTTCGATGTTCTTCCCATCGCCTTTGACCTTGACCGTCTGGCCCAAGTCTTTCTTTATGGTATCGCCCTTTTCATCCGCCAGTCCGAAACCGCCCTTGTCCTTGCCGGAAATCTCATTGATGGCATCTTTCAGCTGGCCTTCCGTGGCGGCCCGGTTCTCCGTCACATGGTCCTTGTCCCACTTGGTGTTGTCCAGACCGGTGATGTAGTTGCCGTTGGCCGGATTCTTGGTATCGGAATTGTCCTGTCCGCCAATGGTGATTTTCTTGTCACCACCCACCGTGACCTGGGTGAAGTCCGGGGTATCGGTCATGACGATTTCCAGGCCATCTTTGGCTGTATTCTGCCGGACACCCAGGTTCTTAGTGGAGGCATTCTTCAATGTATCTGCATCCGTAATGCCGCCTTTGATGGACAAGGTTTCATTCAGCTTCCGAGTGACTTCCTGACCGTCATTGCCCACGAATTTCAGGCCGTCGTCCAAGGTGGCCACGGTCTGGGCATTCTGGCCATCCTTATCGGTATAGACGATACGGGTAATGTCCGTTCCGGCAAGATTCTCCTTGCCAGTCTTGCCGTCTTCTCCCTTCTGTCCTTTTTCCGTCTTGATGATGGTGGTGCTGTACCCCTGTTTGCCGTCAGCACCCGGCAGGCCATCTTTGCCGGTCAGGCCAAGAGTGCCTTCTTGGCCGTCCGTGCCGTCTTTGCCCAAGGCCAACTTGTCATTCAGCTTGATGTTGTAGGTCATCAGACCGTCGCTGTCTCTCTTGGCCGCAATCATCAGGTTGCCATTCTGGGTATCATATTCCCCGTAGGCGTTGGCTCCCGGTTCAGCTACTGCCGGATCGGACTTGTCGTTGACCGTGACCACGGTACGCTTGCCGGCGGCCGTAGTGGCATTGTTGATAGCTTCGCTGACTTTGGCCAGCTGGTCTTCCGTAGCGGCCCGTCCGCTGACATAATCCGGATCCGTTACGCTCCAGTCCTTGTTGGATAGACCCACCGTATAACTACCGTCCACAGGATGGTTGCCCTTGTTGGTGGTCAGTTCCGTATTGGTGAAATGACCGATCTTGGCGTCACCGGCCTGCAGAGTCCCTTCCTGATCTAGATTGACATGTTTGGCCAGCTGGATGTAGAGTTTGCCATTGTCATCCTTCGTCACACCGATATTGGCGTCCGTCAGGTCTCCCTGGGCTTTGCCCACGATATCCAGCCGTTCATTGAGTTTCTTGGTGATGACTTTTGTAGCATCATCCTGGCCGTCATCGCCGGCGAACTGCAGGCCATCATCCAGGGTTGCTACCGTATGGGTATCTTTTCCATCGGTGCCGTCCTGGCCGTTCTGGTAGACGATACGGGTGATATCCGTTCCATCGACCCCCGGTTTGCCATTCTTTCCGTCTGCCCCGGGCTGGCCTTTTTCGGTACGGATGAGGGTGGTGGTGATGCCATCTGCACCATTTTTGCCATTGATGCCGATGTACCCATCCTTACCGTCTTTCCCGGCTTTGCCTTCCTGCCCTACCACCACGCTGTCCGCGGAAATATTCTTATCCATGAGTACATGGATGGTGGTATTGCCATCTGCATCCTGTTCCACAGAAGTGAGCAGGTTCTTGCCGGAATACTGGTTCAGTGCCTTCTCACCTTCACCGGTGACGTTAAGGGTGCTACCCAGCTGGTTTGTCACCGGATTAGAACCAGTATCTGTCGCTTTCTGATTGGCCCCGAACTTGAGGCCCTTGCCCAGTCCTTCAAAACCTCCGATGGTGATATCGCAGGCATCTGTTCCATCAGAATTCTGGACTTTCAGGGTCACTGTGCCAGTTTTCGTATCGACTTTGTACTTTCCATCAGACCCAGCCGCCGGGTTCTGCACCAGATGGAGGTCATGTTTCAGCACATTGCCCAGGTCGATGGAAATCTTTTTGGGATTCCCGTTTTCATCCCTGTCATTCCGGGTCAGTTCCAGTGTCTTCCCATCATCAGCTACCGTTCCATTTGTCACATAGTAGTCGTGAAGGCCAGTGATTTCGATTTTTGAGGTCTTATTGTTTTCTGTCAGGGTAAGTTTTCCCGTACCATCATTGACCGTAGGCTGACTATTGTCGCTACCGCCATCAGTGTGATAGGCCACTTCCCCACCAGTAACGTATACATCACCGGCAACGGTACCCTGCTTAATGTCGTCCGCGACTTTTTTCAGCTGGTCTTCCGTAGCCGCACGGCCGCTCTGGATTTTG
>SFHH01000123.1 GCA_004555735.1 Acidaminococcus fermentans
GAGAGAGAAGCGGCGGATTTCAGAGCGGAGTCGCTTATCCGACTGAAGCCGTTAACAGTTCCGGAGGTGGCGGAGACCGCATAGCTGCCGCTGACCGAGCCTTTGTTCTCCCCTACGCTGATGGCTGCCTGTACGGCGCCGTACGCCCGGTCGTTGTGCGCCACATAGCAGCCGGCGATGCTTCCTCCCGCGCCGTTCCAGCCGACAAAGCCGCCGACACGCTGGTAGCCGACCACCCAGTCCTGCAGATTGGTGTAGCAGATTTTGATAGTGCCCAGGTTGCCGCCCACCAAGCCGCCGGCGTAGTAGGTTCTCAGCTGTCCCTGATTCACGGCGTTGCGGTAGCCGCTGCTGATGCCGCCCAGAGCATAGCACTCCTCCACGACGCCCCAGTTGCCGCCGGCGATGCCGCCCGCGTAATTGTAGGCGATAACACCTCTCACCTGCTGCGTGGTGCCGGTGCCGATATCGGAGCTGCAGCGACGGATCGTCCCATGATTCTGGCCGGCGATGCCGCCCGCGAAATCGCCGTAGCCAGATCCCGAAATACCGGAGACGGCGTCCCCTTTCACATGCACGTTTTCGATCACCGCGCCCTCGGCGTTGCTGCCTGTCACGGCGCCCACAAAGCGGCCTCCCTCAAACTGGGCGAAATCGAGATTCAGGTTCTGAATCGTGCCCTGGTTGATGGCCACAAAACCGATATATGCTCCCAGCATGTAGATATCGCCGTGAGCAAAGTTAATGAGTTTGATGATCCCGTAAATCATGGTATACCCTAGAGCAATCAGCGCATAGATGCTGCCCAGGGATACACCATTGACAATTTGCTGGGCAAATTGATGGGCAAAGGATCCTGTATCCATAAGCACCCCTCCTTGTGAAAAAGTTTGGCGTCAGACCGGAGACCCGATCCGACGCCGCATTATGAATGAACTTACAGCGTAATCTTTTGTTTGAAGGTCTGTACGCCGTCTTTCATTTCGATGATGATACCTCCGGACACAGGGTTGTGATTCTTATCCAGGGTATATTTGCCGGTAGCTACCTGCAGGTCCTTGATCTTGCTCAGAGCATCTGCGATCTTGGCGCCGTCAGTGGTGCCAGCCTGTTTGATGGCTTCGGCCACCGCCAGGGTACCGTCATAGGCATGGATGGCGAAGGTATCCGGTTCTTCGTTGAATTTGGCTTTATAGTCTTTGATGAACTGTTGAACATGGGGATCCTTATCCTGTGCGGAATAAGCGCTGGTGAAGTAGGTACCATTCAGGGCTTCCCCGCCAGCAATCTGGGCCAATTTCGGAGAATCCCAGCCGTCGCTGCCCAGGATCGGGCAGGTCAGACCAACTTCACGGGCCTGTTTGATGATCTTGGAGACTTCTTCATAGTAGCCGGGAACATACAGTGCTTCCGGATTGGAGGCTTTCAATTTAGTCAGAGCGGACTTGAAGTCCTGGTCCTTGGCCAGGAATGCTTCCTTGCCCACCACTTTGCCGCCTTTTTCTTCCAAAGTCTTGCCGAATACATCCATCAGCCCTTTGGAATAGTCACTGGAAGAATCATAGAAAATCGCAATATTCTTCAATTTCAGGGTCTCTACGGCGAATTTGGCCATCAATTTGCCCTGGAAAGGATCCGTGAAGCAGGCCCGGAAAATAAACGGACGGACCTTGCCTTTTTCGTCCACCGTAATGCCAGGAGCCGTAGCCACAGGAGCCATCAGAGGCACTTTGCTGTTGGTCACCACCGGCGTAGCTGCCGATACGCAGCCGCTGGTAGCCGGCCCGATGATAACAGAGACTTTATCTTTCGTAATCAGTTTGGTAGCTGCATTCCCAGATTCAGAAGGCTCAGACTTGTTGTCCGCTTCCACCAATTTGATTTTCTTGCCATTGATGCCGCCTTTGGCATTGATCTGTTCCACCGCCAATTGTACCCCTTTGTAGGTGGATTTGCCGTAGTTGGCAACATTCCCCGTCAGTTCAAACAAAGCACCGATCTTGATTTCATTGCCACTGTCTTTCTTTGCTGCATCTTTCTTGCCGCAGCCGGTAAACATAGACGCTACGAGCGTTGTCATCGCCAGCGCGCCGACCGCTTTTTTCCATGCTTTCATCAACAACACCTTTGCTTTCTTGAGATTTCTTGCCGGGGACCCGTGTAGCGACAGCAACCGGTCGGCCTTGCAAGCTACAGATATTATACGCACTTGTTCACATTTTTGCAACATTCTTTTTTACAAAATACATTACGATTTTAAAAAATATACAGTTGTTTTATGTATATTTTTAATTTTGTATGTTTCTAATGGATTTTTGTCTGCATGTAAAAAACGTTTTCTGAAAACAATGGGATTCAGGGGCCTTTCATCCTCAGACGCTGATTTTTTATGGAACAAAGGCTGAATGCAAAAAAGGGCAGGTGGGTGCTGCACGTTCCATGCAGCACCCACCTGCCCTTCAGCTGATGACTGCTTATAATTCCTTGTACTCCGCCTTCCACTGAATGGCTTCGATGGCTTTTTTCGGATCCTCCACCGGGAGACCATTCAGCCCTTCCTTCACCGCCTGGCACACCACTTTTTCCGCCAGGATCCTGGTGAAATTCCCCATTTCCCGTACGGGAGGCAGGACAGAAGCTCCAGGTTTCTTCATGTCCACCAGATCGGTAAGAGCATGGGCAGCAGCTGCCAGCATCCCTGGAGAGACTTTCTTGGCCCGGCAAGCGGCCACCGCCAGCCCCATACCCGGGAACACCAGGGAATTATTCGCCTGGCCGATTTCATAGACCGTCCCATGATACGCCACTTTCTTGGAAGCGATACCGGTAGCCACCAGGGCTTTCCCGTCCGTCCAACGGAGCAGCGCCTCTGCACTGGCTTCTGCCAGGTCCGCCGGATTGCTCAAAGGAAAGATGATGGGCCGAGGCGTATGGGCGGCCATTTCTTGGACCACTTCTTTCGTAAAGGCTCCCGCAGCCGTAGACGCCCCTACCAGGATAGTGGGATGGATAGCTTTGACTGCCTCTTCCAGGGTATCCAGTTTGGCGCCGGCGGGGAACTCACTCCGCTTCCGGGCATAAGGCTTCTGCTGGGGTGTCATCCCTTCCGTATCCTCAAACAGCAGACCCTGCTGATCCACCAGGTAGAACCGGTTCCTGGCTTCTGCTTCACTGAGTCCCTGGAGCTGCATCTCGGCAAAGACCTGCCGGACGATTCCCATACCGGAGGTCCCAGCCCCAAAACACAGGAAAGTCTGGTCTGTGAGCTTTTCCCCAGATGCCTTCAGCCCGCCCAGGATGGCCGCCAGAGTCACAGCCCCCGTGCCTTCGATATCATCGTTGTACACCGCATACCGGTCTTCATACCGTTCCAAGAGACGGGCGGCATTTTCCCGGCCAAAATCCTCGAAATGGATATAGAAATGGGGGAAAAGGCTTTCTGCAGTCTGGAGGAAGGCATCCACAAAAGCATCATACCGCTCATCGCTGATCCGTCTGTGATGGAGCCCCAGATACAGAGGGTCATCGATCAGGCTCTGACGGTTGGTGCCTGCATCCAGCACCACCGGCAGGACTTTGGCCGGATCGATGCCGGCTGCTGCCGTATAGACCAGGATTTTCCCTGTGGAAATGCTCACCCCGTTGGTTCCCCAATCCCCGATGCCCAGGATGCTTTCTCCATCGGTCACCACGATCAGCTGGATATCTCGTCCAGAAGCCCCGTTCTTCAAGGATTCTTCGATATCCTCCATATGATCGATGGACAGGTATACCGCATTCTGGGGCGTGGTAAAATATTCGCTGTACTGCTTGACGCTTTCCGCCACCCCCGGAGCATAGAGCACCGGCATGAGTTTTTCCAGATGGTGGGAAAACAAATGGAAAAACAGGGTCCGGTTCCGGCTGAACAACTTCATCAGATAATGGCGCTGGACCGCTTTATTGGGCCGTTCGCAGAAATTTTCAAAGGCCTGCTGATCCTGGAGCTCCAGGGTCTCTACCTGGGGAGGCAGGATACCGATCAAGCCATACTTTTTTCGTTCCTCCCAGGTAAAAGCCGTTCCTTTATTTAAAAATGGATCATTCAGCAAATCGTATCCGCGTTTGTTGGTCTTCATGATGGTTCCTCTCTTTCTCCCTGTACAGACTGGCCGATCTCGTCATTTCGTATGCTTATTGTATCCATGGGAAGAGTAAAAGTACAATATTTTATTTTCTCTGACCCAAACTTTAAGTTATAATATGACTGTTGCATAAGCAACAGCTCGTCATAGGTCATACGTCATACGCCGATGGAAGCCAGCTTTGCTGGCTCTGAAAAGGAGAAAAATGAAACTCACCCAGATCGAATACTTCATCACCGTCTGCGAGTGCGGGAGCTTTTCCCGGGCAGCGGAAAAATGCCATATTTCCCAACCGGGGATTTCCAAAGCCATCCGGGAGCTGGAGGAAGAATGCGGCGTTGCTTTATTCCAGCGGAACCGGAACAACATCCAGATCACCCGCCGGGGACGGATCCTGTTGGAACACGCCCGTCAGTTCGAAAACCACTACCGGAATCTATGCCAAGTGGTGCGCTCCTTGAGTACGGGCAAAGCCCTGATCCGGATCGGCATCGCTACCATGCGGGGCAATACCATTTTCCCTCAGCTCCACGGTTCTTTCCTGAAGACCCATCCCCAGATCACCATTGAAACAGTGGAAGAAACCACCAACGTGCTCTACGAGCTGCTGGACCGGCAGGAAATCGATTTTGCGCTCTGTGTCACCAATCGGCTGCCGGAAGAGCCCAACCACTGTCTGCTGCTCCGGAAAAGCTATCTGAAACTATTCGTCCGCCAGGACCACCCCCTGGCCCAGAAGGAAGCGGTGGATCTGACAGAACTGAAGGATACGCCTCTGGTCCTTTTTTCTGATCATTTCGACCAGACAGCCTATATCCGGCACATGTTCGCCCACAGCGGAGTCCATCCCTGGATCGTCCACCAGACAACCCAGGTATTCACCATCCTGGAATACATCCGTTCCGAGGGAGCGGCCGGCTTCCTGACAGAAGAAATCGCCCAGCAGGAACCGGACCTCCACGCTATCTCCATCCGTCAGTTCCGTCCGGCCTTCATTACCCTGGATTGGAACAAAGATCTCCATTTCAACCCGGCCATGGAGGAATTTGTGCTGTTCGTAAAAAAAATGGGGGCGTGAAGAAATCCACACCCCCTTTTTTCATTCCCAAATCGTTTTCATGATTTCCTTGTATTTTGCGTCCAGTTCCTTGCTGATCATCTGGAATAAGCCATACATCATATTTCCGTCCACCTGAGGTTCCCGGAAGATCACACAGGTATCCATGATCAGGGACTCTTCCTTGTCCAAATAGAATTTAAAGGCCTTATAGGTACGGTTATACTCATTCAGCAGGGAAAACAGCACTTCCTGATTCCCTTCTTTCAAGGCTTTAGGAGCCAGCAGCACCCGGATCACCCCAAAGGCGCTGTCGTCCAGGACTACGATCAGCTGGAGTGGTGTCCCGTCCACATCCATATGGGACCGAAATACCACAGTATGGAAAGGATCGTCTTTGATGGGATCTACGATAAAAGCCTTAGGATCTTTCTTTTCTACAAAATGCTTGAAGCTGTCGGCTTTTTGATTCAATTCTGCCATTTGTATCCTCCTTCAGCGGGATGCTTTCCCCGTTCTTTTCTTACAGGATAGAACATCTCCTCATCCCCGTCAAGTTTTCCACTTATACACAGGCTTATCCACAAAAATCCAGAAGTTATACACAATTCCTGTGGATAACTCTGTGGGCAAGTCCTAGATATTGTGTAAAATCTTGTTCACCCCACTATATCCAGGAAGACTTATCCACTTGTGCACAGGTTATCCACAGAAGAGACCGGGTCTCGAGTCTCGAGACGAATGAGAAATTTGCAAGCAAATTTTTTGAATGTACAAAGCCTAATCTGCTAACGATAAGATATTCGTTTCTATATCCAGCACGATACTGGTTCTACA
>SFHH01000124.1 GCA_004555735.1 Acidaminococcus fermentans
TTTAAGGACGGTACTGATTCTGGAGGTTCAAAAGAACCAGGCTGAAGGACGGGTTCTTTCCAGTGGCCCGAGACTCGAGACCCGAGACTCGAGACCAAGTCGGCTGCTTGTACAGCCGATTCCTGAACGATAATCATATACTGGGGGGCATCTTTCATGGATGACAAGAAAAAGATCTTTGTGTATGGGGCCGGCATCAGCGGCCAGGGGGTTTCCGAAGTCCTGGCCCAAAAAGGGGCTGGGGTGATCCTCTACAATGATGATACAAAAGAACTGGATCCGGCCTGGCTGCAGGCTTTCCAGGACCGGGGAGGGGAATACATCTGTGGGAAGGATCCGGAACCTTTTCTGGAACAGTGCCGCCTCTTCATCATCTCTCCCGGGATCCCCTTTACGACGGAAACGGTGAAGAAAGCCCGGGCACTGGGGATGGAGATCATCGCCGAAGCGGAAGAAGCCAGCCGGCTGTATAAAGGCCACTGGTGCGCTGTGACCGGCAGCAATGGCAAGACCACCACCACCACTCTGCTGGGGAAGATGCTAGCTACCCTGCCGGTGAAGACCGCGGTGGCCGGGAATATCGGCTTTGCCCTGAGCAAAGAACTCCAGGACCTGGACCAGGATTCCTGGGTGGCAGCGGAACTGTCCAGCTTCCAATTGGAAGGAACCACCAGCCTGGCGCCCGATGTGGCCTGTATCGTGAACATCACCCCGGACCATTTTGAACGGCACGGGGATATGGCGGGCTATGTGGCGGCCAAGAGCAAGATCTTCGCTTTCCAGACACCGGACCAGATCCTGATCCTCAACGCCGACGATCCGGTTTCCAGCAAGCTGGGAGACAGGGCCAAAAGCCGGGTTGTCTGGTTCAGCACCCAGAAAGTGCTGCCGGAAGGGGGCTTCATCGAGGATGGCTGGTTCACCCTGGCCCTGGACGGGAAGAAGGAAAAAATCTGCCAGGTATCCGATCTGCAGATCTTCGGGGCCCATAACGAACAGGATGTGCTGGCTGCCTGTCTGTCCGCCCATTTCGCCGGGGTCACGGCCGAGAACATGGCCCAGGTGCTGAAGGCCTTCCGGGGCGTGGAACACCGGCTGGAATATGTGACCGCCATCAACGGGGTGAAATACTACAATGATTCCAAAGCCACCAATACCGATTCCGCCATCAAGGCCCTGGAAGCTTTCAAAGACGGCCATGTGATCCTCCTGGCCGGAGGCCACGACAAGATGACCGGCCTGGATGATCTGATGGAAGCAGTGAAGGCCAAGACCGATGTCCTGATCCTTCTGGGAGAAGCCCGGCAGCGGTTCTATGAAGCCGCCGAAAAACACGGAGTGAAGAACATCATCCTGATCGACGGGACTTTCGAAGACGCGGTGCGGAAAGCGTACAGTCTGGCTAAAGCACCCCAGGTGGTGCTCCTGTCCCCGGCCTGTTCTTCCTATGATATGTTCGCCAATTTCCCGGAACGGGGCCGGGTCTTCAAACAGATCGTCCATGATCTGGCTAAGGAGGCAGAAGCGTGAAAGTCGT
Source organism: Acidaminococcus fermentans (assembly GCA_004555735.1). Classification (GTDB taxonomy): domain Bacteria; phylum Bacillota; class Negativicutes; order Acidaminococcales; family Acidaminococcaceae; genus Acidaminococcus; species Acidaminococcus fermentans_A. The sequence continues at coordinate 1,538 of SFHH01000124.1, forward strand.
ACTGTCCGGCGGGGGGACCGGCGGCCACATCTATCCGGCACTGACCATTGCCGGAGCGCTGCGGCGGCTGGACCCTGACTGTGAAATCACTTTTGTGGGGACTCAAAAAGGCTTGGAAAAGGATATCATCCCCCGCTATGGGTATCCCCTGAAATTTATCCAGGTGGCAGGCTTCGAACGTCACCTGGGGCTGGGCACCCTGAAAAGTGCCTGTGAACTGGTCCTGGGCATGAAGGAAGCCTACAGCCTGCTGAACCGGCTGGATCCGGATCTGGTGATCGGCACGGGAGGCTATGTGTGCGGCCCCATCCTGTTCTGGGCGGCCATGAAACGGGTGCCTACCTGCATCCAGGAACAGAATGCCATGCCCGGGGTCACCAATAAGATCCTCTCCCGGTTCGTGGATGAAGTCTTCCTGGGCTATAAAGAAGGGAGCAAATATTTTGCTTCCCATGCCAAAAAAGTCTATACCGGGAACCCGGTCCGTCAGGAGATCCTGGAAGCCAGACGGGAAGAGGGACTGAAGAAATTCGGCCTGGATCCGGAGAAGACGACCCTGCTGGCCTTTGGAGGCAGCCGGGGAGCCCGGACCATCAACCAGGCCATGGTGACGGTGGAGCAGGAATTGGCCGGGAATCCCCGGATCCAGATCCTCCATGCCACCGGCACGACCGGTTATGAGAAACATGCGGAAGCGGTGGGGGATAAGGTGCTCCATGCCGGGAATATCCACGTGGTGCCCTATCTCCACGATATGCCCTTGGCACTGGCGGCCGCCGACCTGGCTGTTTCCCGGGCAGGAGCCATCGGGCTGGCGGAACTCATGGTGAAAGGGATCCCTTCCATCCTGGTTCCCTATCCCTACGCCACTGCCAACCACCAGGAATACAATGCCCGGGCTTTGGCAGCCCAGGGAGCGGCCTTGGTGGTACTGGATAAAGACTTGACGGGGGACTGGCTCCTGGAAGAAGTGGAAAAGCTGCTCCAGGAACCGGAACGGCTGGAAACCATGCACCGCAGTGCCCTGCGGGCAGCCATGCCCCAGGCAGCCGATGCCATCGCGGAAGCTGCTATGGAGCTGGCAGAACGGAACAAATAGGAGGAACGACCATTGGTTGATCTGGATACGATTAAAAACATTCATTTCATTGGAATCGGCGGAGCCGGCATGAGTGCCCTGGCCTACGTGATGATCAAACGGGGCTACCATGTGTCCGGCTCCGATGCCAAACCGGGCTATATGGCTACCAAGCTGGCCAAGGAAGGCGCCCTGGTATTCATCGGCCACGCCGCCTGCCAGATCGAGCGGGCGGAAGTGGTGGTGGTCTCTACCGCCATCCATCCGGACAATCCGGAACTGGTGGAAGCGCACCGCCGGCAGGTGCCGGTGATCCATCGGAGCGACGTGCTGGCCTATCTGATGAACAAGCACAAAGGGATCGCTGTGGCCGGGGCTCATGGGAAGACCACCACCAGCTCCATGCTCAGCTGCATCACCTATGACTGCGGCCTGGATCCTACCATCGTGGTAGGGGGCATCGTGAACAACCTGGGTTCCAACGCTGCCAACGGGAAGAGTGATTATGTGGTGGCGGAAGCGGACGAAAGTGACGGCTCTTTCCTGAAGTTCCGTCCTTATATCGCTGTGGTCACCAATATTGAAGATGACCACCTGGACCATTACGGCAGTCGTCCTCTGCTATGACAACGCCAAGGTGCGGACCATCGGGGAACATACGGACAAACGGGTGATCAGCTACGGCATCGACAGCCAGGATGCGGATTACCAGGCCAAGGACATCAGCTATGGTACGGACGGCACCTATTATGATGTGGTGTACAAGGGAGAGACCATCGGCCGGGGCCATCTGATCATTCCCGGCCGGCATAATGTGCTCAATTCCCTGGGGGCCATTGCTGCGGCACGGGAGCTGGGGCTCCCGCTGGAAGAGATCCTGGCCTCCCTGGAGAAATTCAGCGGAGCCAAGCGCCGGTTCGAGACCAAGGGAAAAGTGGACGGTATCTGGGTGGTGGATGATTATGCCCACCATCCTACGGAAATCGAAGCGACTTTGAAAGCGGCCCGGCAGACCCATCCCCAGCGGCTGACCGTGGTGTTCCAGCCTCACCGGTATACCCGGACCCAGCTGCTCCTGGACGAATTCGCCGTAGCCTTCAAAGATGCAGACCAGCTGATCGTGACGGATATCTATGCTGCCAGCGAAGATCCCATCCCTGGCGTCACAGGGAAGATGCTGGCAGATAAAGTCCGGGAGACTACCGGTCAGCAGGTAGAATACCTGCCGGATCAGCCCACCATCCTGGATCATCTGGAACGGGAGGCCCAGAGCGGGGATCTGATCATGACCATCGGGGCCGGGGATATCTACAAACTCAGTGAACATCTGGTACAGGCATTGGAACGGAGGAATGGATAATGGATAAAAAAGATCGTGTGGCAGTGGTCATGGGCGGACCTTCTAAAGAACGGGAAGTGTCCCTGCATACCGGGACTGCCATCCTGGACGCCTTGAAGGAAAAAGGGTATGATGCTGTGGCCATCGATCTGGACCCGGAACATATCGTGGATCAGCTGAAGGAATCCGGGGCCAAGGTGGTGTTCAATGCGGTCCATGGACTCTATGGGGAAGACGGGCGGCTCCAGGGGATCCTGGAAATGCTGGGGATCCCCTATACGGGCAGCGGCGTCCTGGCCAGCGCCCTGGCTATGGACAAGGTCTATACCAAGCATCTGTTCCAGAACAACCATGTACCCACGGCCAAATGCATCTTCCTGGATAAAAAGCTGGATAAAGGACCCAAGGACCGGATCCTGAAGGAAATCGGGATCCCCTGTGTGGTGAAACCGGCCACCCAGGGCTCCAGCATCGGCGTGGTGATCGTAAAAGACGAAAAGCAGCTGGATGATGCCCTGGAGGAAGCTTTCAAGTACGGCGACCATGTGCTGTGCGAAGCCTTCTTCACGGGCAAGGAAGTGGCCGCTGGGGTCATGATGGGAGAAGACGGCCGGGCCGTCCCCATGCCTCTGGTGCTCATCGAACCCCATGAGAACTTCTACGATTTCCACAATAAATACACCAAAGGGGCCACTACCTATACCTGTCCGGCTCCTTTCGATGGAGAGACTACCCAGCGGCTCCAGAAGATCGCCGTGGCGGCTTACGAAGCCCTGGGATGCAGCGGTGTGGCCCGGACGGACTTGATGCTGGCAGACAACGGGGACTGCATCGTCCTGGAAGTGAACACCATCCCGGGGATGACGGCCACCAGCCTGATCCCCAAAGCAGCGGCAGCTATGGGCATTTCCTTCCCGGATCTGTGCGAAAAGATCCTGAAGACGGCCCATTGATATGATGAGGCCCAAATGGCTCCAGCCCCGGATCGGGCAGGGGCACCGGGAAGCCCGGGAAAACCTCCGGGGAAAAAGACAGGCAGAGGATCGGGAGGTCCGGCCTGGACAGGAGGGAGACCGGACTGCCCCGGCCGACAGCCGGCAAGGAGAAGAAAGCAGACGGGAACGCCGGACCAGCAGCTTCCGCCAAGAGATGCGGGCCGCCCGGCTGCGCCAGGAAGAAGCCAGGAAACAGGCGGAAGAGCGGCAGAAGGAACGGGAAAAGATCCGGCAGGAAGCCCAGGCCTATATCTACGGCCGGACCGAAGAGGAAGAAGCCAGGGCTTTGGAGGATCGGGCGGCGGGACGGGAAACGTTCCAGTCCCGGCAGGAAGAAAAAGGAGAAACTCCGGAAAAGAAGGAACGGAGAAGCCTGTTCCGGAAAAAACGGAACCATCCGGCAGGGACGGAAGCTGGAAAGCCCGGCCCAACAAGGAGCCGCCGCCGTCCCCGGCGCCGGCTGAACAAGGCACGGGCGGCTCTGCTTTTGGCCTCGCTCCTGCTGTTCATCGCTTCCTATGTGCTGCTCCACCAACCCTGGCTGGCTTTTGGCCGGCTGCAGGTCGTGGGGGATACGGCGGTGACGCTGGAAGAAGTCCGGGAGATGGGGGATGCGGGAGAACCTCTGAATATCTTCAATATCAACCGGAAGAAACTGCTTTCCAGCCTCCGGGCCGATTACCGGGTGGAAAAGGCGGACCTGGCCCTGGGCTGGCCTAATGTGCTGAAAGTGGTGATCACGGACCGGAAGCCGGCTCTGTATGTGGCCATGGAAGGAAGCCAGTATGCCCAGGTGGATCCTACAGGCCATATCATCAGTGTGGCAGATGGGATCACCGGCGGGGAGGCGCCCTTTGTTTCCGGCTGGCATATTGCCCAGGGAGAACTGGGGGATGTGACCGAAGATGAAGAGATACAGGGCATCCTGGGCTTCCTGGGGAAACTGGATCCGGGTCTGCGGGACCGGATCATGGAGATCCATGTGGATGAGAGCAAGAACCTCAAGATCTATCTCCACAATGGCATCCCGGTGATCCTGGGGACGTATGAAAATGCTGAAAACAAGTTGAAAGTGTTCCAGTCCATCTGTCAGGAGCTGGAAGCAAAAAAGATCAAGGCCCAATATATCGATCTGACTTACGAAAAACCCTATATCAAACTGTAGTTAGGAGAATGGCATGGCTGTGCACAGTCCGAGAGAGAAATTCTTCGTTTTCCTGGTGTGTCTGATCGTGGGAGCCATGATCTCGACCCAATTCCGCAGTGCTGAACAGGCCAAACAGTCTGTGAACCAGCAGCGGGCGGAAGATCTTGTGGAAAAACTGAAGAATGCGGAGAAAGAAAATAAAGCCCTGGCCAATAAGTTGGAAGAAATGGAGACACAGGGGACAGGAGGAGATCGGAAAGTCCTGAACGACTTGAAGATCAAAGCTGGGGAAGTGCCCCTCCACGGTCCCGGTGTGCTGGTAGTCGTCAATGACAGCCAGGTGACGCCCAAGGCCGGGGAAAATCCCAACCTGTATGTGATCCATGATGATGACCTGCTCCGGCTCCTGAATGAGCTCCGGGCTGCCGGGGCGGAAGCCCTTTCCGTCAATCAGGAACGGCTGCTGGATATTTCTGAAGTGCGGTGTGCCGGGCCTACGGTCTCTGTGAACAATACCCGTTTCACACCGCCCTATGAGATCCGGGCCATCGGGGACCCTAAGACCCTGGAAAGCGCCCTGCGGCTCCGGGGCGGAGTGGTGGAGACCCTGAAGTTCTGGGGCATCACGGTGGATGTGAAGAGAAAAGACGATGTGGTGATCCCGGCGTATAAGGGGACCCGGCATTTCGAATATGCCAAGACGGAAGAAGGTGGCAAAGGATGATCTACGCATTGGTGGGACTGGCAGCGGGAATCGCCCTGGGAGCTTGGTTCCCTGTGGTGCCCCCTATGTACAGCAAACTGGTGGCGGTGGCCTTCATGGGCTGTTTGGATGCGGCCTTCGGCGGATATCGTTCGTCCCTGGAAGGCCATTTCAATCACCGGATCTTCCTCAGCGGTTTCTTTGCCAATGGGATCTTCGCAGTGCTCCTGTGCTATTTCGGATACCGGCTGGGGATCGATTTGTATTACGTGGCACTGATCGCCTTCGGCCTGCGGATCTTCAACAACATCGCCATCATCCGGCGGCTGCTGCTGGGGAGCTGAGAGGCCGCTTCGCGGCCGTCAATGGTCAATGGTCACTGGTTACAGGCCGAGGGAGGGAATCTGCCGAGCAGATTCCTGTGAACGTTCTTGTTTTGCATCGGTAAAATTTTCCCCAAAATGGGGATGAAATATTATCTGTTAAATGGTATACTAGATATAGTGTACGAAGAAATAAGTATCTTATCACACAATAGATGAGGAGGACCATGAAACATGTTTGAGGCAGACAAAGATACGATGGATCAGCCCCTGGAAAAGATCAAGGTCATCGGTGTAGGCGGCGGCGGCAACAACGCGGTAGACCGCATGATCGAAGCCGGACTGCAGGGTGTGGAATTCATCGCCGTGAACTGCGATGCGCAGCAGCTGAAAAAATCCAGCGCCCCCACCAAGATCCAGATCGGTGAGGACGAAACTAGAGGCCTGGGTGCAGGGGCCAACCCGGAAGTCGGGGAAAAATCTGCAGAAGAATCCAAAGACGTACTGGCAGAGTGCGTAAAAGGGGCTGACATGGTCTTCATCACTGCCGGCATGGGCGGCGGTACTGGTACCGGGGCTGCCCATGTGGTGGCGGAAATGGCCAAACAGGCCGGCGCCCTCACCGTGGGCGTTGTGACGAAACCCTTCTCCTTTGAAGGACGCCGCCGTTTCAACGTGGCGGAACAGGGGATTGCCAACCTGAAAGCCAAGGTGGATGCCCTGATCACCATCCCTAACGATCGTCTGCTCCAGGTAGTAGATAAACGGACTTCTATGAAAGATGCTTTCAAACTGGCCGATGATGTGCTGCGCCAGGGCGTACAGGGGATCTCTGACTTGATCAGTGTCCCCGGCCTGATCAACGTGGACTTCAACGACGTGAAGGCTGTCATGACCAACGCCGGTTCCGCCATGATGGGGATCGGTACGGCCAAAGGGGACGAGGGCGCTGCTGCTGCTGCCGAAAATGCAGTGAAGAGCCCGCTCCTGGATTCCACCATCGAAGGCGCCAAAGGCGTGCTGCTGAATATTACTGGCGGCCCCAACCTGAGCCTGATGGATGTAAACGAAGCCAGCAAGATCATCACCGATGTAGTGGATCCGGATGCCATCATCATCTTTGGGGCCAATATCGATGAAAACATGGAAGATGAAATCCGTGTCACCGTCATTGCTACCGGGATCGATGAAGGGAAACCGACTGCCACTGCTGCTCCGAAACCGGCTTCCTTTGTGAAACCCCAGACTTCTACCAGCCGGATCACCCGGGCTGCAGAAGAAGCTGCCGGCTCTAAGGTGAGCAGCTTCACTTCTCCCACTTCGGAGATTCCGCCCTGGATCCGCAACAAATAAGGAGCAGGGGGTGTAGGTTATGAAATGCCCATTCTGTGGCTGCGAAGATAGCCGTGTCATTGATTCCCGTTCCGTTGAAGAGGGGGCGTCCATCCGGCGTCGGAGAGAGTGTCCCCGCTGTGGACGGCGTTTCACGACTTACGAAAAATATGAACAGATCCCCCTCCTGGTCATCAAACGGGATGGCCGGCGGGAAATGTTCGACGGCAAGAAAATCCTGGCAGGCCTCCTGCGGGCCTTTGAAAAGCGGCCTTTCACCTATGAACAGATCCAGAGCCTGACGAACCAGATCGAGAATGAAATCCGGGCTTCCGGCGAGAATGAGGTGAAGTCCACGAAGATCGGAGAAGTGGTCATGGCCCACCTGGAAAAGATCGACCAGATCGCCTATGTCCGTTTCGCTTCCGTGTACCGCCAGTTTGCCGATGTAAACAGTTTCATGCAGGAAATCCAGAACATGCTGGATAAAGGGAAAGAAAAATGATCAAAGAGGCTGTTGCGTGAGCAACAGCCTCTTTTTGAGGTCTCGGGTCTCGAGTCGTGAGTCTCGAGCCGTTGGAAAGAACCTGTCCCCATGGCCAGGTTCTTTTGAAGGTGTAGAACCAGTATCGTGCTGGATATAGAAACGAATATCTTATCGTTAGCAGATTAGGGTTTGTA
>SFHH01000125.1 GCA_004555735.1 Acidaminococcus fermentans
GGAAATGACCCACATCCAGTACTTTCTTGATCATCAGCTCACATTCGAATCCGTCCAGGATGGAATATCCCAGCAGATCCCCATCGCAGGCTACGATGTAGATGTTGGCTTTGATCACATCTTTCAGCACTTCTGCCATTTTCTTGTAGCTGACCGTTTCCGTGTTCTGCAGCAGTTTGTTGATCATTCTCGTTTTTTCCAGTAATGGTAACATAATAGTCCCTCCTAGGCCCTTGGATGATGTTTCTCATAGACAGCAGTGAGACGTTCTGCCGTCACATGAGTATAAATCTGTGTCGTCGATAAACTCACATGTCCCAGTAATTCCTGTACAGCCCGCAGATCCGCCCCGTGGTCCAGCAGATGGGTAGCAAAAGTATGCCGGATCGTATGGGGACTCACATGTTTCTGCATCGCTGTCATTTCTACATATTTGTCCAGGATCCTCCGTACGCTCCGTGCACTCAGTGGAGTCCCCCGGCTGTTCACAAAGACAAAGGTGTGTGGCGGCACATGATACTTCCGCATCAAGACGCCCCGGCTCCCGGCGAGATAGGCCTCCAAAGCCTCAACGCAGGGATGGCCCAGCGGGACCAGCCGTTCTTTATGGCCCTTCCCCATGAGCACAGCATACCGGTTGCCCAGATCCACGTGGGTCATGGTAAGTCCCACCAGTTCCGAAACCCGGCAGCCTGTAGAATAGAGGAACTCCAGGATCGCCCTGTCTCGCCGTCCCAGGATGGCAGTGACATCCGGCATCCGGAGGAGCAGGTTGATTTCGAACTCTTCTAAAAACACAGGCAGTTTCTTTTCCAGTTTCGGGGTCCTCACTTTGGTGAACGGATTGGTCCGGACGATTCCCTCCCGGCGCAGATACCGATAGAACGAGCGGAGCGAGGATATCCTCCGGGCAATGGTCCGCCGCGAAAGTTTTTTGTCATGCATCAGTGCCAGGTAGGAACGGATATCCAGGACCGTAATCGAAGGCCAGGCGGCATCATCTGAACGGGTTTCCATGAAATCCGCGAAATGACGGATGTCCGCCTGATAATTGGCAATCGTCAAGGGAGAATCGTCTTTTTCCACCTCCAGATAGGTGGCGAACCCTTCTACCAGCTGCCTATTCTTCAACTTCGGTTCCATGTTTTTCGTCCGTTCCATGGCACACCTCAAATTGTATGAATTGTATTGAATTCCCGACAATTCATACTACCATATTCAGACTAATCATGCAAGTCATTTTTTATACTTTCAAGAAAGTTTAGACTTCTATCCGCTATGGCTGCATTTTTTTCCTTTTTGCCCCGGATCCTGGGTCCATCCCAGGGGGCAATCAGCCCAAAATTGATATTCATGGGCTGGAAATGCTTCACTTCTGGATTGCTGATGTAATGGCTGAGGGCACCGATGGCGGTTTCCCGTGGGAACAGCAGCCGAGGCTTCCCTGCCATGGCCCGGGCCGCATAGATGCCGGCAGCCAGTCCGGAGGCAGCGCTTTCTACATACCCTTCCACCCCGGTCATCTGGCCGGCGAAATAGAAATGGGGCCGCTCCCGCAGGGAGTAATCTGCCTCCAGCAGCAGTGGGCTGTTCAGATACGAATTTTTATGCATCACTCCATACCGGACGAATTCCGCCTGTTCCAAACCAGGGATCAGTCGGAACACCCGTTTCTGTTCCGGCCATTTCAGATGGGTCTGGAAGCCAACGATATTGTACAGGGTCCCGGCTCCATTATCCTGGCGCAGCTGGACCACCGCATAGGGGTCTTCCCCTGTCCGAGGGTCGGGCAGCCCCACCGGTTTCAGAGGCCCAAAGCGCATGGTATCTTCTCCCCGCAGGGCCATTTCCTCGATGGGCATGCAGGCTTCGAACACATTATGTTCAAAATCTTTCACTGGGGCCGTTTCTGCCTGGCACAGTTCCTGCCAGAACCGGAGGTATTCTTCTTTATTGAAAGGACAGTTGTAATAGGCGGCTTCCCCCTTATCATACCGGGAAGCTTTGTACACCTTGTCCTGATCCAGGGAATCCACCGTCACGATGGGCGCCGCCGCATCGAAGAAATGGAAATAATCCTTATGGACCAGCTGCTGGATAGCTTCTGAAAGAGCACCGCTGGTAAGGGGGCCGGAAGCCGTGATCACGTAATCTTCCGGGGTGAAGCGGCTGTAATCTGTGACTTCTTCTTCCACTATCGTGATCAAGTGATTTTCCCGGATAGCTTGGGTCACAGCCTGGGCGAATCCTTCCCGATCCACGGCCAGGGCACCTCCAGCCGGCACCTGATGGGCATCGGCGGCAGCGATGATGAGGGAATCCAACCGCCTCATCTCTTCTTTCAGGAGGCCTACTGCATTCTCGATGTTGTTGGCCCGCAGGGAATTGCTGCAGACCAGTTCACTGTAATAGGGGGTGTGATGGGCTGGGTCGCTTTTGCCCGGACGCATTTCATGGAGGATCACCGGGATCCCCCGCCGAGTCAGCTGCCAGGCTGCCTCACAGCCGGCCAGTCCAGCCCCGATGATATGGAGAGCCATATGAGTTTCCTTTCTCTTCTATTTCTTTTTCAGGGAGGCGTTGGGACATTTCTCGTTGCTGCAGTGCAGCACAGTCTTCCCGTTGCGTTCCTTGTGTTCCACCATCATGCTGCCGCATTCTGGACACTTTTCATGGGTGGGTTTGTCCCAGGAAGTGAAGCGGCAAGTGGGATAATTGGAGCAGCCATAGAACAGCCGTCCCGTCTTGCTGTGCCGTTCGATCAGATCCCCGCCGCACTGGGGGCATTGTACCCCTACCTTTACTAGAATGGGTTTCGTATTCCGGCATTCCGGGAATCCAGGGCAGGCCAGGAACTTTCCGTGGCGGCCCTCTTTCACCACCATGAAACGGCCGCATTTCTCACACTTCACATCGCTGACGATCACCGGCTGTTCCACCACCGGGATCTTCTCATCCGCTACTTTCAGAGCTTTTTCAAAAGGACCGTAGAATTCACGCAGTACGGTCTCCTTATCGGTCTTATGTTCACTGATAGCATCCAGCTCGCTTTCCATATGGGCACTGAAAGGCACATCGATGAAAGGAGAGAAATATTGGGTCAGCATGTCGATGGTGAGTTTCCCCAGCTCGGTAGGCAGGAGTTTCTTCCCTTCCTTGGCCACATATCCTCTGGCCAGGATGGTCTGGATGATGGGAGAGTAGGTGCTGGGCCGGCCGATACCTTTTTCTTCCAGCTCTTTGACCAAGGTGGCTTCGGTGAAATTGGCTGGCGGCTCTGTAAAATGCTGCACTGCATCATTGAGTCGGATCAGGTCCAGCGCCGTCCCTTTTTCCAGAGCAGGCACCTTCTTATCTTTTTCTTCATCCTTCCGGTCCGCCAGTTTCAGGAATCCGTCGAACTTCACCACGGAGCCGGTGGCTTTCAGTTCGTACTGATCTCCGCTGATGGTCAAGGTGGTCAGGGTGCTGACGCTGCTGGCCATCTGGCTGGCTACAGTCCGCTTCCAGATCAAGGTATAGAGCCGCAGCTGATCCCGGTCCAGATAGGGTGCCACCGCTTCCGGAGTCCGCTCCACACTGGTGGGGCGGATGGCTTCATGGGCTTCCTGGGCATTTTTACGGCTGCTGTATACATTGGGTTTCTTGGGCAGGTAGGCCTCGCCGTAATTCTCTCCCACATACCCCCTGATCGCGGCTACTGCCGCATCGGCTAGATGCACCGAGTCGGTACGCATGTACGTGATCAGGCCGATGGAACCTTTCCGGCCCAGGGTGACCCCTTCATAGAGCTGCTGAGCCAGCATCATGACTTTCTTGGTGGAGAAATTCAGCCGCTTGTTGGCTTCCTGCTGGAGGCTGCTGGTGGTAAAGGGAGGAGCCGGCTTCCGCAGCCGGTCCCGTACGGAACAATCCGTGACCTGATACTGGGCTTTTTTCAAATCTTCCCTCACCTGCTGGGCTTCAGCCTGGTTGTGGATCTCCAGTTTCTTCCCAGCTTTCTTGGTCACGTCCGCCGTGATCTTAGGCGTCTTCCCGGGAGCCAGGACTACAGAGACCGTCCAGTATTCCTCTGGTTCGAAGTCGTCGATGAGCTTTTGCCGGTCGCAAATGATCTTCACCGCCACGCTCTGGACACGGCCGGCGCTGAGGCCCTTCCGAACCTTCCGCCAGAGCAGGGGGCTCAGCTGGTACCCTACGATCCGGTCCAGGATGCGCCGGGTCTGCTGAGCATCCACTTTATCCATATCGATGGAATGAGGTTCTTTCAGCGCCCCTTTGATGGCCGTCTGGGTGATTTCATGGAACGAGATCCGACAGGGATCTGCTGGGTCCACCCCCAGGATATAGCTTAGGTGCCAGGCAATGGCCTCCCCTTCCCGGTCCGGGTCCGTTGCCAGATAGATCTTATCCGCCTTTTTGGCTAGGGTCTTCAGTTCTTTGATCAAAGGCCCCTTGCCCCGGATATTGATATATTTGGGAGTGAAATCATGCTCTACGTCGACCCCGAACTGGCTCTTGGGCAGGTCCCGCAGATGCCCCATGGAGGCGCGGACTGTAAAGGTTTTACCCAGGAACTTTTCAATGGTCTTGGCTTTCGTAGGGGATTCCACAATGACCAGTTTATTTGTCATGATTTTCTCCTCCTATACTGCATTATAGCGATTCCGGCTGGTGCGCCGTACCTGACCCAACAGCTCCAGCTCCAAGAGGAGGGTACTGAGGACGGCCAGCGGCCAGGGAAAATGGTCAGCGATTTCTTCCAGGTTACAGCCCTGGTGTTTCTGGAGCCAGCTCCAGAGAGCTCTGGCTTTTTCCTGCTCAGCAGGGGACAGCTCCCGGAATAGATCAGTTTCTTCTGCCCAGGGAGAAGTCTTTTGCCGCCAGTTCCCCAGCAGGAAGGACAGGATTTCTTCCGGATCATCGGCCAGACGAGCACCCTGTTTCAGCAAGCGGTGTGTCCCCTGGCTGGTCTCAGAAAAGATAGGACCCGGTACGGCAAAGAGTTCCCGGTTCTCATCAGCTGCTGCGTGAGCCGTGCTCATGGCTCCGCTGCGGATACCAGCTTCCACCACCAGGACTGCTCGGGACAGCCCCACGATGATGCGGTTCCGCAGGGGAAAGTTCTGAGGCAGCGGTGGCGTCCAAGGAGCATATTCCGTCACCAGGGCTCCCTCCTGGCAGATCCGGTCGAAAAGCCGGAAGTGCCGGCGGGGATACAATTCTTCCAGCCCGCTGCCCAAGACAGCCACAGTCTTCCCGCGCCCATCCAGCGCTGCCCGATGAGCGGCCGCATCGATACCATAGGCTCCGCCGCTGATCACCGGGACACCCGCCACCACCACTGCCCGAGCAAAACGGCCGGCTGCCGCCAGCCCATAATCCGTGGCTTTCCGGGAACCCACGATAGCCAGGCCAGCGCTCAGATCCGGCAGCTGCCCTTTGCAGTAGAGCACCGGAGGAGGAGCAGAAAGCTGCGCCAGGAGAGCCGGATACTCTGGATCCCAGCGGCTCAGCAGCCGTACCTGGTGTCGGCAGCAGTAGTCATAGATCTTTTCCGGCAGAGCCTCTTTCTGAGAAGATTCCCAACAGGAAGAGAGCTCCCGGGACAGGAGCCCGGCTCCGCTCAGATCCTTCCTTCCAGCCTCCCAGGCTGCCCGGAAAGAGCCGAAGCGCTCCCGGAACCGTGGCACCCAAAGGGGAGCATCATAACTGAGGATACAGGCCAGTGCGGCACAATAGATCTGTTCCATATTTCTTTCACATCCCTTGCTGCAGTCCATGCTGACTTAAATTATATCTAATAGAAAAAGAAGATGCCATGAAAGAAGCGATTTCCTAAGCGGTCCTGCAAAAACCAAACAGGCGTCCGCCTACAAACGATAATAAGTATACATGGAAACTATCTGAAAAATCAAGGGGTAG
>SFHH01000126.1 GCA_004555735.1 Acidaminococcus fermentans
GGTTCTACACCTTCAAAAGAACCTGGCCATGGGGACAGGTTCTATCCAACGGCTCGAGACTCACGACTCGAGACCCGAGACCTCAAAAAGGGGCTGTTGTATGTGTGAAAATCTCACACATGCAACAGCCCCTCTTTCGATTTTATTTTCCATAGACCTCAGGATTGACCACCTGGGGCCATTTTTCGCCCCTGCATACGGCCACACAGCCTTTGGCACAGGCCAGGCAGCTGGCGCCCATAGATTCTGGCGTAAGGGCTGCACAGTGAGGTGTCATGATCAGATGGGGAGCCTGGAGCAATGGCTGCTCCGGAGGCACTGGTTCCTGGCTGAATACGTCTACGCCGGCTCCGGCAATGATTCCGTCCTGCAGCGCTTTGGCTAAATCCCCTTCACTGACCACTTCTCCCCGGCTGGTATTGATCAGGAATGCGGTTGGTTTCATCATTTGCAGTTCTGGCAGAGAAATCATATGCCGGGTCGTTGCTAAGAGAGGGACATGGAGAGTCACAAAATCACTGTTTTGCAAAAGTTCCGTCAGACTTTCTGCAAAAACGCAGCCTGCCTGTTCCACTTTCTCCCGATTGTGGGAATGGCTGTATCCCAAGCATTCCATCCCCAGAGCATGACAGAACTGGGCCACGATTTTCCCAATAGCACCGGTCCCGATGATGCCCACCGTCTTTCCTTCCAATTCTGTGGGCGGTTCTGCATCCCGGATTGGCCAATTTCCCTGCCGTACCCCCTGGTCCATATCCGGCAACCTTTTGGCACAGGCAAACAGCAGAGCCAGGGTATGCTCTGCCACGGCCCGGCTGTTGGTTCCCGGCGTCACGACAACCGGGATATGGTGCCGCGTAGCGCAGGCAATGTCTATATTATCGTACCCCACACCAGTCCGGCCAATGACCTTCAGATTCCTGCACTGGTCGATGATAGCCGCGTCACAAAGGCCCAGGCGGTTGATATACGCATCCGCCATTTTTAATTCTGACAGATACGTTTGCGGTTCATTGGAATCTGCCACAAAAACTTCAAAGTGCGCTTCTTCCAGGTATTGGATGGCTTCCTCCGGAATCCTATTGGAAATCACAACCTTCATCAGGATCATCTTCTTTCTTGAACTTGCAGAAACACAGCAGATTTTCTGTCTTTCCGGCAGGCTTCATCCATTCCTCCTGATTTCCCGAGCCATTTCCCGGATCCGCCGGAATCCTTCCCGGAGATTTTCATCAGAAGCTGCATACGAAAAACGCACATAGCTGTCCGACATTTCATCAAGACCGATGGCAGGGACCGTAGCCACGTATTTTTCTTCCAACAGCTTCCGGCTGAAGGCGCTTCCCGTCAGCCCCAGGCCACGGACATCGACCATGATATAAAAGGCCCCCTGAGGAGGGATGTAGGATAGACCAGGGATTCTATCCAGCTCTTCCATGACCAGTTGCCGCCGCTTAGCCAGCTGATCCAGCATCATCTGTACCTGGAGACGGGTCAAAGGAGAATCCATAGCTTCCGCCAGAGCTACCTGGATGAAAGCGGGAGAGCAAGTGGTGGAATACTGGTGGCATCGGAGCAATACTGGCAGCCAATCCGCCGGCAGGCAGATATAGCCCATCCTCCAGCCCGTCATGGCAAAGGTCTTGGAAAAGCCATTGACGATGATGGCTCTTTCCTTCATACCAGGAAAGGAGGCTACAGAATAGAATCGTGCCCCGTCATAGACCATCCGGCTGTAAATTTCATCAGAAAGGATCAGGAAATTGTATTTTTGGGCCAATTGGCAGACTTTGGACAAGGTTTCATAAGACAGAACAGCTCCCGTGGGATTGCAGGGATTGTTCAGCACCAGCATCTTTGTCCGAGGCGTGATAAGTTTTTCCAGAGCGCCCGGATCCAGCTGGAATCCGTTCTTTGCATCCAGGTAAAGGGGTACCAGGGTTGCTCCGCATAAGCCGGTCAAAGCCTTATACGTCACGAAAGCCGGCATGGGAACGATGATTTCATCCCCCGGCCCTGCAAAAGTCAGCATGGCATTGTTCAATGCTTCTGCCGCACTGCTGGTGACCAGGATTTCCGTATCCGGATCATAATGGACCCCTGTGAATTCCTCCGTGTAACGGCTGATTTCCTGTTCCAGAGGCCCATATCCCTTATTGGAAGGATAATGGGTGTAGTTGTTGGTGATGGCCCGGATGGCCGCTTCCTTGATATCAGAAGGCGTATTGAAATTCGGTTCCCCTGCGCTGAAGCGGATCACCGTTTTCCCTTCTTTTTCCAGTTCTGCCGCCCGGTTCGAATAGGCCCGGATCAAGGAAGCGGGTACCCGTTCCATCCGCTCCGTACCTTGTCTGAAATCATATCCCTGATACATGGAAATCCCTCCTTCGCCTTTCCATCTGCACGCACACCCATTTTCTCCTGAACCAAAAACAAAAGAAGGGGCTGTGCAACCCTCTGCTCACATCCCCTTCTCCGCCACAGTCCCATTCTCCTATTTTCCCGGATGGGGTACAGTGGCCGCAAATTCTTCCTGTATGTCTTTCCGCAAGGCCGCATCCGTCAAAATATCCAATGCTGTCATAGCCAGTCCCTGGGCTCCCAGAAGGGCAGCCTGGTCCCCTTTAGGGGAACCTGCCGCTTCTCGGAATTCTGCTGTATGGGAATTCACCGAAGGATCGGCAATGGACAGATATTCATGGATAGCCGGCACCACCATGGAAACATTCCCGATATCGGAAGAGCCCACCGGTACCTTGGGATCCGGATAGTGCATTTCGATGCCCAGCCGTGCCATATTCTTTTTAAAAGTTTCCCCCATAGCATGGTTAGGATACCGTTCTGCGTAGGGAGCATGGTCCATGCTGATCTTTACTTTGGCCCCGATCATCTCC
This sequence comes from Acidaminococcus fermentans, assembly GCA_004555735.1. Taxonomy (GTDB): domain Bacteria; phylum Bacillota; class Negativicutes; order Acidaminococcales; family Acidaminococcaceae; genus Acidaminococcus; species Acidaminococcus fermentans_A. The sequence continues at coordinate 2,895 of SFHH01000126.1, forward strand.
GCGGAAACCTTGGCCAATCGCTTCAGATCTTCGACCATCTTCAGCAGATAGCTGATGGTCTGGGCCCGGACGGTAAATTCACAGGCTGCATAATCCGGAATGACATTGGAAGCCTTCCCTCCCGAAGTAATGATACCGCTGATCCGGGCATCCGATTTCCAGGTCTGCCGGGACACGTCCACCGCATTGAACAGATTGATGACTCCCTGGAGAGCATTTATCCCCGTACTAGGATCCGAGGAATGAGCCGCTTTCCCGAAATATTCCGCCTTGAACGAAGTAGAAGCAAGCCCGCCCCGGCAAATCAGATTCTTCGTCGACGGGTGGATCATCATGGCATAATCGATATCGTCGAATACATGCCGCTCCACCATGAAGATCTTTCCGCCACCCCCTTCTTCCGCAGGAGTCCCCAACACCACCAGGGTCCCTGCCAGTTCCGGCATCAGCTGGGACAGAGCCAGGCCGGCCCCCACCGCAGCTGTCGCGATGATATTATGGCCACAGCCATGCCCCACTCCCGGCAGAGCATCGTATTCCGCCAAAATTGCGATTACTGGACCTTTTTCCTTTCCCGGGAAAACTGCCTTATAGGCCGTATCCATCCCCGCAAAGGGCATCTCCACAGAAAACCCGTATTTTTTCAGCAGCTCGGTCTGCCAGCGGGCGGCCTGTACTTCCTGGAAACCCAGCTCCGGATGGTCATGGATGGCATGGCTCAGCTGCAACAGTTCATCCTTGTGATCCTGTACCCAACCTGTGATTTTCTCTTTTTGATCCATTACGCTTCTCCTCCTCCAGCAAGCCGATGACAGGCAGCAAAATGCCCTCTTCCATATTCCTTCATCTGCGGTTTTTCCATTTTGCAGATATCCTTGGCAAATGGACATCTTTTATAAAAGACACAGCCCTTTGGCAAATCGATGGGTGTCGACGGCGTATCTCCGTTGATGGCCGGATCCTGCAGAGGCTCCCCCAATACAGGGACCGATGCAAACAGCGCTTTGGTATAGGGATGCAGCGGATTGGCAAAGATGGCTTTTTCATCCGCGATTTCCACTAAAGTCCCCAGATACATCACGCCGATCCGGTCACTGATGTATTTGACGACTGCCAGGTTATGGGCAATAAAAAGGTAAGAAAGTTGGAATTCTTCCCGGATTTCCAGGAGTAGATTCAAAATCTGGGCTTGTATCGAGACATCCAGGGCAGAAACTGGTTCATCTGCGATGATGAAATCCGGATTCACAGCTAGGGCACGGGCAATGCTGATCCGCTGACGCTGGCCGCCGCTGAACTGATGAGGATAGCGGTCAGCCTGTTCGGGACGGAGCCCCACCCGCTGCAGCAGGTAATATGTCTTGTCCTCCGCTTCTTTTTTGGTTGCGGCGATCTTATGGAACAGCAGTGCCTCGGAAATGATTTCCTTGACTGTCTGCCGCGGATTCAGCGAAGAATACGGATTCTGGAAAATCATCTGGATCCGCCGCCGGAAAGGCTGGAGAGCCTGGTCGTCCAAATGGCTGATATCGGTGCCGTCGAAAATGATTTTCCCTTCATCCGGTTCATAAAGACGGATCAGCGTCCGGGCCGTACTGGATTTCCCACAGCCGGATTCTCCCACCAGGCTGAAGACTTCTCCTTTTTGGACGGTGAAGCTCACATCATTCACTGCGTGTACATATTTCTGTGCATGGCTGAACGGCCCTGAAGCGAACAGGCCCTTTTTCACAGGAAACCGTTTGGTCAGATGGTCGACTGCAATTAAAGGTTCTGGCATATCAGGATCTCCCTTCTGTATATAGATGGCAGCATACCGTATGATGACCGTCTATGGAAATCTTCTCCGGTTCTTTCTCCAAGCAGATGCCTTTGCAGTGTCCACAGCGGGGGGCAAATTTGCAGCCTTTGGGCAGGTCGAACATACTGGGCACGATCCCTTTGATGGGTTCCAGCCGGTCTTCCGAATCCGTCATGGTCGGGATGGAATGGAGCAGTCCCTGGGTGTAGGGATGTTTGGCATGGAAAATGATATCCTCCATGGTCCCGCTTTCGATGACTTTGCCGCAGTACATGACGATGATATTCTCGGCAATCTGAGAAATCAGTGCAATATCATGGGTGATCATGATCAGCGAGCTGTGCTCCCGATGGACCAGCTCCTTCAATTCCCAGACAATCTGTGACTGGACCGTTACATCCAGCGCTGTGGTCGGCTCATCAGCAATGATCAGAGCCGGATTCGTAGCCAGCGCAATGGCGATGATCACACGCTGCCGCATCCCCCCACTGAACTGATGGGGATATTCTTTCATCCGCTCTTCCGGAGAAGGGATCCCCACCAGTTTCAGTAGGGAAACCGCCTTATCCCAGCGCTCCTGTTTGCTCAGGTTCTTCTGGTGCAGCTCCAGGGATTCCAGCAGCTGCTCCCCGATGGTATACACTGGATTCAGGGAAGTCATAGGGTCCTGGAAAATCATGGAAATCTGATTTCCCCGGATCTTCTCCATTTCTTTTTCGTTTTTCTCCAGGATGTTCTCTCCGTTGAAGAGGATTTTCCCCCCGACGAATTTTCCCGGAGGATCCACCATCTTCATCAGGGAAAAACCGGTGACGGATTTCCCGCAGCCGGATTCTCCTACCACACCCAGGATACCACCCCGTTTCAGTTTGAAACTGACCCCATCGACGGCTTTCACCACACCGCGGAAGGTGTAGAAATACGTTTTCAGGTCCTGTACATCCAACACATAATCTGTATCTGTCATGGTCATCGCCGCCTTATCTCAAATTCGGGTTCAGTTCATCCCGCAGGAAATCGCCCAACAGGTTCGTACTGATGATCATCAGCACCAGCGTCAATCCGGGGAATACGGAAACCCACCAGAGTCCGCTGAACAGTACCTGATAGCCAGAAGCCAGGAGCATGCCCAAAGAAGGCTGGGTAGGAGGGACCCCTACCCCC
>SFHH01000127.1 GCA_004555735.1 Acidaminococcus fermentans
GTCCCCATGGCCAGGTTCTTTTGAAGGTGTAGAACCAGTATCGTGCTGGATATAGAAACGAATATCTTATCGTTAGCAGATTAGGGTTTGTACATTCAAGAAATTTGCTTGCAAATTTCTCATTCGGCTCGCGACTCTTGGCTCGCGACCCGCGACCGGAGCATATTGCCTCCGCAATATGCTCCTTACTTCATCCAATACACCCGATGTTCCTTCCGCAGGGGAGCCACGGGGATATCCCCTTCCACATAGCCCACCACGCAATGGCCGATGCCTTCGTATTCCCCGGTGATGCCCAGAGTCTTCAGCAGGGCCTTGCCTTCCGGCCGATCGAATTCTTCCTTGGCACGGTGGATCCAGCAGCTGCCCAACCCCAGGGAATTGGCGGCCAGCATCATATTCCCCATGACCAGGGATCCGTCATATACCGCCGTAGGCCGCTGTCTTTCCGCCAGGACGATGAGCACGGCCGGTGCTCCGTAGAAGGGATCGAAATCCGGTGCCCAGCCTCCGATTTCACAGTTCAGCCTGCTCAGCCGCTTCACCATAGCCGGATTGGTGATGGCCAGGATGATGGTATCCTGGGTACCTTTTCCGCTAGGAGCGTAGAGGCCGGCTTTGACGATTTCCCGCAGGTCCGCTTCCGGTACCGGGTCCGGTTTGAAACTACGGATACTCCGGCGCAGCTGCATGGCTTCCAGTACTTCGTTGTTCATGATATCCTCTCCTTTACTGATGATTTCTCTTGTCATGATACCATCCTGGCAGCCCGTTGATCCCATTCTTCCCGAAAAGTTCAAAACTTTTTCCTTTGACAATTTTTCCTGGATATGACATAGTAAAAAGATAGAATCGATGCAGATCCTGATGGAAAAAGGAGGAACCTTTGATGAAACTGTTATCCAAAATCCGAGCAGCCGGCCTTTCCCTGCTGCTGGTCCTGTCCGCCGGTTCCCTGGTCCAGGCAGCCGCTCCCGTGGACAAAGCTGTGGTGAAAGACCTGGTCCGCTCCCAAAGCGTCATGGCCAAAGAAAGATACGTCCAGTATGAAATGAAAGGGACCCTGTTCAGTCCCATCGGGGTCGGGAACCTGTCCCTAACCGGCAATGCGGTGGAAGAAACGGACAAAAAAAATACCCGAATGGAAAAGCTCAGCGGGGATCTCCACGGGACCGGTGAACTGGTCCTGCTCACCGGACAGCAGACCATGGGTCAGCCAGTGGATGCCTACTTCTTTGCGGAAAAAGGCCAGCTGACCCAGTACGTCAACAGCGGCAAGGGCTGGGCCAAGACGGTCCGTCCCTACACCCTGCCCCTCCTGCCCGATCCAGATGGAAAGAAGGCAGAAAAGGAACTGCTCCAGTACCTGTCTTCCGCCAAAGTTGCCAAGGAAACCGGCCGGGAAAAGACCTTGGAACTCACCCTGGACGGCCAGAAGCTAGCTCAGAAAATGGCCAGTGACCCGGAATTCAAAAAGCAGAAAGATGGGGAACGGATCCAAGCTCTGGTGGCCCAGGTGAAGGAAGTCCCCTACACGGTGGTACTGGATAAAAAGACCTATCGGGTAAAACGGCTGGGCATGGATCTGACGCCAGTGCTCCAGACGGCCGGAGGATATTTCCTGGATGCCGCCGCCAAGGCCCAGAAGATCTCGCCGGAGCAGCAGCAGATGTTCTCCAGCCTGCTAGGCAGCTCCACCCTGGTCATCGCCTTCCAGTTCGACTACCAGCAGGGCAAAGAAGTGACCCTGCCGGCAGCAGTGGAAAAGACTGCAAAAACAGCGGAATAAAAAAAGAAAAGGTTGTTGCCCAGGCAACAACCTTTTCTTTTTTATCTTTTCAGCGTTCCTTCCGATTGAGCCACGATAACTGCCGTGGCTGCATCCCCTACGATGTTCGGCACGCAGCGGGCCATGTTCAGGATCCGGTCGATGCCGGCCAGGAGGCCGATGGCTTCCATGGGCAGGTTCACGGAGCTGAGCACGATGGTCAGCATGACCAGACCGGAGCCGGGAATGCCAGCGGTACCGATGGAGGCCAGAGTAGCCGTCAGCATGATCATCACCTGCTGGGTGAAGCTCAGATCCACCCCAAAGATCTGGGCCGTAAACACCACTGCTACCGCTTCATAGATGGCCGTCCCGTTCATATTCATGACCGCCCCGAAGGGAATGACGAAGTTGGCGGTTTCCTCATCCACGCCCACTTTCTTCACACAGGCCAGGTTCAGCGGAATGGTAGCCACACTGGAACAGGTGGCAAAGACGAAAGTGATGGCTTCCTTCATGTTTTGCAGGAACTTCACCGAGCTCACCCGGCCAAAGACCCCCACCATCAGGACCGCCTGGACCACCAGCAGATACACCGCTGCACACAGGTACATGGCCCCGATGGTCTTGATGTACGGGATCAGGATGGCCGTCCCATTCTTCCCCACTACCGAAGCCATCAGGCCCAGCACCCCGTAAGGAGTGAATTCCAGGGCCATATTGGTGATTTCCTTCATCACTTCCTGGCCGGCCCGGCAGCAGTCCAGCAGGGCCTTCCCCTTATCGCCCAGTTTCAGCAGGGCAAACCCCATGATCAGGGCGAAGAAGATGATCTGGAGCAGGTTCTGCTTGGCCAAAGAAGCGAAGATGTTCACCGGGATGATGTTGATGACCGTATCCAGCATAGAAGCCGGTGCCTGGCCCTTGGGCTGGGGCGCTGCCACGTTGCTCAGTTCCACCCCGGCGCCAATGTCCATCATATTGCTCACCACTAGGCCCAAAACAATAGCCAGGGCCGTGCTGACCAGAAAGACGATGACGGTTTTGATACCGATCCGGCCCAGACGCTTGCCATCCCCCACATCCGCCGCAGCGCAGACCAGCAGGGTGAACACCAGCGGTGCCACTACCATGGTCAGCAGGTTGGTCAGGATGGTCCCCAGCGGCTTCAGCACCTCGGCACGGGGCCCCAGGACCAGACCCAGGACAATGCCCAGGATAAAGCCGATCATAATCCGGGTAAACAGACTCAGACGATTCCATGGTTTAAAGATAAAACCCATTTTCTATTCCGCTCCTTTCCTGCCTGTGCATCAAACGAACCGGCACACATGGTCCACTGCGATATCCGAGAATCCATACGCTTCCGCTTTGGTCATTTTTCCGTTGCACACATCCTGGATTACCTGGAGCATTTCTTTGCCACATTCCTGGAAGGTCTTCTCCCCTCGGATAATGGCGCTGAGATCCACATCCATGTTGTCTTCCATCTTCTGATAGGTCCGTTCGTTCGCCGTCACTTTGATTACTGGTACAATGGCATTGCCAGTGGGAGTCCCTCTACCAGTGGTGAAGATCACTGCATTGCAGCCACCAGCCACCATGGAGGTTACGGAAGAAATGTCATACCCGGCGGTATCCATGACAATGGCGCCTTGACAGGATGGCCGTGCTGCCTGTTCCAGCACTTCTACGATGGGACGGGTACCGCCCTTCCGGATGCAGCCCAGGCTCTTTTCGTCCAGGGTAGAAAGTCCGCCGGCCTTGTTCCCCGGTGTGGGCTGTCCAGCCCGACAATCCTGTCCAGCTGCCATCAGATGAGCTTCATAATCTTTGCAGATCTGGATGATCTGGTTGTGGATATGGGGTGTAGCTGCCCGCTTGGCCAGCACATGTTCTGCACCGATCCATTCGATGGATTCACTCATGATAGTGGAAGCCCCCAAGTCCACCAGCAGATCACTGAGTTCGCCCACTGCAGGATTGCTGGCAATGCCACTGGTAGCGTCAGAGCCGCCACATTCGATTCCCAGCAGCAGCTCGGAGATGTTGCATAGTTCCTTCTGCTGTTTGCCCGCTTCTGCTGCCATCTCCCGAGCAGCCCGTACTGCCTTTTCAATGGTCTTCAGGGTACCGCCTTCATCCTGGATGCCAAAAGAGACCACGGGCTTAGAGGTCATGCTCTGGATTTTTTCCTTCAGTTTCAGATGGGGGACCGTCTCACACCCCAGACCGATGATCACCACCCCATACACATTAGGATTGCAGGCAAAACCGGTCAGCACCTTCTGGGACATGGCAGTATTGGCGGCCACATCGGAACATCCGGTATTGAACACAATGTTCACAGCCCCCCGTACTTGGCTGGCCACGATCCGGGCCGTTTCACTGCCACAAGCACAAGTGGGCAGGATCAGAACGTGGTTGCGGATGCCTGCTCTGCCTTCTTTTCTCTTATATCCCCAAAATTCCATAATGTCCTCCCCTTATTCCTTGACAAATTCCTGTTCGTAATCTCTTGGCACACTGTAGATATTTTTGTCAGACACCCAATGGCCCCGGGCAATGGGAACATTGGTCTTCCCCAGCAGTTCCCCGTATTTGAAGATCTCGCTCCCTTCTGGAAAGTCTTCCAGGGCAATCTTGTGGCAAAAGGGTATGTTCTCCTGCGCTTCGATTTTTTCTTCCTGTCCGTTTTTCCGATAGACCACTTGTTCTCCCTTATGGATTTCAGCCACACAGGTGACCACATTGTCCCGGTCATCCATCAACAGTCCATTGATTTTCATGCTTTTTCTCCCCTTGTGAAATTTCTTGACTTTTCTTGCATTTACAATATCATTTTTTTGTTATATAATCCAATTTATCATATATATATTTTCATTAATTTTTTTTATAATATGGAGTCTGATTATGAAAACAGCTTACGATTATATCTATACGATCTACCAGGAAGGCAGTTTCACCCGAGCTGCAGAAAAGTTATTCATCACCCAGCCAGCCCTCAGCATTGCCCTGCGCAAAATCGAAGCTCGAATCGGCATGCCTCTTTTCGAACGGAATCGCCGTCCTGTACAATTGACTCCCGCAGGTGAACTCTATTTGAAGACCATCAAAAAGATGCACGGGCTGGAAAACGATTTGGATCGGGAAGTCCAAGAGCTGCGGGATTTCCAGACAGGGACCCTGACCCTTGGAGGCAGTCATTATCTCCTGTCCTACCAAATTCCGGACCTGCTCACTGCCTATGTACAGAAATACCCAAAGATCCATCTCCAGCTCATTGAAGAAGCCTCGGACACGCTGTTGACCCTGTTGGAAAAAGACGAGCTGGATCTGACCTTCAGGTGATTCCGTCGTGATCCGAAAGCATACCCGCCATTATCCGGCTTTCCAAGATCAGATCCTGCTGGCAGTCCCCCGATCAGCCGATCTGGCAGAAGATGTAAAGAACTATGCCCTGTCCGTCCAGGATATAGGAGCCGGCTGCAGCCGAAAAACAGAGACCCCCACCGTTTCCATCACCCAGTTCCAAAATCTGCCCTTCATCCTCTTGACTCCTGGAAACAACCTTTATAAACGGTGTCAGGCCCTGTTCCAGAAAGCCGGCTTCATGCCCCATATCAAACTGATGCTTTCCCAGCTGGCCACAGCCCAACGGCTGGCAGAGCACGGACTGGCAGCCACTTTTGTCAGCGATGCCATGGTCGGCCCCACCAGTCAAGATCTGCTGTTCTTCAAGATTGCCGAAGCCGATTTCACACGCTCCTTCCACGCCCTGCTGCCAGACAAGGAGTTCACCCCCTATTCCGTCCGGGCCTTCATCCAGCTGCTGAAGCCATAAAAAAGGGGGTGTTGCACGTTACGTGCAACACCCCCGGTCTCATAAGCCACATAGCGGCTCGGTCTCGGGTCTCGAGTCTCGAGCCGAATGAGAAATTTGCAAGCAAATTTTTTGAAGGTACAAACCCTAGTCTGCTAACGATAAGATATTCGTTTCTATATCCAGCACGATACTGGTTCTACACCTTCAAAAGAACCTGGCCATGGGGACAGGTTCTATCCAACGGCTC
>SFHH01000128.1 GCA_004555735.1 Acidaminococcus fermentans
TAGGCCGCTGCTGCCGTGGACCCGAACAGGTTGATGGCCGCCTGGGCGATCATGATCCCAGAGGCAGTGATGGAGAATTGGAGGGCCATGGGCACCCCCATCCGCAGCTGTTCCCGGGTCTCATGGACGTACAGCTTCCAGTCTTCCCGCCAGGGCACCAGCACCGGCACCTTCTGCACAATATAGAGGATGCACAGCAGCACAGAGATCCCCTGGCTCACCACCGTAGCCAGGGCCGCCCCGGCCACCCCCATGCCGAATTGGATGATGCAGAGAAGATCCAGCCCCACATTGAGACAGGCGGAAAATACCAGGAAGAACAGCGGAGCCTTGCTGTTCCCCACGGACCGGAGGAACACGGATGCCATGTTGTAGAACACGTTGGTGAAGAGCCCCTGGAAGATGATGGTGATGTAGGTCCGGGCATCGTCCATGATGTCCGCGGGAGTGTTCAAAAGTTCCAGGAGCCAGGGCACAGCAGCGATGCTCAAAAGGGTCATGGCAGTGGACAGCAGCAGGGCCAGCAGTGTCCCGTTGGCCACGCTCCGCCGGACCCCCGCTTCATCTTTGGCCCCGAACCGCTGGGAGGTGAGGATGCCGAAGCCGGCAGTGATCCCCAAGGCAAAGCCCAGCACCAGGAACATCAGGGTGCCGGTAGAGCCCACCGCCGCCAGGGCCCCGGCTCCCACATACCGGCCCACAATGATCATGTCCGCCATGTTGTACAGCTGCTGGAACACATTGCCCACGAACATGGGGAACAAAAAATGGAGGATGATGGGAACGATGGGTCCCCGGGTCATATCTTTTTGCATCATTCACCTTCTTTCAGAAGAAAAGAGACTGTTGCCTTCGCAACAGCCTCTTTTAAGGTCTCGAGTCTCGAGTCTCGGGCCTCTGGACAGAACCTGCCCCTTTGGGTCAGTTTCTCTTGAATATACAGAACCAGGACTGTGCCGAATATAGAAACGAGTATCCTATCGTCAACGAATCAGGTTTTATATATTCATAAAATTTGCCTGCAAATTTTTCCTCCGGCCCGAGACTCACGACTCGAGACCCTAGACCGGATGCGGCTATGCCGCACCCTTTAGCACAATTTCGCGCCGGCTGGGATGTGGGGATCCAGCATCAGGAGATGGAGTTTCCGTTCTTCCCCTTCCATATGTTCCGCGCTGAGCAGCATCCCACAGGATTCGATGCCCATCATCTTCCGGGGCGGCAGGTTGACAATGGCCACGCAGGTCTTGCCGATCAGCTCTTCCGGATCGTAGTAGGCCTTTATCCCGCTGAGAATGGTCCTGTCGGTGCCGGTGCCGTCGTCCAGGGTGAACTGGAGCAGCTTCTTGCTCTTAGGCACGGCGAAGCAGTCCTTCACCTTCACCACCCGGAAATCGCAGTCCGCAAACTTGTCGAAGTCCACATAGTCGGTGAAGAGAGGTTCGATGGTCACGTTGGAGAAGTCGATCTTCTCCGGGGCCACCGTTTCAAAAACCGGTGCAGCCACAGCCGTTTCTGCAGCTGCAGGAGCAGCAGCGGCAGCAGGAGCAGCGGTCTTAGAGGCTTCGTTCTTCCCGCCGTCCAGGGGCTTCATGGTGGGGAACAGCAGCACGTCACGGATGGAGACGGCCCCGGTGAGGAACATCACCAAACGGTCGATGCCGATGCCCAGGCCCCCTGTGGGAGGCAGGCCGTGCATCAGGGCGTTGATGAAGTCTTCGTCCATCATACCTGCTTCGTCATCCCCGGCGTTCCGTTCTTCCACCTGTTTTTCGAACCGTTCCTTCTGGTCCAGGGGATCATTCAATTCGGTAAAGCCATTGCACAGTTCCCGGCCGAAGATATATCCTTCGAAACGGTCTGTGATTTCCGGATCCGCCGCACTGCTCTTTGCCAGGGGGGAGATTTCCTTGGGATGACCGGTGATGAAGATGGGCTGGATCAGGTTCTTTTCCACGAATTCATCGAAGAAGGCGTTGATGATCTTGCCCACGCCCCAGGCGGGTTCCACTGCCACGCTGGCTTCTTTGGCCATCTGCCGGGCCACTTCCACATCCTTCACCCCGGTGAAGTCCTTGCCGCTGTATTTCTTCACAGCGTCGATCATGGTCATCCGGGGCCAGGGACCGGTCAAGTCGATCTCCGTGCCTTCATACTGGATTTTCAGGGTCCCCAGGACCTTTTCCGCACAGGTGGTGACGATCTTTTCCGTCAAGTCCATCATGGTGTTGAAGTCCCCGAAGGCTTCATAGCATTCCAGGGTGGTGAATTCCGGGTTGTGTTTGATGTCCATCCCTTCGTTCCGGAACACCCGGCCCAGTTCGTACACCCGTTCCAGGCCCCCTACCACCAGACGCTTCAGGTTCAGTTCCGTGGCGATCCGCAGGTACAGATCGATGTCCAGGGCATTATGATGGGTGATGAAGGGCCGTGCAGTGGCGCCCCCGGAGATGGTGTTCAGCACAGGTGTCTCCACTTCCAGGTAGCCCTGGTCATCCAGCACCTGCCGGATGCATTTGATAATCTGGGTCCGTTTCACGAATACGTCCCGGACTTCCGGGTTCACGATCAGGTCCACATACCGCTGGCGGTAGCGGATTTCCTTATCCTTCAGCCCGTGCCATTTTTCCGGCAGGGGTTTCAGGGCCTTGGAGAGGAATTCCAGTTTCTGGACCCGGATGGAAGGTTCCCCCATATGGGTCTTGAACACGGTACCTTCCACCCCCACGATATCCCCGATATCCAGCAGCTTCACCACGCTGTAGGCATCTTCGCCCATTTCGTCCTTCCGGACGTACAGCTGGATCTTGCCGGTCTTGTCCTGGAGATCCATGAAACAGGTCTTGCCGTGGCCACGGATGGCCAGGAGACGGCCAGCCACTTTCACCACAGTGCCTGCAGCTTCCATGGCTTCTACCTGGTCGTGGACCTCTTTGGTGTGGTGGGTCCACTGGTAGGCATGGCCGAAAGGCCGGATGCCCTTTTCTTCTAATTTATGCATCTTGTCCAGACGGACTTGCATCTGCTCACTGACGTCTTCGTCCGCCAGGGCTTCCTTCTCTACGTCCGGTTGGTTCTTCTTTTCGTCGGACATGAAATACCTCCTGCTCTGATTCCGGAATTATTTTGCGGCCTTGTCGGCGGTTTTCTTCTTGGCGCCAGGACGGCTGACGGCCACGATCTTATAATCCAGTTCACCGATGGGGGTGGTGACCTTCACCACAGCGCCCACCTTCTGGCCCAGGATGGCTTTGCCCACCGGAGATTCATTGGAAATCCGAGGCGGTTCGGCCATGGGGTCGGCTTCGGTGGTCCCTACTACGGTATATTCTTCCTGGTCATGGGTTTCCAGATCTTCGATTTTCACCTTGCAGCCCAGGGAAACCACGTTTTTGGTGATGTCCGTATCCTTGATGATCTTGGCATTGCGGATCATGTTTTCCAGGGTCAGGATCCGGCCTTCCACAAAGGCCTGTTCATTCTTGGCATCGTCATATTCGGAGTTTTCGCTGATGTCCCCGTAAGAAATGGCGACTTTCAGCCGTTCGGCAACCTGCTGCCGTTTTTCAGAACGGAGATAATCCAGTTCGTCTTCTAATTTTTTGAGACCTTCTTCGGTCAGGATTGTTTGCTCAGCCATCTTTCACGACTCCTTTATAGGCTTTTTGGCTACTGCCATATCTTGTAAATTATAGAGTTTTTCCCGGGGGTTGTCAATGGGAAGGGAGGTGCATGGGCATCCCCCTGTCTCGCGTCTCGAGCCAAATGAGAAATTTATAGGCAAATTTTTGAACGGGTAAAACCGGATTCTCTGACGATAAGATATTTGAGCCTATATCCGCCACGATTCTGGTCCTACACCTTCAAAAGGACCTGACTAAAGGGCAGGTCCTGTCCAGCGGCCCGAAACTCACGACTCGAGACTCGAGACCAAAGAAAGGCTGCTATATGCGCAGCAGCCCCGTCAGGGGCCAATGGCCGCCATCCCGGCCAGGACCGCCAGGAACACCAGATTGGCCAGGGTGAAGATTTTCAGATAATAGCCCTGGAGCCAGGGATACCGGCGGACGTAGAAGCCGTAGGAGATCAAGCTGGCCATGGAGGCGATCAGGGTCCCCAGGCCCCCGATGTCCGTACCCAGCACCAGGGCCCTGCCGTTATCTGTGAACCCAGACAGCAGCACTGCCGCCGGTACGTTGCTGATCACCTGGCTGGCCAAGAGGGCCGTGAGGAATTCCCGTCCCGCCAGGAACTGGACCAGCAGCTGCCGGAAGGCCGGGACCTGGCCCAGGTTCCCGATCAGCACGAAGAAGGCTACGAAGGTGGCCAGCAACTGGGCATCCACCCAACGGAACCACCGGGGCCGGTACAGCAGGATAGTCAATGTCACCACCCCCAGGGTGAGCCACCAGTCCGCCACCCGGGCCACGGTGAGGAGGCACAGGAGAAACAGGGCCCCCAAGACCCGTTCTTCTCTCACGGGCCGTGGTTTTCCCTCCGGGCCGACTTTTCCCGGTTCTCCTTTCTCCAAAGGACGGCAGGGGATCCACAGGACCACCCCCAGCACCAGCAGGACCAGGGAGGCCAGGGTGTAGGGCAGCAGCAGGTCCAGGAATCCCCCCAGGTCCATATGGTACCGGAAGTACAGGTACAGGTTCTGAGGGTTCCCCACCGGGGTCACCATGCTCCCCAAGTTAGCGGCCAGGGTCTGGAGGACGATGACCTTAGCCGCCTGTTTTTCCGTCACCTGTCCTTCCAGGGACAGCAGGGCAAAAGGGACGAAGGTAAGCAGAGCCACATCGTTGGTGACCCACATGCTGCCGAAGAAGCAGGCAAAGACCAGCACCGCCCCCAGCTGCCGGATGTCCTGGAGACGGCCCAGGAGCCGGTCCAGGGGACAGTCAAAAAAGCCCGTATCCCGCAGGCCACCGATCACCCCCATCAGGCAGAACAGGACGGCCAGTACCGGGAGATTCAGGGACTCCAGAAGGGCCCCAGAAGGAGGCACCGCCAGAAAAGACAGCAAAGCTCCCACAGAAGCCAGGAAAAGGACGGGATTGGAGCGGAGGAAATGGAACAAGGATGGCATGGGAAACTCCTTTTTTCGTGAAAAGAGAGGGTGCTGCACGTTCTGCGCAGCACCCCCTTTTTATCCTTACAGCAGCCCCTTCACCGCTGCCAGCACGCCGTCGAAGTCGATGGCATGGGTCACTTCGGGGACGTATTCCACGTAGGTCACCTTGTCGTTTTTGTCCACAACCACCACGCCACGGGCTTCCAGACGCAGGCCATCCATGAGGAAGCCATAGTTCTTCCCGAAATCAGCGTCCCGGTGATCGGACAGAGTCACCACGTTTTCCACACCGGCGGCACCGCACCACCGGGCCTGGGCAAAGGGCAGGTCCATGGAAACGGTCAGCACCACCACTTCAGGGGACAAGCCGGTCACGTCCTTATTGAACCAGCGGGTCTGGGCATCGCACACCCCGGTATCCAGGGAGGGCACCACGGAGATCACCTTGATCTTCCCTTCATAATCTTTCAGGGTCTTTTCCCCCAGTTTGTTGTCCAGCAGTTTGAAAGCAGGAGCCTGCTGCCCCACTTTCACTTCCGGCCCCACCAGGGCCACAGGATTGCCGGCAAAAGTCACAGTCCGTTTTTCCATTGTATATTCCTCCTCATTTCGTACGAATAAAGTCTTGTTGATAGGTATAGTATACAATATCCCGGTCTCGAGTCTCGATCCGAACGAAAAATTTGCAGGCAAATTTTAGAATATATAAAATCAGTTTCGACAACGATAAGGGAATCGTTTCTTTATCCAGTACGGTTCTGGTTCTGTACTTTCAATAGAACCTGGCCGCAGGACGGGTTCTTTCCAACGGCCCGAGACTCACGACTCGAGACTTGAGACCACAAAAAGGAGCTGTGAAGAAATGAGGATTCATTTCTTCACAGCTCCTTTTTTGTTGTCTCTTTTTACTCCTGGCAGTAAAAGGCAAGAGAAAAAGGGTAT
>SFHH01000129.1 GCA_004555735.1 Acidaminococcus fermentans
ACGGCACGTGGAGTTTCATAACAACCAATCTTACTAATCCACGGACACGCCATATCAATGGCCGTATGCCTTTCGACACACTCACAACGTTTAGACTCGTACATTCGGAAGTAGTCAGTGCGGTCGGTCGCACATTCTCACCATGAGTATCTGACACCCGGCATATAGGTGACGCCGCCCACCTCTGGGCAGGTTTCGTGCGGATTGCTCCGCTTACGGCCACTTTCTGCCGACTTCACCGAGCTTTTGACCATGAAGCAGTTGCACACTTCAAAGCCAATCGGAGTATCAGTGTGGGCGTTTCCAGGCGTTACTCCTACATTCCACCCATCGGATTGTCAGTTCTCCTAAGATTTCAGGCTATAAAGCCCTTCGACTTAGTGCCTAACCTTTTCAGTTAGGAACGTGTCGCACGGTTGTCCGACCCGTAACCTTCCAGAAGGTTGATGACGCCCCATACCGCCAGACCGGCGCCAAGAGCCATGACCAGAATTTTAAGAATGTCGATTGCCTGATTGAAAAATTCCATATACGTTCCTCCATTTTGTTTGTTTGATGGTTTTGGATACAAAAAAAGCCGCCCACATCGGCGGCGCTTCGGGTCATCATGGCCCGAAGTTACACAAACTCGTCGCTGTCCAGATCATCGAAGTTCAACAGGTCAGCTTCTTCGTCCGTGTCGGAGCCGTCCACTTCGTACACCGTGTATTCGTCCTCCGGCTTTAGTCTCAATGGCCGGTGGCGGAACAGGCTTTCCAAGCGGAAGGCGTTTTTCTTTTTATCAAATTCGGCTGTGTACTTGTAATTCGGGTGCTTTTTCAAGTCATACTTCGGGGACAGGAAGGGCGGGAGCCCCCTAAGCTGCAAGATACATTTATCCCCGGGCATGGTGGTGATCTCGCTGGTGGTCATCAGCTCCCGGCCAAGCCGCTGCATGTTCTGGCTGTAACTTTCAGACTGCCCCCGGCTTCGGCCCTCGGTCTGCATAGAGATGGTGGCCTTGCCCAGCCAGTTTTCCGAAATATCCTTTAGGGTGGAGGCCTCCCGGCCTCCGAGGAACACGATACTGTCCATGTTGCCCATGATGGTTTCGGAATGGTCTTTGTACAATGCCTTGCACTGGCTCATAGCCTGATAAAAGAGCGTCAGGCTGATCTCACGGGAGCGGATGACGGCCACGATCTTTTCCAGCCCCGGCACCTGCCCGGTGTTGGCAGCCTCGTCCCACAGCACCCGCACATGGTAGGGCAGACGCCCGCCATAGGTGTTGTCAGCCCGTTCACACAGAAGGTTGAACATCTGCGAGAAAGCGAGGGCAACCAAAAAGTTGTAGGTGGTGTCCGTGTCGCTGATAAGGAAGAACAGCGCCGATTTTTCATCCCCCAGCTTATCAAGCTCCAGCTCGTCATAGGACATGATCTCCCGGAGCTGTGGAATGTCAAAGGGAGCCAGCCTTGCACCGCAGGAAATCAAAATGCTTTTGGCTGTCTTGCCGCTGGCGAGCTTGTATTTCTTATACTGCCTCACGGCGAAGTGCTGGGGGCTGCGGCGTTCCAGCCCGTCAAACATATAGTCCACCGCGTTTTTGAAGGTTTCGTCATCCTCCCGGACTTCCATGCTGTTTATCATTTCCACCAGCGTATTCATGTTGCGTTCTTCCTCCGGCCCCTCAAAGACGATGTAGGCCACAAGGGCGCAGTACAAGAGGGTTTCGGCTTTGGTCCAGAACTCGTCGCCCTCCTTGCCGTCGCCTTTGGTGTTGGCGATCAGGGCGGTAACGAATTTCAAAACATCGCTTTCCGTCTTGATATAGGCCAGCGGATTGTAGTGCATGGATTTTGAAAAGTCGATACTGTTGAACACCCGCACCCTGTATTTCTCCCGTTGCAGAAACCGCCCGCACTGGTCGAGGGTTCCGCCCTTCGGGTCTACCACCACATACGAGGAATGGGCTTGAAGGAGCTGCGGGGTCAGCCAGAACCTTGTCTTTCCCGAGCCGGACGAGCCGATGACACAGGCGTTCAGGTTCCGGGCATTGGCGGGTATTTTCGGACGGGTGTTCATGGTAAGGAACTCCGTCCCAGTCAGAATGACATTGTTCTGAAATTTAGGGTCAACAAACGGCTTTATATCCTCCTTTGTTCCAAAGCGGGCGGTGCCGTACTCCGCATCCCGCCGGAATTTTTTCGCCTGCCTGATCTTTGACTGTATCAGCAGATACATCCCAGCCGCACCGGCAAGGCCCACCAGCAGGTCAATACCTCCCAGCCCCAGCCAGTAGGTTTCAAAGGCTTTGGGGAAGGTATCGAGCATCCCCATGAGCTTTGTCCCGAAGTCTGTGCCGGGGGCGATCCGGTAGGCCGTCCCGATTTTGGAGAAGAACCAGAACACAAAGAGGTACGGCAGGTTTGGGAGCACATATTTTCTGATCTTGTCACTCAACGTCCGTCCTTCACCGCCTCTCTGGTCCGCTGCTTTTCCTTTGCCTGCGTCCTGATCTGCTCCGTGAATTTCCGAAGCTGACCGAGGATGGAAGCCTTGTCCTGCTCTTTGTTCAGCACCTTTGCGCTGTACTTCTGGAAGGCCGCTGTGATAGCGTCCGCCTGATTGGCTTTGAAAAACAGCAGGTAATGACCGGGGCTCACTTTATGGAAAGCGTAGTCCACATGGAACTCCTTCGCGATCCGGTCAAAATCCTTTGGGGCTCCCACATAAGGCATGGCGCTTTTGCCGCCACAGTGGTTCATCAGCTTTTTCACGCTCTGGCGTCCCTGCGGGGTCAGCGCCTTCCGGTGGTGCTTTTGCAGCGCCCGCGCTACCTTCCCAAGAGCGGCAGCCAGCACTTTTCCCGTGAGCTTCGTTGTCCTGATCGAAAGGGCAACCGTTTTTTGGTTTACTTCTTCCTGCATAAAACCTCCTTTCCGTCGGGGTTCCCGCTATCCGGGAGGTCCCCGTACAATCTCGGAGAACAGAAAACCTCGGGCCAATGTGACCCGAGGCTTACCGCTCGGCATCCCTGCCGGACGGAGCTTTCTTTTCCGGCTCCGTCTGGACTTTTTCGCCCTGTTTCTGCATGGTCTGCAAGATAGAGGGCTTCTTTTGAAGCTGGGAGGGCTTTTCGCCGGACAGCGGCTTGATACATTCCAAACGGTCAGCCGCCCGGATGGCGTTGTCCGTGAGCTGCCTCTGCCATGCGCCCACGCTGGGAGCCCAGCGAAAGCCTCTGCTTTTCAGCTCGGCCCGGGTGTCCGCGTCAGGCTTTCCATCAAAGAACACCTGCAAGCGGTTGTCCTCCCGGTTCATTTCCACACGGCCCCCATCGAACTCCCAGCCGGAAAATTCCTGCTGTGCCTGTTTGGAAAGCTGTTCGATACGGGCCCTTACCCGGCGGATCTCCGCGTTGTTGTTGGTAAGCTGGTAGCTTTCAAAGGGCCTCGGATCGCTCCGCCAGCTTGACGCCATGCTTGCTTTCAGCTTTTCGATCTGATCCGGCGATAGCAGCGCACAGCCGTCCAGCTTGCCATGCTTGCGGTAATAGGCGTTGACCTCCTTCATAATGAGCTGGGAGCGTTCCAGCCCGTCCAGCTTCTTCTGGAGCTTTTCAATCGCTGCCGGGTCATCGGCGCTGATCCCGCCCATGCCGGTGCTGCGTATCTTATCCAGCAGCCCTTGAATATACCGCCATTCCTCCATGTTGCTGTCCCGGGCCCGGTTCTGTTTTTCTTTCTTTCCCACCGGGAAATTGGCAGGTCCGGCGATCATCATAGAGGGAACCCTTGCGTCAATGGCAAAGCCCTGGTTCATGTTTTCGGCCAGCTTGCGGGCGTAGGTGTCTAACAGATGGTCGATCTTCTCATGGTACATGGGGTCCGCCCGGGATTTCTGCTTTTCCGCTATGGCGGCGGCCTTGTCCACCATTGCCCGGTATTCCGCCGTTGCGCTCCCTTCCTTGTAGTCGGAAAAGCTGTTCATTTCTTTTGCCCGGCGGGCGGTCCCTTCATTGATAGGATAATAGTTGATGGTATGCACCTCCTTCATGCTTCGGGCCATGCTGGCCCGAAGTCTTACCGTTCTTCATGGGAAGGCCCCGCCTTGTCCTTTTTCGGAGCGGGCGGAGCCTCTTGAAACCGTTTGAGTGCGGCGAGAATGGAGTGGACAGGCTCGGCCTTTTCAGGATAGGCAAATATCCGGTGTTCCGGCGGAATGTCCTGCGGCCCGTGGTAATACTCCTTGAAGCCCTCCGGGACTGCCGACACATACCCACCGGGAGCGAATACGCCGCCCTCGTTGATACGCACATCCCGCCCGTATGCTTCATAATCGAAGTAGTTCTGAATGTGCTCCGGTATGTCGATGGTTCCCAGCTCGTCGGCGTAAAGATGGCCCAGCCCTTCATCATCGGAAATATCCGGGTAAAAGCAGTAAAGGTCAAGGTTCTGCGTCAGGTTTATCAAATCCTTCACGCTCCTTGTGTGGTTTCCTAAGACAAGAGCGGCTTCAAAGGTTTCCAGTCCGCCCTTATCCCGTACTTCCAGCAGAGCGTGGCCCAGCTCGTTCAGCTCGTCGATGTTCTCACATTCGTAGAGATGATCGTAGAGCCCCAGCACATCACTGTCAAAGCTGGTAAAGAACACTTCGCTGTACCGTTTCCCGTCTATCCCGATTTTGGCAAGGGCGGCCTGCAACTCCTGTGTCGTCGTGGGGAAATGTACCGTTGTCCCTACCTCGATCCCCATTAAGGGGTATAGGGCTGTATTGGTTATATAGGCTTCAAACATGGGCTCATTCCTCCTTTCCGGCCCGGTCAGCCAGCACCTCATAAATCCCGGCCATAATGTAATCGGCGCAAGGGAGGGCAATCGCATTTCCCAGCGCCTTGTAGCGTTGCAGAGGCCGGATCTCCACGCCGTCCGCCCCGTACTTTGTCCAGCCCTCTGGCAGCCCCATCAGCCGTTCGCTTTCCGTTTCCGTCAGAAAACGGATACAGCCGCCCTCCGGGTCGCCCTCATACCAGAAGGCAAAGGGCGTTACATCACTGGCTAAAAGAGTGGGAAAAGGGTCAGTTGGTAATCCGAAGCTGTTTCGGAAGGCCGTTTCTTCCTGCCTTTTTGCCGCTCCCCGCATACGGAAGCACTGAAAGGGGTGGATGACTGGTATCTGCCGCCCTGTTTCAAAAGAAGCTGTTCGATCTCCTTCGGCGGCGGCCCGCCCGCCCTCTCCGCAAGGCGGAGGAAGTGGGAGCATTGGACGGGGCTTAAATAGTATGTCTGCGGCACGTCTGCCTCCAAAATCCGCCACGACGAAAATCCGCTGCCTTCGTGCCAGCCTTCGGGTGCCTGCCCAATACTGGGCGTCCATGAGCCGCCAGCACACATCAGGCGTTCCCCCTCGCACCATTCCGGCGTTTCCCCATCTTCCCGAAGGAGGCATTGGAACTTCGGTGTCCGAGAAGGCGGATAGGACGGCTCTAAAGTCCATCCGGTCATTTGTAGAAAACGCTCCCATGACGTTTTCCCAAACAGCGATAGCTGGATATAGGTTATCAGTAGCATCCCTCATTTCCTGTATGATACGAAACGCCTGATAGAACAGGATTGATTTTGCCCCGGCAAGGCCGGAGCGGTTGCCGATCAGAGAAAGGTTCTGACAGGGAGAGCCGAAGGTTATCACATGGAC
>SFHH01000130.1 GCA_004555735.1 Acidaminococcus fermentans
GTCCCTCCTTCGGTCCTGCGGCTGTTCCAGCGCTGCGGGCTGAGCCATCTCCTTTCCGTATCCGGCAGCCATGTGGCTTTGCTGTTGGGGCTCCTGGCCGGGACAGCCGCGTCCTTTCGGATTCCCCGGAAAGCGGCTTTACCCTTTTTGACGCTTTTCCTTTTTGGCTATGCAGTCCTGTGCGGCCTGCGGGCGTCTGTCTGCCGGGCCGTGATCCTGGGGCTGGGCACCCTTGGGGGCAAAGCCGGCCGGCGCAAAGCGGAGGGGACGGCGTTCCTGGGCCTGGCCGGGATCCTGCTGCTGTCCTGGCATCCTTGGTGGATCCTGGATTCGGGATTCCAGCTGTCTTTTTCCGCGGCCCTGGGGCTGATGACACTGCGGCAGCCAGCGGTAGACGGCCTGCGCCATTTCCTGCCCGGCATCCTGGCACGGGGAATGGCCATCCCTCTCAGTGCCCAGCTGCTCAGCCTGCCTTTCCTGGTACACCATTTCCATATGCTGTCTCTGGTTTCTCTTTTGGCCAATCTCCTCCTGGTCCCGTTGCTGTCTTTCTGCCTGGCAGGCAGCACGGCAGGAGCGTTCTTGGGCCTGGCCGGTCTGGATCTTCTGGCAAGGCCCGTACTGGCCGGGGTCTCCTGGCTGCTGAACGCGGCCCTATGGGGCGGGGGACAATTGGCCCGACTGCCGGGGACCCAGCTGATCACCGGATCGCCCAGCTCCTGGATCTGGCCCTTATATTTCCTGCTGCTCTTGGGTCTCCTGGGACAAGGCTGGTTCCGGCCCTGGCGGAAGGGGCTGCGCCGCTGGACCCTGGCGGCTGCGGCGGCCGGCCTCTCCTTGGGACTGCTGCTCCCCCGTTTGCGAGAGCCTGTCTTCACGGCCTATTTCCTGGATGTGGGGCAGGGGGATTGTGCCGTCCTGGTCACACCGGAGCGGGATATCATCCTGCTGGATACAGGAGGGATGGGCGGAAAATTCGACCCGGGGGAGCGGATCCTGGTCCCTTTCCTCCGGTATCTGGGAGCGGAGAAGGTGGACCTGGTCCTTTTGAGCCATGGGCATCTGGATCATGCCGGCGGCCTGGCCGGTCTGGTTCGGTGGTTTCCTGTAGATAGACTGCTGATTACACATGAAAATGACAGTAAATACGTAGAAAATGTGATAAACAATAGAAATTTGCGAAAAAATATAAATTTTGTCGGTAAAATAGAATCAAATCAAAAAATACAGCAAAAAAAGAGTATACTAGATATTGTGGAGGCACCTGAAACTGGAGAAGGAGAAGGGAGCGGGAACGAAAATTCTGCCATTGTCCGGGTCCGCTGCGGTGGACGCAGTCTCCTGTTCACGGGAGATGCTCCGGCAGGGACGGAGCAGGCTGCTGCCGGCAAAGCCGTCCGGAGCGACGTGCTGAAAATCGCCCATCACGGGTCTAAGACTTCCTCCGATGAAGGATTCCTGGCAGCCGTGGATCCCCGTCTGGCAGTGATCTCTGTAGGCCGGCGGAACCGGTTCGGCCATCCCCACCCAGAAACCCTGGACAGACTGGAGGGATTCCGGATCCCTGTGGCCCGGACGGACCAGGCGGGGGCCATCAAGGTGATTTTTGACGAATGGGGCCCGGTATGGTATAGTTATCGCTGGCAACAAGATTGTTTCTAGGAGTGAATCGGATGTGAACAGTACAGCAGATGTGTTTCTGGAAAATCTGCGGAAAAATCCAGCGTGTCCCCACGTTGTCATCGCCTGGGGAGAGGAGGAATATTTCAAGAAAGCCGTGGGAAAGGCTTTCCGGGAAAAAGCATTCGCTTCCGGGGAAGAACCGACGGAATGGTTCTTTCAGCGGGATTTCGAGCTGGAAGCCCTGAGGGAAGCCATCAACAGCGTCCCTTTTTTCGGCGGACAGAATTGGGTGGTCCTGGAAGAACCACGGGTCCTGGCCGATAAGGAAAAAACGGGAAGCCGCAAGGCTGGCGGCAAAGGAAAGAAGAAGGGGCCCACTTCCGTCGAAGGACTGATCCAGTTGTTGACGGATGTGCCGGATTATGCTTTCGTATACTGTATATGCGGAAAACTAGACAAAAGACAAATCTTTTATAAGACCCTGAGCAAACAGGCACCCATGGTGGAGTGTTCGCCTCTCCGCTCCTATCAGCTGCAGCCCTGGCTCCGGAACCGGGCGGCTGCCTATGGGGCCCGGTTCACGCCAGGCGCCATGGAACGGATCCAGGAATATGCAGCGGCAGCGGACCCTGTCCCTTTGCTGTTCCTGGAACAAGAAATCAGGAAAATCGCCCTCTATGCAGGAGCACGGAAACTGTGGCAGGCCGAGGATGTGGACCAGATGTTTTCCCAGCTGCCGGAAATCTCCGGCTTCGCCCTAGGGAATGCAGTGGAGGAACGGAACCTGGATAAGGCCCTGGTGCTGTTGCAGGAAGAACGGAAGAAAAACGGGGAAGGGCTGACCATCCTGATCCTGCGACTTTATGCTTCTCTCCGGCGCCTGCTCCAGGTGAAGGAACTGCTGGGAAAAGGAGCCGGGCCGGAGGCCATGGCTGCGACATTGAAGCTCCATCCCTTTGCCGTCAAGATGGCCCTGCAGCACAGCCGTCATTTTTCGGCCGAAGCGCTGGAAACAGGGATGATCGATCTGGCCAGGCTGGCCGCCGGATCCCGGCAGGGAGGACGGACCTGGGCCCGGCTGGAGGAAGTGCTGCTGGCTCTGCTCAGTCAACGATAAAAAGGAGGAAACGCACGACGATGCTTGCATTAAATTCATATCAAACCCTTGCGGTGGGGATTTTACTGTATTATCTGGGGAAGGTGCTCAAAAAGAACATCCGCCTGCTCCAGACCTACTGCATCCCCAATCCGGTCATCGGGGGTGTATTGTTTGCCCTGCTGAACCTGGCCCTGTTCGAATCAGGAGCCGGAGCCGTGAAACTGGATACGGTCCAGCAGAGCTTTTTCATGAATATGTTCTTCACCAGCGTGGGCTTCAGCGCCAGTTATGTGCTGCTGAAAAAAGGCGGCCGGGATGTCCTGGTCCTGACGCTGGTCTGTGCCGTACTCATCACCTTCCAGGATATCATCGGGGTGGTGCTGGCTAAAGTGACCGGGCTGCATCCTCTCCTGGGCCTGTGTGCCGGATCCATTCCCCTGGTGGGCGGCCATGGTACTTCCGGAGCTTTCGGCCCCATGCTGGAAAAGATGGGGGCAGAACGGGCCGCTACGGTGGCCATCGCCATGGCGACTTTCGGTCTGATCTCCGGTTCTTTGATAGGGGGGCCGGTGGCCCACCGGCTGCTGGAAAAATTCCATCTCCACAGCACCCAGGAAGATGAGGCAGAATCTCTGGAAAAAGCCCGCAGCATGGAAGAGAATGCTCCGCTGACCATGACGGCGGAGAATTTCATGCTGGCCTTCGGGGAAATCCTGGTGTCCATGGGCTTGGGGACCCTGGTGAGCAAGTTCTTCACCAGCATCGGACTGACTTTCCCGGGATATATCGGGTCCATGCTGGTGGCCGCGGTGATCCGGAATATTTCCGACCATTCCCATGGAAAGCTGATGGTCCCCATGCATGAACTGGGCACGGTGGGGGATGTGAGCCTGAACATCTTCCTGTCCCTGGCTATGATGAGCCTGCGGATCTGGGAACTGTTCGATATTGCCGGTCCTCTCTTCATCATCGCCGTGGCCCAAGTCCTGTTCATGGCCCTCTATACGACCTTTGTGGTCTTCCGGGCCATGGGCCGGGATTATGATGCCGCGGTGGAAGTTTCTGCAGTGTGTGGCTTCGGGATGGGGGCCACGCCCAATGCCATGGCCAATATGAGTGCCATTACATCCAACTATGGTCCGGCGCCCCGGGCTTTCTTCGCGGTGCCGTTGGTGGGCGCTATGTTCATCGACTTCTGCAATTCAGGGATCATCATGGTCTTCATTAATTTGATCAATCGGTAAAAAATAGGGGCTGTTGCGTATGCAACAGCCCCTATTTCCTCAACCTCTTCTCTTCTTCCAGATCCAGATTGGGCTGGGTGAAGCCCCGGCCGAATACGTTGTTGGCGTCCTGGATGGTCACGAAGGCTACGGGATCCACTTCCTTGATGATCTTTTCCAGGTGGGCCAGCTGGGTCAGCTTCACCACCACCATGATGATCCGCAGAGGGCGCTGGGTATAGCCCCCTTCTCCATGGAGCACGGTGATGCCCCGGTTTACTTCATCCATGATCCGCTGGCCGATCTCGTCAGCATGGGTGGAGACGATGATGACCTGTTTCTTGTAGTCGAACCCTACCATGAACACGTTAGTGGCTTTGAAGGTGATGAAGAACATCACCATACTGTAGAGCACCGGTGTCAGCCCTAGGAAGATCACAGCGGCCATCATGACCACGGTATCGAACAGAAAATTGGTGGTGCTCACGGAGATGTTGTAGTATTTCTTGGTCAGGAAACCCAGGATGTCCACACCTCCTGTGGAAGCTTCGGACCGGTACACCAGGGCCCCTCCCAATCCGCCCAAGGCTCCCCCGGCGATGCAGCAGAGGAGTTTGTCCGGGATGGTGACGTAAGACTGGATGAAGGCCGTGCCGTCCAGGGCCAGGGAAAACAGAACCGTCCCGATGACGCTGTCGATGAAGAACTGGCGGCTCATGTATTTCCAGGCGATGTAGAACAGAGGGATGTTGAAGACGAGGCTGGTAATGCCAGGGGGCCAGCCGGTGAGATAATACAGGATCATGGAGACGCCAGATATCCCGCCGGACAGGAAACGGTGCTGGACGAAGAAGCAATTGATGGCAAGAGCCATGATGAAGCAGCCCAGGGCCGTCATGAGATAACGGATGCAGAGCTTTTTCACAGATGAGACCTCCCCCCGCAAATGGAATGTGCCTCTATTGTATCATTTTTCTGCCAGCGAGGGCAGAAAATTTAAATAAAGAACGTTCGTGAAAAAACTTTGAAAAAATGTTCATAAAAAAGCCGTGGAACTATTGCGGGCAGGCCCATTTCACGATACAATAATATGGATACAGAATACATATGCGGAACCGTTACTGGAGGGGCTTTGCTTTTTGCAGCAGAGAAGTATGATGAAAGCGGTCAGACAGAGGGAGTGAAAAATGAAGGAAACAGCCTTTGGAAAAATCAATCTGGGACTCAGCGTCCTGGGTCGGCGCCCGGATGGCTACCACCAGGTGGATATGATCATGCAGTCCATTTCTCTGGCAGATTGCATCAACTTTGTCCCGGCGGAAGCTTTCGGGGTGGAGACGGACGATCCTGGACTGCCCTGCGACGGCAGCAATCTGATGGTAAAGGCGGCCCGGGCTTTTGCCCAGCGGACAGGGAAACCGATCTCTTATCACCTGACCTGTGCCAAACGGATCTTCTTGGCAGCCGGACTGGCCGGGGGCAGCACCGATGCGGCAGCAGTCCTCCGGGGCCTCAATGACCTTTCCGGAAAAACCTTGGACCGGGCTGCCCTGGAGGAACTGGCAGCCTCCATCGGCAGCGATGTCCCTTTCTGTCTGTACGGAGGTACCCAGCGGGCCCGGGGACGGGGGGAACGGATGACCGTGCTGCCGGCGGTGCCCCGGCTGGACATGGTTCT
>SFHH01000131.1 GCA_004555735.1 Acidaminococcus fermentans
CCGGACCTTGGAAGCCATCCACAATACCCTGTTCATCTCTCTTTGGTCCGCCGTGCTTTCCACCTTCTTAGGCACGATGTTGGGCTTTTTGATGGCCTATACGGATCTCCGGCATAAGAAAGCCCTGGAACTCCTGATCCTTCTCCCCTTCATCATTCCTTCCTACATCATCACCCTAAGCTGGAGCGGCCTGTTCCTCCAAGACGGCAGGATCAATCTTTTCCTGCGAGGACTGGGCTTTGCAGGGGTCAACCTCTACACCCGGGGCGGGATCCTGTTTGTCCTGGGAATCGTGAATATGCCCGTGGTCTACCTGAGCGTCATCCATTTCCTGCGGAAGGTCCCGGTGGATCTGGACCTGGCCACCCGTTCCTGCGGCTTTTCCAGCTGGGAGACCTGGCGCCGCATAAACTTGAAGGAAGCCCTCCCGGCCACGGCTGATAATTTCTCCTGGGAGAATTTCCAGTTCGTCTTTTCCAGCACTGGGGTGATGGATGCCCTGGAAACCAGCCTGCTGCTGGCTTCGACGGCAGGGGCTATCTGCCTGGTGGCAGGGACGCTGATTGCCTATTGGAAACTGCGCCGGCACAGCCTGGCCGCCCTGCTGGCAGAACGGGGGGGGGGCAGCCCAGGCCTATGCTCTGCCTGGCATCGTCCTGGCCCTGGCAGAAATCTTCCACTGGGTGGAACCCCTGCCCGGCATCAAACCGGGAATCTACGGGACCATGGGGCTCCTTCTCATCGCCTACGTGACCCGGTACATGATCCTCCAAATCAAAGGGAGCACCAACGCCCTCCTGGCCATCAATCCGGAACTGGAAGACGCGGTGCTGGCCTCTGGGAGAGACTGGCGGACTCTTTGGTGCCAGGTGCTGCTGCCCCTTCTGCTGCGGCCTTGTGTGGCCAGCACTGCCCTGATCTTCATTTCCGCCCTGACGGAACTGACCCTCTCCTCCATGCTGGCCAGTGCCGGGACCCGGACCATCGGCCTTGCCATCTTCAATTTCCAGCAGGCCGGGGACTACAACCTGGCCGCCGCCCTTTCCACCCTGATCACGGCACTGATCCTGGGTGGCTATGGGCTCACCTGGCTGGAGAATCTGCATAAGAAAGGAAACCGAAAATATGAGTTTGTATCTGGAACACATCAATCAGCGGTTCGGGAAGACACAGGCGCTTAAAGACATCAGCCTGGAAATCAAGACAGGAGAATTCATCGCCATCCTGGGGCTTTCCGGCTGCGGGAAATCCACCCTGCTGCGGATCATCGGCGGCTTCCTGGAGCCCACCAGCGGCGTTGTCCGTCTGGATCAGCAGGTCTATTCCGGAGAGGGGACCATGGTGCCCGTGGAGAAACGGGATCTGGGCATGGTTTTCCAGTCTTTTGCCCTGTGGCCCCATATGACGGTCCGGCAGCACGTGGAATTCCCCATGAAAAGCCGCCGGCAGAAAGGACTCAGCGAAGAGGAGAAGGAAAAAGCCGTGGAACAGGCCCTGGAAAGCATGGGCCTGACGGAACTGGCCGACCGTTACCCTGGGAAGCTGTCCGGTGGCCAGCGGCAGCGGGTCTCCCTGGCCCGGATGATGGTAGGCCTCCCCTTCCTGATGCTCATGGATGAACCTCTCAGTGCCCTGGATGCCGAACTGAAACTGAGCATGCGCCGGGTGATCCAGGACGTCCACCGTTCCACCGGTTCTACGGTCCTCTATGTGACCCATGACCAAAGTGAGGCCCTGGCCATGGCGGACCGGATCATCGTCATGCAGAAAGGCCGGATCGAACAAATCGGCACACCTCAGGAAATCTACCTCCATCCCCGGACAGAATTCGTTGCGACTTTTGTCAGCAAATGCAACCTGATTCCCGGTGTGTGGATGCCAGATTGTTTCCAGGTAGCCAATACAGATATCATCTATCCTGCCGGAGACATCCCCAGCCTGTTCCGTACCCGTGGATATTATCCCGTCCGGCCGGAACAGTTCCGGATCTCCAGAAGGGAAAAAGGGAGAAAGAAGCAAGATGGAACTTTTGTTCGACCTGCACACCCATACGGTAAGCAGCGGCCATGCCTTCAGTACCCTGAAGGAAAATATCGAAGAAGCCCGGAAAAAAGGACTGCTGGCCCTGGGGACTTCGGACCATACCAGTGCCATGGAAGGAGCCCCCACACCCAAGTTCTTCAGCAACTATCGGGCCATCGGCCGGGAGATTTTGGGGGTCCGGATCTTTCGGGGGGGGTGGAAGCCAATGTGATGGATTACTCTGGCAGGCTGGATATGGAAGAAAAACTCCTGCAGGAGATGGATTACGTCATCGCCAGTCTCCATTCCGCCTGCATCCGTCCCGGCACCCAGGAAGAGAACACCGATGCCCTGATTGGCGCCATGGACAATCCCTGAGTCAAGATCATCGGCCACCCAGATGATGACCGGTATCCCCTGGATCTGCCCCGACTGGCCAGGGCCGCTAAAGAGAAAGACATCGTACTAGAAGTGAATAGTGCCTCCGCCTCCGGAAAGACCGGCAGGCTCCATGCGGACCATAACATCCCCCGGCTCCTGGAACTGTGCCGGCAGTATGAGGTCCGGGTCATTGCCGGCAGCGACGCCCATATCTGGTACGATGTAAGGAACTTGTCTCTCGCACGGAACTTCCTGGAAACAGCCCAGTTCCCCGAAGACCTGATCGCCAACACCAGCCTGGACCATTTGGAGTGGGTGGTGAAAAAATAAAAAAAGGGGGGCTGTTGCTCATGCAACAGCCCCCCTTTTTTACTTCCGATCCTTGATTTCTTCCTGGAGTTTGGCGATGAATTCGTCCACGGGCATAGCACCCTGTTCTCCCTTGTCCCGGCTGCGGACGGAAACCGTGCCGCTTTCCACTTCTTTTTCGCCGACGATCAGCATATAGGGAACCTTCTTCATCTGGGCTTCCCGGATCTTGTAGCCGATTTTTTCGTTCCGGTCGTCCAGGTGAGCCCGGATCTTCTGGCTTTCCATCTTATCCACGATGGATTTGGCATAGTCGTTGTACTTATCCGTGATGGGCATCACCCGTACCTGTTCCGGAGCCAGCCAAGCCGGGAAGGCGCCGGCGTAGTTCTCGATCAAGATGCCGATGAACCGTTCGATGGATCCATAGACCACCCGGTGGATCATCACAGGACGGTGTTTTTGGCCGTCTTCCCCGGTGTAGGTCAGGTTGAATTTTTCCGGCAGCAGCATATCCAGCTGGATGGTGCCGCACTGCCAGGTCCGGTCGATAGAATCCTTCAGATGGAAGTCGATCTTCGGGCCATAGAAGGCGCCGTCCCCTTCGTTGATGGAATACTTCAGGCCGAAGTCATCCATGGCTTTCCGCAGGGCGTTGGTGGTCATTTCCCAAGTGGCATCGTCCCCCATGGAATTGTCTGGACGGGTGGACAGTTCTGCATGGTAAGTCAGGCCGAAGGTAGCGTATACTTCGTCGAACAGACGGATGGTCTCTTGGATCACGTCTTCGATCTGGTTGGGCATCATGAAGATGTGAGCATCGTCCTGGGTGAAGCAACGGACCCGGAACAGGCCGTGGAGAGCGCCGGACAGTTCATGCCGGTGTACCAGGCCCAGTTCGCCTACCCGCAGAGGCAGTTCCTTGTAGGAATGGGGTTCGTTGGCATAGACCAGCATACCGCCCGGGCAGTTCATGGGTTTAATGGCGTAATCTTCCCCATCGATCTGGGTGAAGTACATGTTTTCTTTATAATGATCCCAGTGGCCGGAAGTTTCCCACAGCTGCCGGTTCATGATCATGGGGGTCATGACTTCCTGGTAGCCATATCTGCGATGGACTTCTCTCCAGTAGTCGATCAGGGTGTTCCGGATGATCATGCCGTTGGGCAGGAAGAAGGGGAACCCGGGGCCATAATCACTGAGCATGAAGAGACCCAATTGTTTGCCCAGTTTCCGGTGGTCGCGTTTTTCTGCTTCTTCCATCATGTGCAAGTAGGCTTCCAGGTCTTCCTTGCTGGCAAAAGCCGTGCCGTAGATCCGCTGGAGCATCTTGTTGTGTTCATCGCCCCGCCAGTAGGCACCGGCGATGCTCATGAGCTTGAAAGCCTTCACCCGGCCGGTGGACGGGCAATGAGGGCCGGCGCACAGGTCCGTGAAGTCCCCCTGGGTATAGGTGCTGATCACAGCATTTTCCGGCAGGTCTTCGATCAATTCCACTTTATACGGTTCATTTTCTGCCTTGAATTTGGCCAGGGCTTCCGCTCTGGGCAGTTCCTTCCGCACCAGGGGATAGTTGGCTTTGATGATCTTGCTCATTTCCTTTTCGATGGCCCGGAGATCTTCCGGCGTGAACACGTGGTCGCTGTCCAGGTCGTAGTAGAAGCCTTTTTCAATGGCCGGCCCGATGGCGAATTTGGTGCCCGGGAACAGGTGCTGGATGGCCTGGGCCATCACATGGGAAGCCGTATGGCGGATGGCATGGAGCCCTTCTTCGCTGTCCGGAGTCACGAATTCCACTTGGGCATCATGATCCAGCACATCGCTCAGGTCTTTGTTTTCCCCATCTACTTTGGCCAGGAGAGCGGTCTTCCCCAGTTTCTGGTTCAGGCTCTTGGCAATGGACAGCAGAGAGCTGCCAGCTTCGAATTCTTTCACGCTGCCATCGGGCAGACTGACTTTGATGTTGGACATAACTATTTCCTCCTTATATTCCCTGCAAGATCAGGACGGACATAGAAAAAGACCCGTCCTACAAAGGGACGGGCCATAAGCTCGCGGTTCCACCCTCATTGACCCGGAAATCCGGATCCTCTCGGCATCCTTTAACGCAGGACATACGATCTTGCCTACTTGGTTCAGCAGATGGCTCAAAGGTGGTTGGCTGTCATTCGTCTCCAGGCCCTTCTCAGCTGCCGGGCTTCTCTGTACCGTATCCTTGACAGGTTGTCCTTGTCATCACCATAGGTTCTTTGAAATTGTTTACATTATACCACCGGCAAAAACTTTGTCAAGGAAAATTTCCCCAAGATCGGTACATTTCAGGCTCCCGCCAGGAAGGTCCCCAGAGAGTCCTCTTACAGCGTCACTTCCCTTGATAGCTTTCCAGATCCTTCTTCCAGGACGCATCGGTCCTCCGGCCTCCCTGGCGCAGGAACTGGACCGTTTCCCCCACCGTGCTGTAAGCCATCCCGCTGCCCTTGGCGTCACTCACATAATTGGCTGCGTCATTGGCTTCCATGCCCATTTTGGCCGCTTCCGCCACCGCATCCATATTGGCTCCCAGGAACAGGAACTCCCAGCCGGCCTCTTTGCACTGAGCGATCAGTTTCCGTACCCGGCCCAGGGTGTACTCCCTGCTGGCATTTTCCATCCCGTCAGTGATCACCACCACAATGGTCCGCTCCGGCCGGTAGGCAGGGACCAGCCGACGCTGATTTTCCCGCACCCGGCGCAGGGTCCTGCCCAGGGCATCCAAAAGCGCCGTACATCCTTCTGGCTCATAATCCCGGCCCGTCAGGGAACGCACCCCTTTCACCGGACAGCGGTCATGGAGCACCTGGATGTCATCGGAAAACAGCACCGTAGTCAGGACGGCTTCCCCTTCCATAGCCTGCTGTTTTTCCAGGAACCTGCAAACCAATTCTGCAAAATCTTTCATGATGAAGACCTCCTTGTTTTCTGCTGGTTCCAGTGTAACAGAAACAGGAGGTCTTCGGGTCGCCTGGCAGGCGACATTTACAGCTCAGGCTGGCCGTATCGGAACAGGGCTGCATTGATGGTGTAGATATCGTATTGGCCCTTCTCCAGGAAATACCGGACGATCACATCCGTTTCCCGGCTGGAAGAGAGGGCATAGCCGGCGCTTTCCAGGAACTTCTGGGTTTCTTCCACCGTCAGATGGAGAGCCACTGCCAGGGCCAGGACCGTTTTCTTTTTGGGCTGATACCCCCGGTTGCTGCGGATCTTGGAGAACAGCTTCCGGTCCATATTGGCCCGTTTGTACACTTCCACATCCCCATAATGCTTTTGGTCGATGAGCCGGAAGAGCTGCTGGCTGAAACTTTCCGCCAGGTGGTTCACATCGTCTTCCAGAGAGCGGGAAGCCTCGGAAGCCATGGCATGTTCCAGAGACAGCGCCTGGAAAGCCTGGATAACCGTTTCCGTCTGCCGTCTCCCCCTGCTTTCCGGCTGGCAGTAGATGTGGACATAGTGTTCCAGTCCCTTTTCCAGCTTTTCACCCAGCTCTACGGCGCTCCGGTCCAGGAGGGCCAGATAGACCTCCATTTCTTCATGGTCTTCCAGGAACCGGGTGATGGCTTCCCGGGCGACCAGGAGGGCTGCTCTTTTGGGATAGCCGAAGATGCCGGAAGAAATCAAGGGAAAGGCGATGGAACGGCAATGGGCTTCCCAGGCCAGACTCAGCGCAGAGCGGTAGCAGCTGGCCAGGAGGGCTGCTTCACCCTGGTTCCCGCCCTGCCAGATAGGCCCTACCGTATGGATGATGTACCGGGCGGGGAGTCCATAACTGCCGGTGAGCACCGACTGTCCAGCAGGACAGGGAGCCTTGGCCAGGCATTCTTTCTGGAGCCCCTCTGCCCGGCTGCCTGCTGCCCGGAAGATGGCTCCGCACACCCCGCTTCCCGCCAAAAGCTGGGAATTGGCCGCATTGACAATGGCGTCCGTATCCAATTTTGTGATATCTGCATGAATCAGATGGAATGGCATATCTCTCTTCCCTCTTTACTCGTTATTCGTTACGCTGCCTGCTTCTTACGGCAGCCCTGGGAAACTGGTCACGTACTTGATCCGGATATCCGGGAAGCTGGTTACGAACTGGATGGTGAAGTCTTCGCCGTATTCCACGAATTGCCATTCCCCGATTTCCGATGGGAAATGATCCACCACTTTCACCTTCAGATCCGGGAAGCTGGTGACCACCTGCACTTTGATATCCGGGTTATATTCCACCACCCGTACCTTGCCGGCCAGCCGGATACCCTTAAAGGTCCCGTCATCCCGGACCGCCGAAGAAGCCAGGGCGGCAGAAGCCCAGAACAGGCAGGCGATACAAGCCAGCAGCACCAGCAGTTTCCTCGTAGTCTTTTCCATCTCTCTCCCTCCTCTGCTGTAGCCAGATGGAA
>SFHH01000132.1 GCA_004555735.1 Acidaminococcus fermentans
CGGTGCTGTTCCCGCTGACGGCGGACGGGTTCGTGGATCCGGAGGGGGTCATCGCCTTCTGTGAAGAAGAAAAACCGGCCCTGCTGATCATCTGCAACCCTAACAATCCCACGGGGAACTTCAATTCCAGAGCCGCCATGGAAAAAATCATCCGGAATGTAGACTGCCCAGTGATCATGGACGAAGCCTATCTGGATTTTGCCGTGGAAGAGGGGAAGGTGGAAGAACTGTCCACCCTGGACCTGGTCAATGAAGTGGACAACCTGCTGGTGCTGAAGACCTTCTCCAAAGCTTACGGCCTGGCCAATCTCCGGATCGGTTATGGTGTGGGCAGCGCAGCCGTGATGAAGGTCCTGAAAAAGGTGCTGCTGCCCTATACGGTGAACGGGGTCTCCATCCTGGCAGCGGAACTGCTGTTCAGCAAGCCGGAAGTGCTCCGGGAACGGGTGGATGCGGTGGTCAGCGGCCGGAAATACCTGCGGGAGCATCTGGAAGCCTTGGGATTCCGGGTCCTGCCCAGCGCCACCAACTTCCTGCTGGCCCTGCCGGCGGGGAAGGCCCTGGACAGACTGGCAGAAAAAGCCGGAGCAGCGGATCTGCCCAGCGGAGAGAAGGCCATGGCAGCCGGCGGATACCTGTTCAAGGAACTGCTGGCTCGGAAAGTGCTGGTACGGAACTATTCCCAGAATCCCCGGCTGCCCGGGGGATTGCGGATCACCGTAGGCACGGCGGCAGAAAATCCCCTGATCATCGGAGCCATCAGGGACATCATCCTGTAAACAAGGGAGGCCATTGGTTATGCGGCAAGGGAAAGTGGAACGGAATACGAAAGAGACCCAGATCCTGGTGGAACTGGACCTGGACGGTACCGGCAAGGCGGACATCGCCACCGGAGTGGGCTTCCTGGACCATATGCTGACCCTCCTGGCGGTCCATTCCTTCATGGATCTGAAAGTGCGGGCCAAAGGGGACCTGGAAGTGGACTGCCACCATACGGTGGAAGATGTGGGGATCGCCCTGGGCCAGGCTATTGCCCAGGCTCTGGGAGACAAAAAGGGCATCCATCGGTACGGCAGTTTCCTGCTGCCCATGGATGAAGCCCTGGCGGAAATCGCCCTGGACTTTTCCGGCCGGCCCTACCTGGTGTGGAATGCAGAACTCATCCCCCGGGTGACTTTGGGGAATTTCGACACGGAAATGGGTGAGGATTTCTTCCGGGCCCTGGCCATGAACTGCGGCCTGACACTCCACATCAACGTACCCTACGGGAAGAACACCCACCATATGCTGGAAGCCATCTTCAAAGGGGTGGCTCGGGCTATGAGCCAGGCTGTGGCCCTGGATCCCCGGGTGCACGGGGTGATGAGCAGCAAGGGGGCACTGTAATATGGACAAAGACACCATTGTGATCATCGATTATGGACGGGGCAACCTGCATTCCGTCTACAACGGCCTGCTGAAGATCGGGGCCAGCCCGGTGGTCTCCGGGGACCCCAAGGTCATCGCAGCCGCTCCCAAAGTGATCCTGCCGGGGGTGGGTTCCTTTGGGGACTGCATGGATACCATGCGCAGCCGGGGCCTGGAAGACGCTGTCCAGGAAGCCCTCCACAGCGGCAAGCCTTTCCTGGGCATCTGCCTGGGCGAACAGCTGCTCTTTGAAGGCAGCGAGGAAGCACCGGGAGTGAAGGGCCTGGGTTATTTCAAGGGGCAGGTAAAGAAAATCGTCACTGGGTACAAGATCCCCCATATGGGCTGGAACCGGATCTCTACGGTGAACCCTTCCCCTTTGCTGCAGGAAGCGGACGGGAAGTATGTGTATTTCGTCCACAGCTTCCATGCGGTGCCGGAAGATCCGTCCATCATCACATCGGTCTGCGATTACGGGACCCAGATTACGGCCAGCGTGGGCCAGGGCAGCGTCCAGGGCTTCCAGTTCCATCCGGAGAAGTCCTCTTTTGCCGGCCTGGCCATGCTGCGAGCCTTCAAGGAGTGGAAACTATGAACATCTATCCAGCCATCGACCTGCGGGGAGGCAACTGCGTCCGCCTGGTGAAGGGCGATTTTTCTAAAGAGACAGTCTACAGCACCGATCCCGGTGCCATGGCGAAAAAGTGGGCCGATGAGGGGGCCAGCTGCATCCATGTGGTGGATCTGGATGGGGCCGTCGCCGGGGAAAGCCGGAACCTCCTGTCCATCGACGCCATCCTGAAACAGGGGAATATCCCCATCGAAGTGGGGGGCGGTATCCGGAATATGGAACACATCGCCCGGCTGCTGGACAGAGGCGTCCACCAGGTGATCCTGGGCTCTGCAGCCGTGAAGGATCCGGATCTGGTGAAGGCAGCCTGTGAAAAGTATCCTGGCCGGATCGTGGTAGGCATCGATGCCAAGAACGGAGACGTGGCAGTGGAAGGCTGGGAAGCCAGCGGCCACATCCAGGCAGAAGAACTGGCCCGGAAAATGGCGGAAGACGGCGTACAGCGGATCATCTTCACGGATATCGCCCGGGACGGCATGCTCAGCGGGGTGAACGTAGAAGCCACGGTGAAGGTGGCCCAGGCTTCCGGCCTGGCGGTGACGGCCAGCGGCGGGGTGGCCAGCCTGGAAGATTTGAAAATTTTGAAAAAAAGAGAAACAGATGGCATAGAAGGGTGTATTATAGGTAAGGCGCTGTATACCGGCGCCATCGACCTTCGCCAGGCTGTTGCGATTGCGAAGGAGGCGTAGAGCATGCTGGCAAAACGGATCATTCCCTGTCTGGACGTAAAGGACGGACGGGTGGTGAAGGGGACCAATTTCGTCAGCCTCCGGGATGCCGGAGACCCAGTGGAACTGGCTTCCCTCTACGAAAAGGAACAGGCCGATGAGCTGGTGTTCCTGGATATCACCGCTTCCCTGGAAAAACGGAAATCCATGGTGGAGACCATCGAACGGACGGCTCGGGAAGTGTTCATGCCCCTGACCGTGGGCGGCGGCATCTCTTCCATCGAGGATATGCGGGCCGTGCTCCTGGCCGGAGCGGACAAGACCAGCCTCAACACGGCAGCGGTCAAGGATCCCAACCTGATCAGCCGGGGCGCAGAAGCCTTCGGGAACCAGTGTGTGGTCCTGGCTGTGGATGCCAAACGCCGGGGAGAAGATTCCTGGGAAGTGTACATCAACGGAGGCCATACGCCCACCGGCCTGGATGCCCTGGAATGGGTGAAGAAAGCCGTATCCCTGGGGGCAGGGGAAATCCTCCTGACCAGTATGGATGCGGACGGCACCAAGGACGGTTTCGACATCCCCCTTACCCGGAAAGTGGCCGAAGCGGTCCCTGTGCCCGTGATCGCTTCCGGGGGAGCTGGTTCCCTGGAAGATTTCTACGAAGTCCTTACAGCCGGGAAAGCTGATGCGGCGCTGGCCGCCTCCGTATTCCATTACAGGAAATTCACGATCCGCCAGGTGAAGGAATATTTGCGGAGCAAAGGAGTGGACGTACGGTTATGAAAATCGATATCAGCAAGCTGAAGTTCGATGACAGGGGACTGATCCCTGCCATCGTCCAGGATGTGAAGACGGACAAGGTGCTGATGCTGGCTTACATGAACGGCACCAGCCTGGCCCGCACGGTGGAAACCGGCTACACCTGGTTCTGGAGCCGGAGCCGTCAGGAGCTGTGGAACAAGGGAGCCACCAGCGGGCACACCCAGAAGGTGTACAGCATCACCTATGACTGCGACGGAGACGCGCTCCTGGTAAAGGTGGAGCAGAAGGGCGCCGCCTGCCATACCGGGAACTATTCCTGCTTCTTCAATCCCCTGTGGAACAGTGCCTCCGGGGAAAGCCTGCCTGTGGCCGATAACCGGCTGCCCCAGGTGATCAACGAACTGTACAAGCAGATCGTCTGCTATCAGGAAAAGCAGAAAGAGACCCGGAAGCTGCTGCCGGCCCCCAGCCAGGACAATCTCCTGACGGAACTGGGCGCCAACACCACCCGGACCATCCTGGCTTCCAAGAACAGCGATGCGGACCAAGTTGTTTACGAGATGGGGGATTTATGGTATCATTGCTTAGTGCTGTTGGCTTACCATAACATCACCCCTGGCGAAATGCTGGTGGAAATGGCAGGCCGGAAAGTAGAAGAAGAAAAATAAGCAGCAAATACCAATGCAAGCTGGAGGGTTCTGATGGCTAGAATGTTTGGAACGGACGGCGTCCGCGGCGTCGCCAATGGTCCTGTACTCAATGCGGAACTGGCATATAAGCTGGGCCGTGCGGCGGCTCAGTATTTCGGACGGGAGGTGAAATCTCCCAAGATCCTGATCGGACGGGATACCCGTCTTTCCGGCACCATGCTGGAAAGCGCTCTGGCTGCCGGCATCTGCAGCGCCGGGGGCAATGCCCATCTCTTGGGGGTCATCCCCACGCCGGCGGTTTCCTATCTGACAGAAAAGCTGGAGGCCAATGCAGGGGTGGTGATTTCCGCCTCCCACAACCCCTTTGAGGACAACGGGATCAAGTTCTTTGCCCGGACCGGCTATAAACTGCCGGATGCCGTGGAAGACGAGATCGAAGCCATCGTGAACCAGCCGGTGGATTATACCCAGACGGTGACCGGATCCAACCTGGGACGGGTGATCCAGGAACCGGATATGGGCATGCTGTATGTGAAGCATATCGTGGACAGTGCCGATGTGAAGCTGAACGGACTGAAGGTGGTCATGGACTGTGCCAACGGGGCCAACAGTGAGATCGCCCCGGCCATCCTTCGGACCCTGGGGGCCCATGTGATCCCCATCTTCCATGAGCCCAACGGGATCAACATCAACAACGGCTGCGGTTCCACCCATCTGGAAGCTCTCCAGGCCAAGGTGAAGGAAGTGGGGGCCGACTGCGGCCTGGCCAACGACGGGGATGCGGACCGTCTCCTGGCTGTGGACGAGAACGGCGAAGTGCTGGACGGGGACCAGATCATGCTGATCTGCGCCCTGGACCTGATGCGGGCCGGCAAGTTGAAAGACAATGTGCTGGTCACCACGGTGATGAGCAATGTGGGCCTGGCCAAGGCCATGAAGGAACATGGCGGCTCTACGGTGAAAACCTCCGTAGGGGACCGGTATGTACTGGAAGAGATGTTGAAGCATGACTATAAACTGGGCGGCGAACAGTCCGGCCACATCATCTTCGGAGACCTGGTACGTACCGGGGACGGGATGATGACCGGGGTGAAGCTCCTGGGCAGCCTGGTCCGCCACAACCAGACCCTGTCCCAGCTGGGGGCCTTGATGGTGAAATATCCCCAGACCCTGCTGAATGTCCGGGTGAAGGACAAGAACGGCTGGCAGGAAAACCAGGCCATCGCCCAGGTAGTCCGGAAATATACGGAAGAACTGGGAGACGACGGCCAGGTGCTGGTCCGGGCCAGCGGTACGGAACCGTTGATCCGGATCATGGCCCAAGGCCCCAACCAGGTGGAACTGGACAATATCACCGAAGCCATCGCGGAAGTGGTACGGAAAGAGTTGGCATAAAAAAAGGTTCTTTGTCAAATGTTGGGGTAAGCTCCAATTCATCTACCACACACGGACGTGAGCGATTTTTGCTCACGTCTGTTTTTATTTTAATTTCACCATC
>SFHH01000133.1 GCA_004555735.1 Acidaminococcus fermentans
AAAATATTACGTTCTATCGTCCAGTGACCAGTGACAAGTGACCAGTGACAGGGCCGCCGGAGGTTCCGGCGGCCTTTCCATAGAAATGGAGAAACTTGACAATCCCCACTCCCCTACGCTATACTTAATCTGTTCTATACATGGAAGGGTGGCCGAGCGGTTTAAGGCACCAGTCTTGAAAACTGGCGATCCTGCAAGGGACCGTGGGTTCGAATCCCACCCCTTCCGCCACATAACCGAAGGGCTGTCTTAGCGGACAGCCTTTTTTCTTTTTCTGGCAAGGAGGGTCCAGGATGGAAAAAGAAGCGATCTACCGGCTGCTGGAGGAAGAAGGGATCCCCTTTGCAGTGACGGAATATCCGCCGGTCTTTACCATGCAGCGACCCTGCCTTTGGTGGACAACGGGGGCCGGCAGGCATTATAATAAAAGAATAGGAAAAATCGAGAGAAAGAGCAGGTGGCAATCGTGGATCTGGTGGATAAGCTGAAGGAATATTCTGTTCTGACGGAAGAGGAATATAAGGCACTTCTGCTGACGGAAGATCCTCTGCTTCGGGCCAAGCTGTTCCGGGGAGCCCAGGAGGCCATGAATTTCGTGTTCCACCGGAAAGTGTATTTCCAGGGGGTCTTGGAATTCACCAACCACTGTCCCCAGAACTGCCTGTTCTGCCAGCGCCGGTCGGAAAACAACGACCTGCCTCGGTTCCGGCTGAACTGGGAACAGATCCGGGGCGCCTGCGGCCTGGGGTACGAACTGGGCATTCGGTCCTTCCTGCTCCAGGGGGGAGAGGATCACTACTATACGGATATGATCATGTGCAATCTGCTGCGGAACCTGCAGCAGCAGTTCCCGGACTGCGCCCTGGGGCTTTCCATCGGGGAACGGAGCCGGCAGTCCTACCATCGGCTCCATCAGTCTGGGGCCCAGCGGTATTTCCTCAGCTTCCAGACGGCAGATCCCCTGCATTTTTCCCGGCTCCATCCGCCCACCCATGCTCTGTCCACCAAGATCGCTTGTGTGAATGATCTGAAGGACCTGGGATTCGAAACGGATACCGGCTTCCTGGTGGGGGCTCCCTATGAACAGACGGAATACCTGGTCCGGGACCTGACATTGCTCCAGGAACTGGCACCCCATTCCATCACCCTGACGCCCTTCCTGCCGGAAGATGGGACGCCTTTCCGGCAGCAGGACCGGATGGCCCTGGAAGAATACCTGCGGCTGACAGCGGTGCTGCGGATCCTCTTCCCCCGGGCCAATATCGTGGCGCCCTGGTCCCTCCGGCGGATCCATGCCCATGGGCAGATCCTCAGTGTCCAGAGCGGGGCCAATGTGCTGCGGATGCCCATGGCGCCTCCGGCCGATCCCGGGGACCTGGACCGCAGCGCCCAAAAGAAGATGCTCCACACGGTGGAAGTCATGTACCGATACTTGAAGAAATACGGCTATGCCCTGACCCCGGGCCGGGGAGATTCCCTGCTGTATCCCAACCGGGTGGAAGATCCCCAGCCGGCAGAACCGGAACCGGCTGTTTCGGAAGAAGTGGAACCCGCTGAAAATAATTGAATAAGAAAAGTGAGATATGTTGTTTTAACAACATATCTTTTTTCGTTCCTCCAGTATACTAACAACTGTAAGGAAACAACGAACAAAATCGGTCAAAGGTCAATGGCCGATGACCGATGGAAAGGACCTGTCCCAAGGCCAGGTCCTGCTGATTGGGAAAAATAAAATCATCATACAATGGAGGAAAAGAAAATGGAAAACAACAAGAAAATCACGGGCGATATGCTGGTCGGCAAGATCTGTGCGGAACATCCGGAAGCCATCCCGGCTCTCCAGGCTGTGGGGATGCACTGCCTGGGCTGTCCTTCTTCTCAAATGGAATCCCTGAATGATGCGGCCTTTGTCCATGGGCTGGATCCGGAAAAAGTAGTGGCTGCGGTGAACGCTGCCCTGGCGGAAGACTGAGGGGAGGGGAGACCATGAGCGCATTTTTGGGCCCCATCCATCATTGGCTGTACGGTAAGATCCAGCTCCAGGAGGCCATCATCGCCCGGATCGCTGCAGAAGCAGAACAGAAGGGCTGGAGCACCGGGGAGAAACCGGCAGCGGATTATGTGAAAGAAGAAACCCGTCCCCTGGACGAACTGATCGATACCATGAATATCCATGGCTGGCTCCAAAATCGGATCCATGATGCGGAAGGCCGCTATGCCCAGCTGGTCTCCGCCCTGCTCCACCACAATGAAGGGCTGCTGCCGGATCTGGAAACCATTGCCCGGGAGGCAGGACGGGACCGGGCTTTGCCGGCGGACGCCGATGCTTCTGCCATCTACCAGGCCTTTGAAGACGCTTTCCTGAACGGGATGCCCTGTGACCGGGTGAACCAAGTGACGGATCAGGATCCCGACGCCTTCACATGGGACCAGACCGATGACCTCCACGGGGGTTTCTGGCAGGAAGCAGATGTGAACCCGGCAGTGTACTATGACCTGCGGGATGCCATGATGGCAGGGATGCTGGAAAAGACCAGCTACACCCTGGAACAGGAAGACCACACCCATTATGTGCTGCGTCCCAAAGCAGCCTGAAGGAGGCGTGCCATGAACTACAGCATTGATTTGATGGTCCAGGAACATGCCAACATCAGCCGGATGCTGGAAGTGATCCGCCAGGCCTCCATCGGGATCCTGGAAGGGAAGCCGGTGGAAGTGGCCGACTTCCGGGAGATGGTGGACTTCATCCGGAACTATGCGGACAGACACCACCACGGGAAGGAAGAGAAGTTCCTGTTCCCGGTGATGGTGCAGAAGCTGGGCCGGGTGGCGGATAACCTGGTGACCCATGGGATGCTGGTGGAACACGACCTGGGGCGGGACCATGTGATGAGCCTGGCTACGGCCCTGGACGACTATGAAAAGGATCCCAAGACGGAATACAAACTGGATATCCTCACAGAAGCCATGGGCTACGCCCGGCTGCTGAAACGCCATGTGGAAAAAGAAAACAATGTGGTGTACACCTTTGCCGAGAACCAACTGGCTGCGGAAGACCTGGCAGCCATCGATGCCAAGAGCCGGAAGTTCGAGGAAGAAGAAAAGGCCAAAGGGGTCCAGGACCATTATCTGGCTATGTTGGAAAAAATGGAAAAGAAGTATCTGTGACAGACAGGAGAGGCTGTTGCATGCGTGAAAATCATACGCATGCAACAGCTTTTTTTCTTGACTCTCCAATCGTTATAGGGTTTACTGTATAGGTGAACCTTATTGCGGAGGAGAGTTTTTTTATGGAAATCGATGCGACCCGGGGCAGTGTGTGGAAGACCATGGGGCGATTCGCCCTGCCCTATCTTTGTTCTTATTTCCTGCAGACCCTGTACGGGATGGCGGATCTGTTCATCATCGGCCAGTTCGAGGGAGCGGCCAGTATCACGGCTGTTTCCATCGGCAGCCAGGTGATGCATATGGTGACGGTGATGCTGGTGGGCCTGGCCATGGGGACCACCGTGACCATTGCCCAGGCCGTGGGGGGTGGCAAACGGGAACAGGCAGCCTGGGCCACGGGGAATACCCTGACCCTTTTCCTGGGGTGCAGCCTGGTGCTGGCGACGCTCCTTACATTCCTGGCCCAGCCAATCGCGGCCCTGATGCACACCCCGGCGGAGGCCGTCCCCGGTACGGTGGAGTACCTGACCATCTGTTTCCTGGGGATCCCCTTCATCACCGCCTACAACATCATCAGTGCCATCTTCCGGGGCCTGGGGAATTCCCGGAGCCCTATGATCTTCATCGCCATTGCCTGCGCTGTCAATATTTTCCTGGACTATCTCTTTATGGGGATCTTCCAGATGGGGCCGGCAGGGGCCGCCCTGGGGACCACCCTGTCCCAGGCCGTCAGCGTAGCCATTTCCGTTTTCATGATCCGCTGGTACCATCTGGGCATCAGCCTCCGGAAAGAACACTTGGAACCCCAGAGGGAAGTGATCCGGAAGCTGCTGCGGATCGGGGTTCCCATCGCTCTCCAGGATGGCTTCATCCAGGTGGCTTTCCTAGTGATCACCGTCATCGCCAATGAGCGGGGGATCACCGATGCGGCAGCGGTGGGCATCGTGGAGAAGATCATCAGTTTCGTATTCCTGGTGCCTTCTTCCCTCCTAAGCACCGTTTCCGCCCTGGGAGCCCAGAATATCGGGGCCCACAAGCCGGAACGGGCCCGGGCCATCCTGCAGGATGCCCTGAAAGCGGCAGCGGCCTTCGGGATCTTCATGATCCTGGTGATGCAGCCGGCGGCTCCCTATTTTGTAGGGGCCTTCACCCGGGAGCCGGCTGTCATCCGTGCCGGAGCCCCGTACCTCCGGGGGTATATCGTGGACGTGCTCTTTGCCGGTTTCCATTTCAGCTACAGTGGCTATTTCTGCGCCTGGGGCCGGTCAGAGTTTTCCTTTATCCATAATGTGATCTCCATCGTCCTGGCCCGGATCCCCCTGGTGTACGCCGCCAGCAAAGCGTTCCCGGATACCTTGCTGCCCATGGGCCTGGCTACAGCCGGCGGGTCCCTGGTTTCCGTACTCATCTGCCTGGGGCTGTATGGGAAGCTGGCAGGAAGAGACAAGAGGGAGGGATAAAGACCACCCCAGCTTTTTTTGTAAAAGAATACTGTATTCTTTCTCATTTGTCCGTACTTGAGATACAAAAGTACCTTAAGTACGGACTTTGTGTATAAAATTGTTTGACACATCCGTTGAAAAAGAGTAAAATCATCCACATACTCTATCACTCTAAAAAGGAAGTAATGCTTCCAGAGGACAATGCCTCTTGACCATGGTAAGCGGAGATTGACCGGATGCAGAGACTTTCTACGGAGAATCAAAAGGAGAATTCGAGCCAAATGGGGGGCTGTACAATGGAAGAAAATTTGCGGGACCTGCCGCAGCGGCAGGGCATGTATGATCCAGCCAACGAACATGATGCCTGCGGGGTAGGCTTCATCGTCAACATCAAGGGAGAACGGTCCTATGACATCGTCTACGATGCCCTGGACATCCTGGAGAACCTGAAGCACCGAGGCGGCGAAGGGGCCGACCATAAAAGCGGGGACGGGGCCGGGATCATGGTCCAGATCCCCCATGCTTTCCTGAGCCGGGAATGTGCCGTTTTGGGGTTCCAGCTGCCTCCGGAAGGCCAGTATGGGGTGGGGATGATCTTCGCCCACCGGTACGATGCTTTCCTGGAGAAACAGAAGGCAGCCTTTGAAGAAATCGTCCGGGAAGAAGGGCAGACCGTCCTGGGCTGGCGGGATGTGCCCGTAGATGACACCTGCATCGGGGAAACGGCGGCTTCGGTCCGGCCCCGGATCATCCAGGTGTTCATCGGGCGGAGCCGGGACCTGCAGGATTCCATGGATTTCGAACGGAAGCTCTATGTGATCCGGCGCCTGGCAGAAAAACGCATCACCCCGGCCAGCAAGAAAATGGGGTCGGATTTCTACATTGCCAGCCTGTCCAGCCACACCATCGTCTATAAAGGGATGCTCACGGCCACCCAGATCCGCCATTTCTACCTGGATCTGTCCGACCTGGATTTCACCAGCGCCATGGCCCTGGTCCATTCCC
>SFHH01000134.1 GCA_004555735.1 Acidaminococcus fermentans
TTTCCACCGGTATTTTCTCCGACCGTCTATAACATCGGGGGCATCGTGGTGAACAACCAACAGATCCTGATCCTGATCAGTGCCCTTCTGCTGATGCTGGCCCTGACCTATATCGTCAACCGGACCAAGGCCGGGAAAGCTATGCGGGCCGTCAGCTATGATGCAGATGCGGCCAAGCTCATGGGCATCGATACCGACCGGGTGATTTCCACCACCTTTGCTCTGGGATCTGCCTTGGCAGCCGCTGCCGGGGTCCTGGTAGGAATCTATTACAACTCCATCGATCCGCTTATGGGGATGATGCCTGGGATCAAAGCCTTTATCGCTGCTGTAGTAGGCGGTATCGGGATCCTGCCCGGCGCCATGCTGGGAGGGATCATCATGGGACTG
Source organism: Acidaminococcus fermentans (assembly GCA_004555735.1). Taxonomy (GTDB): domain Bacteria; phylum Bacillota; class Negativicutes; order Acidaminococcales; family Acidaminococcaceae; genus Acidaminococcus; species Acidaminococcus fermentans_A. Next base: position 391 of record SFHH01000134.1, read on the forward strand.
GTGGAAGCCATGGTATCCGGTTTCTTTTCTTCCACTTACCGGGATGCAGCGGCTTTTGCCATCCTGATCCTGATCTTGCTCTATAAGCCGACGGGCCTTCTGGGCAAGAACGTGAAAGAGAAAGTGTAGGTGACTGCCATGAAGAGTTTACGTCAATCGCTCCACAAACAGGACTTATTGGGCCTGGGCCTCATGGTGATCCTCTTCGCTGTGTTCTACTTCCTCTTTGACGAAGAGATCCTGGATGACTACTGGGAAACCAACGTGATCCTGATCCTGATCAACATCATCATGGCCGTGAGCCTGAACCTGATCAACGGTCTCACCGGCCAGTTCTCCATCGGCCATGCGGGATTCATGGCCGTAGGGGCTTATACTTCCGCCATCATTACGGTGAAGCTGGGGATGGATTTCCCCATTGCCCTGATCGTGGCCACCGTATCTGCCGCTTTCCTGGGCTTTTTGATCGGCATGCCCACCCTGCGGCTGAACGGGGACTATCTGGCCATTGCTACCTTGGGTCTGGGAGAAATCATCCGGATTGCCATCCTGAACATCGATTATGTGGGAGGGGCTTCCGGCTTCATGGGGATCCCCCGTCTGACCACCTTCCCCATTGCTTTCTGGATCATGGTATTTGTGGTCTATTTTATCAAAAATTTCAAGAATTCCGCAGACGGACGGGCCTGTCTGGCCATCCGGGAAAATGAAATCGCCGCCGAAACCATGGGCATCAACACCACCAAGTACAAGGTCATGGCCTTTACCATCGGGGCGGGGTTTGCCGGTACCGCCGGTGCCCTGTTCTCCCATTACTACTACATTGCCCATCCGGCTTCCTTCACTTTCATGCGGTCTTTCGACGTGCTGACCATGGTGGTGCTGGGCGGACTGGGTTCCATCAGCGGGTCCATTTCCGGAGCTGTGCTGCTGACCGCCATTTCTGCGGCTCTGGCTGATTATCCGGAATGGCGGATGGTGATCTATTCCATCGTTCTGATCGTCCTGATGCTGAACCGGCCCCAGGGGATCTTTGGCAATAAGGAACTGAGCCTGAAGATGTTCCAATCTATCAAACTGGGAGGTGGGTCTCGTGGCGGAACTGCTCAAAGTGAATAATGCTTCTATGATCTTTGGTGGTCTGCGGGCTGTATCCAACCTGACCATGCAGATCGATGAAGGAGAACTGATCGGCCTCATCGGCCCCAACGGTGCCGGTAAGACCACGGCCTTCAACATGCTCACAGGGGTATATGAACCTTCTGAGGGAGAAATCACTTTCAACGGCCAGCGGATCAATGGGAAGAAACCGTATCAGGTGACCCAGATGGGGGTCGCCCGGACCTTCCAGAATATCCGGCTGTTTTCTGAACTGTCCGTATTGGACAATGTAAAGATTGCTTTCAACAGCCAGGTCCGGTATGGATTGGTGGAAGCCATCGGCCGTTTCGGCCGCTACTTCAAAGAAGAAGAAACCATTGAAGAAAAAGCTTTGGCCCTGCTGAAGATCTTCCATCTGGAGAAGCTCCGGGACGAAACGGCCAAGAACCTGCCCTATGGGGAACAGCGGCGGTTGGAAATCGCCCGGGCCCTGGCTACTTCTCCCAAATTGCTGCTGCTGGACGAACCAGCAGCCGGGATGAATCCCCAGGAAACCAAAGAACTGATGGAAATGATCCGTTGGATCAAGAAGGAATTCAACCTGAGCATCCTCTTGATCGAACACGATATGGGGTTGGTCATGAATGTCTGCCAGCGGATCTACGTCTTAGAATATGGCATCTGCATCGCCAACGGGACCCCTGATGAAATCAAGCACAACAAACGGGTCATCAAAGCCTATCTGGGCGAGGAGGTATCCTGATGCTCACCATTAAAAATCTGAATGTCTATTATGGAGCCATCCACGCCGTGAAGGACCTGAACATGGAAGTGGGAGATGGAGAAATCGTGACCTTGATCGGCTCCAATGGGGCCGGCAAATCCACGACTCTCCACACCATTTCCGGACTGATCAAACCCAAGACCGGCAGCATCCTTTACAAAGGGAAGGATGTGGTAGGGATCCCAGCCCATAAATTGGTGGGACAGGGGCTGGTCCAGGTCCCGGAAGGCCGTCACGTCTTTGCAGAAATGACCGTTATGGAGAACTTGGATATGGGCGCTTATCTCCGGACGGATAAGGACGGGATCGCCCGGGATAAGGAAAAAGTCTTTGAAAAATTCCCTCGTCTGAAGGAACGGATCAGTCAGACAGCCGGAACCCTGTCCGGTGGGGAACAGCAGATGCTGGCCATGGGTCGGGCGCTGATGAGCCGGCCACAGCTGCTGCTCCTGGATGAACCGTCCATGGGGCTGGCACCGCTCCTGGTACGGGAAATCTTCTCCATCATCAAAGAAATCAACAGTGAAGGCACCACGGTCCTGCTGGTGGAACAGAATGCCAATATGGCTCTTTCCATCGCCGACCGTGCGTATGTACTGGAAACCGGACGGGTGGTCCTGTCCGGTACAGCGGCGGAACTGGCAGCCAGCGAAGCCGTGCAGAAAGCCTATCTGGGCGGCTGACAAGGAGGCAGAACCATGCAAGTCAAAGATTTGATGACCAAAGTCGTGAAAGTGGTTACGACCAACCAATCCCTGCTGGAAATCCGGGAACTGATGCTGAATAATAATCTGCGGAGGATCCCGGTAGTGGATGGGGATGGCTATCTGAAGGGCATCGTCACCGATGGAGATGTCTCCAGGGCCACTCCTTCCGATGCCAGTACCTTGGACCGGTACGAAGTCAACTACATCCTGGGCAAATTGAAAGCCAAGGATCTGATGACCAAAGCCGTGATCACGGTGAAGGCAGAAGACGGGGTAGAAACGGCTGCTTATCTCATGTATAAATTCAAGATCGGTGCTCTGCCGGTGGTGGATACCGCCAATAAGGTCGTAGGGATCATTTCCGATACCGATGTATTCAAAGCCTTTGTAGATCTTCTGGGATATGCGAAGACATCCACCAAGATTACAGTAGATACCCAGGATAAGGTGGGAGTCCTGGCTGATCTGGCACAGATCTTCAAAGACCGGGGTGTCAATATCATTTCCGTCTTGACTCGGAAAATCGGTCCGAAACGGGCTGCCATTACTGTACGGGCCGACTTGACCAACGCCATGGACATTATCCAGACCATCCGGGATGCAGGGTTCTTGATCACCGATATCTCTACTCTGAAAGTAGATGATGCCCATGAAGAATGATACGGATTACAAAGTAGGGGATATTGTACGGATGAAGAAAGCCCATCCCTGCGGATCCTACGAATGGGATGTACTCCGAGTAGGCATGGACTTCGGGATCAAATGCCGGGGCTGCGGCCATTATGTGCTGCTTCCCCGGGCCAAATTTGAAAAAGCGGTGCGGGAAGTCTTGGTCCATAAAGAGGAGTAAATACAGGGACTGGAAAACAGTTCCTGCTGCGGGCCGCGAGTCTCGGCTGGGGGGTGTGAAACATTTTTTCACACCCTCTTTCTTTCATGTTATAATGGGGGGCAAAGCAAAAAGATTCCGGAGGTGTCGGTTATGAAAAAATGGCTTGGAGCCTGTGTGGCAGGGCTGCTGCTAGTCCTTCCCCTGCCTGCCTTGGCAGTGCACTGGATGCCCTTAGGGGAAAGTGAAGAGGGAAAGATCTATGTAGACCGGGATAGCCTGAAACGGCCGGTAGACACCTCTTTGACGGTATGGGAAAAGGTCTTCTGGAACAAGCCGGATAGCCACAACAGGACCGGCGAGCTGCGGCATCGGGAATATGATATGAAAAACAAGAAATGGCGGCAGTTGAGCAGTTATCCTCTGGATGCCAGGGGACACAAGATGGCCGGCAGCCGGAAAGTCCAAGAGTGGCAGGATTTCCAGCCTATGACCAGCCTCTTTACCCGGGCCCGGTACGAATGGGATTATTCCCGGTGGCGGGGACCCTGGGTGTTCATCAAGACACTTCCTGGCTTGGGACGGAAATGGTTCAATCCGGACTCTCTGGAAAAGAAAGGGCCCAACTCCTACCAGGTATGGGAGAAGACCGTGATGAAAAAACCGGTGAATGGGACCAAGATCCTCCTTTCCCAGACCCGGTATGATGTGAAGGGGGAGAAAGCTAGGACCCTGTATCTGTGTACCTTTGATGAGCAGAACAATATGACGGACCACTACGCAGTCAATGATGTGTGGAATAAGAAAAATGACACCTATGGAGAATTCATCGGGGACCAGCTGGCAGCCTACTATGCCAAACATCCCCGGAAAAAATAAAGGAGAAAGCTATGAAAACCTGTCCAAAATGTCATAAAATCTATGAAGATTCCCAGAACTTCTGTTCTGAATGTGGGACCCTGCTGGTCCTGACCCCGGTCAGCCAGGCCCTGCGGGGGAACGGAAACGATGGAGAAAAGCCAGAAGAGACGGCAGCTCCGACTCAGGAAAACAACGGGGGAAAAGGCACCCAGGAACTGGGGAACGGTCAGCAAGGAAACAACTGGCAGCAGTATCAGCAGCAACAGCCGTATCAATCCCAGCAGACCCAGCAGAATCCCTACGGACCTGGGAACAATGCCAGCTTTGGTGCCCGCTTCCAGGCCAATATCCCAGATGCCAATACCTGGAAGACCATGTATTTCTCTTTCGAGGGAAGACTGAGCCGGGGAACTTATGTCTGCCGCTGGCTGATCCTGCTGTTGAGCGCCGTGGTAATTGGCCTGATCAGCGGAATCATTTCCTTCCTGGCTCCGCTGGGGATGGTGGCTCTGATTGCCTTGGCCGTTTCACAGATCTCTCTGGCTGTCCGTCGACTCCATGATCGGGGACATTCCGGCCTGTGGCTCCTGGTCTGTGTGGTGCCGGCCTTGAACTTACTGATGTTCATTTATCTTCTGTTTGCCCAGGGACAGCCTGGACAGAATGAATACGGCATGGAAGAATGAAACAGTTGACAAGAATACTTATATTTGGTAATATATATAAGCTTTCTCTTTGAGGAAGCAGCAGACAATTCTCTTTTCAATGACGGACTGTTTCAACTGAAACAGAGTAAGAAAAAAGTTGTTGACAAAGATATGGAAATCTGCTAATATATAATAGCTGTCGCTGAGGCAGCGAGACGAACTTTGAGAACTGAATATTGTTGACAGATGTGCGGGTCAAGTCACCTTTACGGTGATGAGATCGAGTCAC
>SFHH01000135.1 GCA_004555735.1 Acidaminococcus fermentans
GATCCCTTCCGAGACACGTCTCCAGGACCGGAAGGGCAAGATCACCGGGACGGAAGTCCGGATGCGCAGCGACCCCAGTCAGAATGGAGATGTGCTGGATTACTTCGCCAAGGGTGAAATCGTGACCATCCTGGATGCGGCCGATGGAGGAGGCCTCCATTGGACCAAGGTAGAACGGGAAAACGGGGATATCGGCTGGGTTGCTTCTGATTACTGCCAGGAACTTTAATTTTCTGGCCAAAGCTTCCCCAGATGTGATAAAATGATAGAAATGACTACTAGGAGGTTTGTAGCGATATGAAAAAAATCTGGCAAACGCTTTCTGCCGCTGCTTTCAGTGCAGCTCTCATGCTGCCTGTTTTCCATCAGGCGGAAGCAGGGACCTTTACTTTTACGCCATCCAAGCCCGCAGAGACCACTACGCAACAGCAAACTCCTGCTGCAATGCCTCAGGTGAAATCCCTGAAATTGGCTGTAGTGCCTCTGATGATCGGGGAAAAAGTGGAAGACAACGAAGGGATGAAACCCATCGTTTTCAGCAATGAAATCGCCAAGGCTTTCCAGTATCCGGAATATGACATGGTGGATTCCGACATTGTGCGGAAAGTGGCTCTCCAGGAACAGGACAATCTCTTTACCAAAGCCGGGCTGGAAGCCGTGGCCAAAGCCAGCGGGGCCGATGTGGTCATCGTCATGGCGGTGGACAAATTCGATGTGACGGAAGACAACTTCCGCCGGGAACCCATGACCATCCTGGATTACCGGGGCCGTTTTGCCACGGTGAACATGCTGAACCATAAGTTCAAAGTAGATCGCTGGAGCTACGGCCGTGAAATGGAATCGGGTGCCATTAATCCCCGGTCCGATTGGCCCCACCACGAATTCGGCCTGTTCTGCCGGAGAGAATTGAAGAAGGTCATTAAGAATAACAAATAAAAGGGTGTGTAAAAAAAAGTTCACACACCCGGGTCGCGGGTCGCGAGTCACGGGTCGCGAGCCAGGAGGTTCGAGCCGTTTGTTTTTTCTATAGGATGATAAGACGAAATCGGCTGGAATCTGCAAAACTGGATCTTCGGTCTGTACCAACAAGCCCGCGACTCGCGACCCGCGACCAAAGGGGCTGTTGCTCATGCAACAGCCCCTGTTTTCATAAGGAAGGAATCACAGCAATGGATTGGGCGGAAATCAAGAAGGCAGGCCTTGCCTGCTACAATATCAGGCATCTGAAGGAACGGAAGCGCTATTGGATCTATCTCCTCCGCTGCCGGACCCATCGGAAGCAGATGGAACGGCTCCAGAAGTTCTTCCATGAGGATCCTTTGCGCCGGGAGGTGCTCCAAGGCATGCCCTGCCTGTTGGAACAGGCCACCCGGGCGTTCTTTTACAAAGGAGCGGGCTGGGAAGAAAGGACAAAGCTGATCCAAGACCATATGGCTATCCTCCAGCAAAAGCTGGCGCCGGAGTTCCTCCGGGAAATCTATGTCTGGCATGGACGGGTGAACCTGTGGACCGATTCTTTCCAGGAGAAGCCCCTGACTCTGGATCTGCTCTTCCATCCCGGTCAACGGAAGGAAGGCTGCCTGTCCCTGGTCCTCCACTGGGGAGAATTGGATTTTTACCAGATCATGTTCTGGCTGGGGCCGGATCCGGGAACGGGGAGACCCTGCTTCTGGGTGGGGGCCCTCCAGGGGACCAGCCTGGGGAATGAGGCGGTGAAGGCCATGACCAAGCAGTTCTTCGGCTACCGGACCAAGAATCTGATTTTCTACGGGCTGCGGACGCTGGCAGATCTGATGGGCTGTGAAGCCATCTATGCAGTGACCAATGCAGGCTATTACGCCATGAACCATGTGCGGATGGACCGGAAACTGAAGACCAATTTCGGAGATTTCTGGGGGGAATGCGGGGGCGAGCCCTGTACCGATCCCCGATTCTATCGGATCCCTCTGGAAGAAAAACGGCGGGAGCTGTCGGAATTCAAGCCTTCCAAGCGAGCCAATCATCGGCGCCGGTATGAACTGATGGATAAGATGCGGGCGGAAATGGCAGGGAAGCTGGGGCCTTTCGTCGTATCCTGATTTATGATACAATAAAACCGATAGTTTCTGAAAATTACCTTGACGGAGGTGTCTGGATTGAAGAAGAAAATCATCAGCCTGTTTTTGACAGCCCTGCTTTGTCTCACCTGCCTGATACCCGCTTTTGCTGAGGAGATGGCAGCCACCAATACGGTAGCTGGCAAATTGGAAATCGCAGAAAATTTCCTGTATGGTGCTGTTCAGACCGGATCCCTGGTATCCCGGGTGGACAAAATGGAAATGGATATGGAGGGGCGGAAAAGCTCCGGTTCGGTCATGAGCCGGGTGGACAAACTGTACAACCAGCTGGAAGGAGCTCCGGCTGGCGGGAAGCTTTCCATGGCTACCCTGATGAACGTCATTGAATGGCAGTTCTCCGACCGGATGTCTACCGATGCGGCTAAAAGCCGGCTGGGCCATCTGGAAACCCAGATCTTCGGTACGGAATACGCCAAGGATTCCTTCAGCAGCCGTCTGGACCGTCTCACCAAGGCGGCTTTCCCAAATGGCAGTTTGACTTCCAGTACGGTGGTGCTGCCTAAGGATTCTCTGCTCAAAGTGAAGTTCATGGAAGATATCAGCAGCAAGACCAACCAGCAGGGAGACACCATCGACTTCGTAGTGGATGATAATGTGTATGTAGGGGATGTGCTGGTCCTGCCCAAAGGGGCCAAGGGCTATGGCCAGATCAAGAAAATCGTGCAGCCCCGGATCTTCGGTCGGGATGCCCGGATCGACCTGGACTTTTCCCATGTGGTGGCCGTCAACGGGGGCGCTGTCCCTGTGATGGTGGGAGACCTGGCCAAACAGCAGGCCAAGACCGCTGCCGGTGCCGCCGGTGCGTCCATCGGGGGTATGATCCTCTTTGGGCCGGTAGGCGTTGTGGGCGGTGCCTTTGTGAAGGGTTCTTCTGTGACCATCCCGGCTGGGACCAACACTTATGTGCAGGTAGCGGAAGATACCAGCGTGGACGGGGTGATCCTGGCCGGCAGTTCTGCTGTGGGACAGCAGCTGGATGGGAGCAATGCCCAGGAAGGGCCTTCTGCTGCCCAGCCCGCTTCTGCGGTGACCAAGGAACCGGCAGGAGAGCCGGCCGCTGTTGAAACGGTTCCTGTCCAGGAAACCCAGAAGGAAACTGTCGGGACGGTCCAACCCAAGAAATCTACGGGAGTGGCTCTGGATGAAACGGAACTGGAGCAGCCTGCGGGTGACAAGAACGCTGTCCAAGAACCTGCTGCGAAAGACAGCGGGGAAGATAAAGCGGACGCCGAGACCGAAGCGGCGCTGGCTGAAGACCAGAAACGGGATGAAGAAGCCAAGAAACTGGTACGCAGGAACAGCAGCCAGCCTATGCTGGATGAAGATGACGGCAGTGCCTATAACGCGTCGACCCTTTGAATCGGCTGGAAGCACCGGCCCCTCTCTTTCACACAAAGTTGCGGAAGAGAGGGGCCTTTTGTGTTATAATATTGAAGAGTGTACCTGCTTTCCGGGCAGAAAGTTGCCCGCGCTGCAGATGATTTGGTGTTGTAGAAACTATCCATTGGAGGACAGAATCCTATGAACAAGAAGGCATTGGCCTTGGGAATTACATTGGCCCTGTCGCTGCCCGGGATGGCCAGCGCGGCCGTGGACTTTGACGGAGGAAAACTGAGCAGCAAGGACGGTCCGGCCTATCAGCCCCAGATCCAGAGCTTGGATGAAGTGGAGTCCTATGCCCATCAGCATGAAGGAAGACGGCGGCTCCAGGATCAACCGGATGCCCAAACGGAAGCCATTACCCGGGCCAGCCGGGAAACATCCAAGGAACAGAAAAAACGCCAGGAAAAGGGGGAGATACTTCCCAGCGAATCCACCCTGCCCATTACCATTTATGGGGATCAGGTCCAGTACAATTCGGAAACCGGGGATTTTGAAGCCAAGGGGAATGTACGGCTGTATCAAGGCAGCCAGAAACTCTATACGGCCCAGGCCCAGGGCAATTCCAAGACCGGGGATGTCTATCTCCTGACCGGGGGCCGGATCGTGGATGAGACCAGCACGGGCACCAGCGTGACCGACGGCCAATGGGGCCATTACAATTTCCTGGATAAGACCGGCACGGTGAAGAATATCTCCGGACACAACGGCAAGGACCTGTACAAAGCGGATATCGGGGAAATCTATCCGGACCGGGTGGAACTGTCCAGCGGTGGCACCACCACCCGGTGCCCTGCGGTGAAACATCCTCCTTGTGTGGAAATCAAGGCGGATAAAGTGGTGATCTATCCCAAGGACAAGATCATCGCCTACAACGTGAAAGTGTTCGTCAAAGGCAAACACATCTATTCCCGGGACCGGTGGATCAACCGGATGGACGATAATGGCAGCCGACAGAGCCTGCTGCCCCATATCGGCTATGATACGGACCACGGCGTGAAGCTGCGCTACAACCTGGATATTCCCCTGAGCAGCAAGAATACCCTGGATGCGGAACTGAAGTATTATTCCAAGATCGGCTGGCGGCCTCTCTTTACGGACCGGCAGGATGAAAAGAACTTCTATGTGCAGATCCAGGACGGCCATACGGAAGACTCTGACAACAACTGGATCCGGAAAGAACGGGATGTGAAGTTCGTTTACAAAGCCCACAAGTTCGATGACCGGATCCCGGTGAACTATTCCGCCTACATCAGCCACGGTCTGTGGAAGGACAACTGGAAGCGGAGCTGGCATACGGAATATGGGGTGTATCTGAACCATGATCCCATCCGGCTGACCCAGGAAAAACGGCCTCTGTACCTGAACCTGGGTATGGGCCACAAGTGGGTGAAGGAAAGCATCACCGACGAAACCAAGAAGACCATGCTCTATTCTGCTACCCTGCGGAAAAGCTTTGACGGGGGCTGGAACACCTGGCTGGGCTATTACTATGAAAAGGAACACAGTTCGGTGTTCTCCTATGCGGACCCAGATATGTCCAAGGAAGTCCAATGGGGGCTGGGCAAGAAGCTGGGACCCAATGACTGGGTGAATTTCGTCATGCGGTACGACCAGGGCAAGAGCAGTGTCTATGAATACATCTACCGGTGGTACCATGATTTCTGCTGCTTCCGTCTGGGCCTGGAATATCGGGACAAGAAGTACAACAATGATCATGAATGGAGTGTGACATATGACCTCTATCGGTGGTAAGGCACAGGAAATCGTCGGTGCCCGGCTCTTGGAACATGAGAAACTGGTCCACCGGGTCATGGGCAGCAAACGGCTGCTGAAAGCTGTGGAGGAGGCTGCAGGCCTGATTTCCCTGACCCTGGCTTCCGGGGGCAAGGTGATGTTCTGCGGCAACGGTGGTTCGGCGGCCGATGCCCAGCACTGGGCGGCGGAAATCGTAGGCCGCTTCCAGAAAGAACGGCCGGGGATGGCTGCTCTGGCTCTCACTACGGATACCTCCATCCTGACGGCTATCGGCAACGATTACGGCTACGACCGGATCTTTGCCCGGCAGGTAGA